>JBGAOD010000047.1:0-27656 GCA_044221955.1 Phycisphaerales bacterium | reverse complement strand
GTACGGAGATGGCTCGCTCGGGGGTGCCTCGATCGGACGTGCCTTCTCCGGCCTGCCCAGCCTTCTCTGCGCCGCGACCACCGCCTCCCGTTCACGCGCCATCGTTCCCTCAACCCGAAGCGCGTCGTCGTCGAGAATCTTGATCGCCTGGGGCGTCAGCTCGCCGTCCTCAGAAGATGGCCCCCAGTCGTACTCCTCTTTGGGCTTCGGGCAGTTGCGGTTGAGCCGCGCGATCTCCGCGTAGTCCTCGTCGGCCCAGGCGATCGTGTGGCGGATGTCCCAGTACGTCTCCGGGTCGGTGTCGCAGGGTTCGACGAGCCGCCGGTCGGGCTCGTCGCGGAGAACCTCTTTGCACAGATGCGTGAGGGGCCAGTTGGGTTCGATCCCGTGGTGCTGCAAGAGCACCCGTGACTTCTTCTCTATCGCCGCCAGCTTCTGCTTGAGCCTGCTCATGGTTATTGATCCTCCTTGTTCGCGGTGACGGCCTCCAGCGCCTCCACCCGCTCGGCCAGCTCGTCCAACTCGATGCTCTCGCGGCTGAACTTCAGGAGCACCTCCGACACCAGCCGCGGCGTGCAGCACGGCTTTTCCTTCGGCCACAGCGTGCGGCCGTGACGACCCACGGGCAGAGGGCTTCCCGCTCTTCGAACCCGGCGAGTCACAGATTGCCGTCGTTCCGTGCGATCGCGCTGCCGTCACCCGCTCGGCCTGCTTCCCCGTGAATGTCTCCCATCGCTGCACGATCACGTCGCAGTACAGCTCGTCGAGTTCCATCAGGAACGCTCTGCGTCCGTGCTGCTCGCAGGCGATGAGGGTTGATCCGCTCCCGCCGAAGAGATCGAGCACATTGTTCCCGGGCTTGGACGAGTACGCGATGGCGCGGGCCGCCAGCTCCGTCGGCTTCTCGGTCAGGTGGACCATCTTGCTCGAGTGCAGCTTCTTGACGTTCCACACGTCGGGGACGTTGTTGGGGCCGTAGAAGTGGTGGCCCGCGCCTTCCCTCCACCCGTAAAAGCACCATTCGTGGTTACCCATGAAGTCCTTGCGCGTGAGCACCGGGTGCTCTTTGATCCAAATCACGGCCTGCGAGAAGTACAAGCCGTTCGCCTTCAGCGCCGGCGCATAGTTCCCGATGTTGCCGTAGCCGCCCCAAACGTAGAAGGAGCCGCCCGGCACCAGCACCCGCGCGATGTTCCCGAACCACGCGGCCAGCATGCCGTCGAAGGCCGCGTCGGTCACGAAGTCGTTGAGGAGCGGCCTGTCCTTGGCGCGGAGCTTTCTCGAGGTTCCCTTGGCCTTGCCGGGGTCCCGCGCCACGTCGAACTTCTGGTGGTGCTCGCCGGAACCTGCCTTGGTGGGCGCAAACGACGACAACCCCGCCGCGATCGCGTTGTTCGAGCGTGGTTCGACACGAACATTGAACGGCGGGTCAGTGTTGACGAGATGGATCGCAGCACCATCCAGCAAGCGGTCAAGGTCAGGAACACTCGATGAATCCCCGCACAGCAGCCGGTGCTCGCCGAGCAGCCACAGATCGCCCTTCACCGTCGTCGCCGTGTCCGGCGGCTCGGGTACGTCATCAGCATCGACCAGCCCGACGTTCCCCTTCGGAGCCATGATCTCGGCCAGTTCGTCGCCGAACCCCAGCAAGTCCAGATCGAACCCGAGTTCCTTTAACTCCCCGATCTCGACCGGCAACAGCTCCATGTCCCACTCGGCGATCGTGGCGGTTTGGTTGTCGGCAAGTCTGTACGCGCGAACCTGCGCCGGCGTGAGCCCGGTCGCCACGTGCACCGGCACCTTCTCCAGCCCGAGCTTGATCGCCGCCTTGAGCCGCGTGTGCCCGACAACAACAACGCCATCACCATCCACCACGATCGGCTGCCGCCAGCCGAACTCGGCGATCGACCGCGCCACCGCGTCCACGGCAGAGTCGTTCAGGCGAGGGTTGGACTCGTAGGGGCGTATCGATTCGACCGACCGAAGTTCAACGTGCATGGGTCCTCCTTGACCGGCGCGTGATGTGATCGTGGAAGTATATCCAGCTTTTGTATGCAACGCTACATCTTGTGCTTACAAGCAAACATAAAAAACGATCTGCTCGGCTCAAGACAGAGGTGTCTCAACCTCAACGGCGTGCATGCCTGACCTAGGGTCAAGTCGAACTGGTGAACCCCACTTGACTTCCATCAAAGCCGCTTTGCTTGGAGGACGCTAGGGTGTGGGAGCCCGGAATACGCCGTTTGCTGAATTCCAACGCGGGTTCCGGCTGACGCGACGGTGAGGACAAAGCGAGCCCAGATGCTCCCACCTGGGCTCGCAAGTGTGTGGGCGATGAGCCCCAAAGCGCTCGCGCGAGAGATCGATGCCTGGCTCCAGATCAGTGCAACAGCGAGCCCTTCTCGACGAGCGGCTTACCGTCGATTGTCACGGTGCTTCCCGGCACGAACCCGCTGAACCCGTACGCGCACTCGTTCGTGCCGCCGGCCCAGACGTTGCCGCCGATGCCCAGCGATACCATGCCTGCGGGAACCCACGACAGCAGTTTCGTTCCTGCTGGGAGCTTCACGGCGGGATTGATCCCGATATCGAACATCGAGAACTCGTCCTTGCCCTGCCCGGCGGCGTCGTACTGGGCCTTGATCGGGTCGAAACCGGGTCCGCCGGTTATCGAGGTCACCTTGCCGTTCTTGCAGTCGATGGTCACTCCCGTGATCTCCTTGCCTTCGAAGAAGACACGGTCGAACACAACTCGTCCGTTCGTGGTTCCGGGCACCGGCGTCGAGAAGACCTCGCCAGCCGGGAGCCACACCTGGCACGCCGCGCCACCCTTGGCCAAGTCTTCTTTCGAGATCGCGCCGTCGGAGACGAACGCCTGCCGCCGCTCGATTCCGAAGGACAGGTCGGTCCCGTTGGGATTGGTGATGTGCACCTGCTTGCCGCTCTCAAACATGCCCTTAATCTTCGTGCCTGTTGACTGCAGCGCCGAGTAGTCGACGTTCACACCGCTCCAGAAGATGTCTGAGAGCTGCTCCGTGGTGACGCCGTACATGGTCGCCGCCGCCTGCGTGGGGAAGAGGCCGTTGCCAAGCGTGATCTGGCGGACGTTCCTCTTCAGCAGAGCTTCAATGACAGGCATGCCCGCCTTGGCCCGCGCGGCCATCCGTACCTGCGAGGCGCCGGCGAACAACGCCGGGTTGTCGATGGATTCAACCGCGATCATCGCATCAGTGAACTCGGCGAGCTTGAGCCCGAAGGCGTCTGTCTGTGTATCGAACTCCACCGGCACCTCGTCAAACATCCGCCGGGACATCTGGTCCGTGCTCACCGACACCAGCGGGAACGCACCCACCTTGCGCACCTGCACTGCGATGCTCTCGAGCAGTGCGATATCCGTCGGTCTGCCCGAGACCATCACCTTGTCACCCTTCTGGATTCCTGCGCACTGTTCGACCAGCGTGCGTGCCGTGGTGTTCGAATCGTTCGGCCCAACGGCGCGGGCAGTCCCCGCAGAGGCCAGAAGGCTCAAGAACATCGCCGCCGGATACAGGTTACTCAACTTCGTCTTCATGCGAATCTCCTAAAAAAGTACAACCAAACTGATACCCTGCCCACGACGTTCGTGGGAGATCGACTGCCTATGCCCGTACGGGCTCTTTGCTCCGACTGCCTTTGCGCGTGTTCACGAGCGATGTGCTCGCTCGCTCGATCGAGTGCTCACGCCTGGGCAAAAGCCAAACTCAACCCATCTGTTCAGCCACCTGTTGGCGGTCGTGCGTGTCGGTCATTTGGTGGGAGTCGTTGCGGGCGTGCTCGCCGCGCCATTCGAGGCCTCCTGCGCTTGCCTGAGTCGTTCCTTCCACTCCGCGGCCTTTGCTCCGTACCCCTTGCCGGGCTCGGCCTTGTCCCAGGCGGTGTAGAGATCGACAAGGCCCGTCACACACTCGCGAGTATTCTTGTGCGTCGGGCCGCGGTCCTTGGCGGCGACATAGATCGGGTGGGCATCGAGGAGGTTGGCCTCGGCGAGGGCGAATCGCTCCGCGTCATAGCCGAGGCCCACGCGGGTGCGGCCAAGGGTGGTCAGGAAGTCGGCTAGGCGCCCCGCGCTGCCGCCGGTGAACGCCTTGCGGGCCGCGGGCTCGACCGGGCGCAGAAGATCGATGGCGTCCTGATGCTTGCCCTGCGCCAGGAGCAGGCCGCCCATGTTGCCGATGGACACAAGCGTGTACGCGTGCTCCTCCCCCAGCACGCGGCGGCGCTTCTCCAACGCCTCGTGGCAGTACGGCTCGGCCTGATCGAGCTTGCCCTGGTCCCGGAGCAGGGCGCCCATGGAGTTGATGGAAGTGATCGTGCTCGGGTGCTCCTGCCCTAGCACGCTGCGGCGCTTCTCGAGCGCATCGCGCAGGTACGGCTCGGCCTGATCGAGCTTGCCCTGAGCTTGGAGCAGCGCGCCCATGTTGTAGATGGATTCGAGCGTGTCCGGGTGCTCCTCCCCGAGCGCGCGGCGGCGCGTCTCCAGCGCCTCGCGCAGGTACGGCTCGGCCTGATCGAGCTTACCCTGGGTTTGGAGCAGGACGCTCATCGTGTTGATGGAGAGGATCGTGCTCGGGTGCTCCTGCCCCAGCACGCGGCGGCGCTTCTCCAGGGCCTCGCGGCAGTACGGCTCGGCCTGATCGAACTTGCCCTGGGACGAGAGCTGCATGCCCATGGTGTTGATGGAGGCGATCGTGCTCCAGGGTGTCCTCCCCAGCACGCGGCGGCGTTTCTCCAGCGCTCGCGACAGTACGGCTCGGCTGGTCGGGCTTGCCCTGGGTCGGAGCAGGACGCCCATGTTGTTGATGGAGTCGAGCGTGTCCGGATGCTCCCTCGCCAACACGCGGCGGCGTTTCTCCAGCGCACGCGCGGTACAGCTCGGCCTGATCGAGCTTGCCTTGGGACAGAGCAAGGCGGCCCATGGTGTTAGTGGGTGGATCGTGCTCAGGTGCTCCCCCAGCACGCGGCAGCGGCATTCTCCATCGCCTCGCGACAGTACGGCTCGGCTTGAACGAGCTTGCCCTGGTCCCGGAGCAGGACGCCGCTGTTCATGGAGTCGAGTGTGCTGGGGTGCTCCTCCCCCAACACTCGGCGGCGCTTCTCCAGCGCCTCGCGCCAGTACGGCTCGGCCTGATCGAGCTTGCCTTGGGACAAGAGCAAGGCACCCACGTCGTTGTGGATGGAGGTGGCGCGTCTTGGGGTGCTCCTCCCCCAGCACGCGGCGGGACTTCTCCAGGGCCTCGCGCACGTATGGCTCAGCCTGATCGAGCTTGCCCCGGGCCTGGAGCAGACAGCCCATGTTGCTGATGTAGGAGACCGTGTCTGGGTGCTCCTCGCCCAGCACGCGACGGTACTTCTCCAGGGCCTCGCGCCAGTACGGCTCGGCCTGATCGAGCTTGCCCTGGGCCTGGAGCAAGGAACCCATGTTGTTGATGGAGGCGAGCGTGTCCCGGTGCTCCTCGCCTAGCACGCGGCGGGACTTCTCTATGGCCTCGCGGAGGTACGGCGCGGCCTGATCGAGCTTGCCCTGGGCCCGGAGCAGAGCGCCCATGTTGTTGATGGAGGTGAGCGTGTCCGGGTGCTCCTCCCCCAGCACGCGGCGGCGGGTCGCCAACGCCGACTCCTGGAGCGGATACGCCGAGTCGTACAGGCCGATCGAGGTGTAGAGGTCCGCCAACGCTTGCCGCAGGCTCGCGTCGGTCGTGGGGTCGTCCTTGAACTGTTCGTCGATGGTCTTGTTCGCGGGCCTCAGGATCGTCCGGTCGATCATGGCCGCGGCAGCGTCGGTCGCATTGACGAGCACGAGCTCTCGGCGCAGCGTGTCGGCCCGGGCGGAGCGCTCCGTATCGGGCACGCCAGCCCTTTGCAGCGCCGCGGCAAACCGCTCGCGCACGTCGGCCATTAGCTCCACGCCCGCCTTGGCCGTGTCGATCTGGCCCAGCATGCGTGCCTGAAAGTCCGAAACCTTCTTGAGCTGGTCGGCACGCTGCTTCTCGGCGTCGCGGGCGGCCTGGGCGGCTTTCTCGGCCGTCTCTGCCGCGATGGCCCGCTCGTCAGCGCGGGTCCGCTGCAGCTCGGCCTCGGCGCGCTGCTGGGCTTCCTTCTGCCCGGCGAGCACCGCAGCGTCGCGCTGCAGCGACGCCTCGCGGGCCTGCCAGAGCGCCGTCCCGAACCCCGCCACCAGCGCCACCGCCACCGCCCCGACCGCCGTCACCATCACGCGGTTGCGCCGGATGAACTTCTTAAACCGATACGTCCTGCTGGGCGGCGCGGCCACCACCGCCTCGCCGCTCAGGTAGCGATGGATGTCCGTCGCCAGCCCGCTCGCCGTCTCGTATCGCCGCTGGCGATCCTTCTCCAGCGCCTTCATCACGATCCAGTCCAGCTCGCCGCGCGCAAGCGTTCCAAGTTTGCGCCGGCTCGATTCTGCGCTGCGCCGCGACGCTCGCGATCGTGTCGGTGTTATTGCTCAGCCGCGTGCTGGGCTTGGGAGGGTCGACCTCGCGAATGATGCGTTGAATCTCGGCGTATGCGGCCGACCGCAGCTCCCGGCTGCTGAAAGGCGTGGTGCCGGTGAGCAGTTCGTAGAGCAGCACGCCGAGCGAATACACATCCGTGCGAGTGTCGATATCCAGACTGCCCTCGGCTTGCTCGGGGCTCATGTATTCGGGCGTGCCAATCAGGGCCTTGTGCTCCGTGAAGAGCGTCTTCTCGGTGAGCTTGCGAGCCGTGGCCTTCGCGATGCCGAAGTCGATGACCTTCGTGTGCGGCCGACCGTCCTGCGTGGACACGAGAATGTTGCTGGGCTTGATGTCGCGGTGGATGATCCCCTTGGTGTGCGCGTGCTGCACCGCCTTACACACCTGCGCGAACAGCTCCAGTCGATCATGAATGCTGAGGTTGTTCTTGTCGCAGTACTCGACGATGGCGTCGCCCTTGACCAGTTCCATCGCGAAGAACGGGCGTCCCGTCTCCGTCGCCCCGGCGTCAAACACCCGCGCGATGTTGGGATGGTCCATCATCGCCAGGGCCTGCCGCTCCTGCTCGAAGCGTGCGACCACTTGGCGTGTATCCATGCCGAGCTTGATGATCTTCAGCGCAACCTTGCGCGCAACCGGCTTCTCCTGTTCGGCCATGAAGACCGATCCGAACCCGCCCTCGCCGATGAGTTGGAGCAACTTGTACTGCCCGATACGCGTACCCGGACCCTCGCTCAACGCCGGGGCCAGAGTCACGGCGGATGCGAGATCGGCCGTTGGCTGGGCATGATGATTCCCTTGGGTCGGTTCAGAAAGGAATGGGCCAGCCTCATCGAGCGCCCCGAGCATGTCTTCGATCTGCGCCCGCATCGGGCCATCGATCGCCGCCAGTCCGTTCAGGAACGCCGCTCGATCGGGCTTAGGCAGACGGCGTGCCTGGTCGAAGATGTCCCGCATTCGTTCGCGATTGCCGCTCATACTTGCCTCTGTCCGCTGCCTGGAACCTACGAGCCCGCCGGCCGCAGTTGCCGGAAGAGCCAAGCCCGGGCCCACGACCAGTCACGGTCCACCGTGGCCGGAGACTTACCCAAGGCCCATGCGGTTTCCTCGCCGCTCAGCCCAGCATAAAACCGGAGCCGAACGACCTGGGCCACATCCGGGTCCTCAGCCTCCAAGCGTCGGAGGGCTTCATCCAGCCTCACGATTTGGTCGGAATGTTCATTCGCAACCAAATCGGCCAGGCTGAGCAGGACTGAGGCCCGCTCGATCGGCACCGGGGTTGGCCCACGTTTCAGGCGACCTCGGGCTCGGGCGTAGTCGATCAAGATGCGACGCATGGCCTCCGCTGCGGCGGCATAGAAGTGGCCCCGACTCGCCCATGCCACCTCACGCCGCCCCGCGAGTTTCAAGTATGCCTCGTGGACCAGGGCTGTAGCTGAAAGGGTGTGGCCAGCTCGCTCCCCCGCCAAGCCCAGCTGGGCGGCCTGGCGGCATTGCTCATACACAAGCGGCAGGAGGCGATCGGCGGCCGACTTGTCCCCGTTCGCCGCGGCAGCCATCAGCAGCGTTGCGTCTTCGGGTTGTGGCGGAGGGGGCGACATGGACCAATGGTAATCGCCCACCACATGCCGAACGACAGAGCCGCCGGCCCTCGCATGCGAGCCGCGCGTAGCTAGTTCAAATCCTGCCAGGGTCGGCTCAAACTGGTCGAGTTCCAAGCACGATTTCACGATCGGTTGAACTTGAAGCTACGGTCTGCAAGTCCTTCGCCCACAACGGAAAAAGCCCTTCGATCTGCTCATCGAAGGGCTTTACTCTCGAACAAATCGGGGTGACAGGACACGGTTTGAACTTTTTGTGGAGGGAATCCGCCTTTGGACGCCAGAAACGCGGTTTTTGCTCAGCGTGAAACCGTGAAAGCCGGCTTATGGGTGCCCGAGCTGGATCACGCTGATTGGGGGTCTTCTTGGAACAGTCTGTACCCCACCCCTGGCTCGGTCAGAAGGAATCGGGGCTGCGCGGAATCGGCTTCCAGTTTCTTTCGGAGTTCTCCGGCATACACGCGGAGGTATTGCACATCGCTGGCGTGCTGCTGACCCCAGACCTCCTTGAGGATCATCTGGTGCGTCAGCACCTTGCCCGCGTGTTTGACGAGGAACGCCAAGAGCTTGAACTCCATGGGTGTGAGGCGAACTTCGCGGCGTCCGTTGGCATCGGTGAGGTGCACGAGCCGTGCGACGGGATCAACTCGCAGCGTGCGTCCATCGATGGTGGCTTCGTAAGGCTTCGGCTCGCCGCCGAGGCTGCGTGAACCCGCCAGAGCGGAGTGCCGCAGCGCGACTCGGATGCGGGCGAGCAGCTCGCCTACGCCGAATGGCTTGGTGAGATAGTCATCGGCACCCGCGTCCAGAGCGGCGACCTTGTCGCTCTCCTGTCCGCGCGCCGAGAGCACGACGATCGGCACGGACGACTCTGTGCGGATGGTCTTGGTGACCTGCAGACCGTCGCCGTCAGGAAGACCGAGATCGAGCAGGATGAGGTCGGGGCGGATAGTGACGGCTTGGAGCACGCCGTCGCGAGCGGTGCTGCATTCTTTGACTCGGAAGTGGTTCGCTTCGAGCGTGGCTCGGAGGAACCGACGGATCGGCTCCTCGTCCTCGATGATGAGGATGAGCGGGGCATGGCCGGAAGGTGATATCGCCGTGGTGGGGGTTGCGCGTGCTTCGCTCATACGGCACCTCCCGGTGCACGAGTCGGTTCGGCCAGTTCACTCGGCATGAAAGGTTGTGGTTGTTCGACAGGCAGCGAGAACATGAATGCGACGCCACGCGGCGTGTTCGGCTCCGCCCAGATGCGGCCGCCGTGAGCACGGATGATGCCCTCGCAGATGGTGAGCCCGAGCCCCATGCCAGTGCTCGAAGGAGAGATGCCACCCGCTGCCGGGGAAGACTTTGATGCACGCCCGCGATAAAAGCGCTGGAAGACCTTGGCGGCCTCGTCGTCAGAAAGTCCCGGTCCTTCATCGGAGACTTTCACGATCACCTGCGCATCGGCCGTCCACGCACTCACCGAGATCGGCGTACAGGCGGGCGTGTAGCGGAGGGCATTCTCGATCAGGTTGTGCACGACCTGCGGGAGCATGGCGTTGTCAACTCGGACCATCGGCAGGTCGGTGGGCAAATGCACGCGGAAGGGACGCGAGGCCAAGTCCTCGCGGTGGCGAGCCAAACCGACGCCGATGATTTCTTCGAGCGTGGTCCACTCGCGGTTCAGAGCGATGGTGCCCGACTCCAAACGCGTGGCGAAGACGAGGTTGGCGATGATGTCGTTGAGGCGTGAGGATTCGTCGATAATGGTGCGGAGAAGCGAAGCTCTGGTGCCTGCATCCAGTCCTTGGGAAGCCGGGCTGCTCCCCCCACCCCCGTCCGCCTCATTCGTGCCCGCCGATTGCTCAAGCGTGCTGGCGGCTCCGGTGATGCTGGCCAGCGGTGTTCGCAGGTCGTGCGATACCGAACTCAGCAGGGCGCTACGCAGCCGCTCGCGCTCAGCTTCAAGCTTCGCGGCCTGCTGCGATTCACTAAGCGACACGCGTTCCAAAGCCGAGGCGATCTGACTCGTCAGCGCGTCTATCAACATAAGGCTCGAAGCATCGAAGCCCCTGAGGCCCTCGGTGCTTGTTTCACCACCAACCGGACGCAGCCCAAGAATCCCGAGCTTCCCGCTCGTACCGACGAGCGGCACGTACCGACCCGCCGAGGCCGGGAGTTTCTGCGTGCCCAGCCCCGCGGGCTTGCCGTGGTCGAGTGCCCATTGTGCGACGCCCCGCTCGCGTCCGCCAGCATCGTCGAACCAGTCCGGCGCTCCGCCAAAGGCGAGCACATCGAGTACCGAAGTGGACTTGCCATGTGCAGGAACGGCAACGACGACATCGACGCGGAGCAGGTCGTGGGTATGCCTTGCGGCGACGGCGGCAACATCGCGGATGCCCTGCGCTGCCGCAAGCTCGCGCGACAGGGCGTACAGCGCCGCCGTCTGTCGTTCGCGGTCCCATGCGGAGCGGGCTTGTTCGCGCGTCCGCGCGGCGAGCGTTCCCACGATCAGCCCCACCGAGAGCATGACGCCGAAGGTCAGCAGGTACGTCGGGTCGTTGACGGACAGTGAGAAGCGCGGCTCGGTGAAGAAGAAGTTGAACGCGAGCACGGAGAGCACGCTGGCGAGCGTGGCAGGCCCCCGCCCGCACCAGATCGCACAGACAACGATGCCGCCGAGAAGGATGAGAGCCTCCTCCGAAAGATCCGGCGGCTGATAGAACGCCAGCGCGAGCAAAGACGTTGCGGCGACGATGAGCAAGGCTCCGCCGAACCTGGCGGTGTGCGATCGCCAGGAGCGTAACGACGACCCAAGGCCCCGGCCACGGCCAATCTGCGTCTGCTCAGCCTCTCCCGCCCGTCCGCGTGCTCCACTCCCCGAGTCATCACCACGAACCACGTAGATATCAATGTCCCCGCTCTCGCGGATCAGGTTGTCGATGAACGAGCCGAAGAGCAACTCCTTCCAGCGTGGACGTTCGGTCTTGCCAACCACGATCTTGCCGACGTTCCGCGAGCGGGCAAAGGCGATCAGTTCGTGGGCCGCGTTCGGGCCGGCAAGCGTCGCCGTCGTCGCTCCGAGGCTTTCAGCAAGCCGCATGTTCTGCGTCAGCCGATCACGGTCGTTGGCCGACAAAGCAGCGGTGCGCGGCGTTTCGACATAGACGGCGAGCAGGTCGGCGTGCAGCCCCGCGCTCATGCGTTTGGCGGCCCGGATGAGCCTGCCCGACATCGGGCTGGGGCTGACGGCGACGACGATGCGCTCGCCCGCAGCCCAGACGGCACGGATGCCGCGGTCCTGCTTGTATCGCCGGAGTTCGGAGTCCACCCACGCGGCCGTGCGTCGGAGCGCCAGCTCGCGAAGTGCGGTGAGATTGCCTTTGCGGAAGAAACCGTCGCTGGGGTCCACCGCCCGCGCGGCGTTGTCGCCGAGGTAGACCTTGCCCGCACGGAGCCGCTCGTGGAGCACCTCGGTGGGCAGGTCGACGAGTTCGACCTCGTCGGCCTCGTCGAAGATCGAGTCCGGTACCGTCTCGCGCACCGGCACGCCGGTGATCTGCGTCACGACATCGTTGATCGACTCCAGATGCTGGACGTTGAGCGTCGTGTAGACGTTCACGCCCGCCTTGAGGCACTCCCGCACATCCTGCCAGCGCTTCTCACGCCCCCCCGCCGAGCCCGGGGCGTTGGTGTGGGCCAGCTCATCCACGAGGAGGATGTCCGGCCGACGGAGGATCGCGGCCTCCGCATCAAACTCGTGCAGCGTGGTTCCGGAGTATTCGACCATCTTCCGAGGCAAGATGTCGAGCCCCAGCAGCATCTGCTCGGTCTCGACGCGCCCGTGGGTCTCAACGATGCCCGCAACCACATCGACGCCTTGGGCCGCCATTCGCTGGGCCGCGGCGAGCATGGCGTATGTCTTTCCGACGCCAGGGGCCATGCCGAAGAAGATCTTGAGCTTGCCGCGGGCGGGTCCGTTCACGCTGTCCCCACCGCCCGCGCGTGCCTCCTCCCGCTGGATGCGGGCGAGGAGTTCGGCGGGATCGGGACGGGAGTCAGGCATGAGTACATCGTAAGGGCCAGCTCGTGGACTTACCGGCTCTGCTGGTTGAGGTCAAGGTTGAGTTCCAACACGTTCACCACCGGCTCGCCCAGCACGCCCAGCGTGCGACCGATGGTGTGCTTGGTGACCAACGCCCGCACGGCTTCCTCG
This sequence comes from Phycisphaerales bacterium, assembly GCA_044221955.1. GTDB lineage: Bacteria > Planctomycetota > Phycisphaerae > Phycisphaerales > UBA1924 > CAZCPB01. The sequence goes on along the minus strand of JBGAOD010000047.1, from coordinate 15,342 downwards.
CTCATGCCACGCGCCTTGGCGATGCGGGGCACCTGGTATTCGGCAGCCGCGGGTGAGATGTGCGGGTCCAAGCTACTGGCCGAGGACGTGACGAGATCAACGGGGATCGGCTGGGCCGCGGCTCGTGCGTATTCGACGGATGAGTCCGCGGCGGCAAGGGCGACGATTCGGGCCTTCACATTATCGATGAGCGCCGGGTTGGTCGGGGCGAGGTTGCTGCCCGATGACCCGGTGCCCTTGTCCAAGTTCAGAGCGGTGTAGGGCACTGGGCTGGTGGCGCTTGGGCGTCCCCAGAACCACTTGGCGGCATCCTTGGGGTCGCCCGCGCTGAAATCCTGGCCGAGGAGTTCGGAGCCGACGGTCTTGCCATCCTTACCGGTGATGATCGAGCCGTTGGCCTTGACGGCGAACGCGACCTGCGCGATGCCGGTGATCGCGAGCGGATAGACCACGCCGGTGATGAGCGAGAGGATGGCGAAGAGGACGAGGGCGGGGCGGAGGATGGGGGGGTGGCTGAGCATGGGTTAGCTCCAGACGGGCAGGAGGTTGACTAGCAGGTCGATGGCCTTGATGCCGATGAACGGCACGATGAGGCCGCCGACGCCGTAGACGAGGAGATTGTGCAGCAGGAGCTTGCTCGCCTCGACCGGGCGGTACTTGACGCCGCGGAGGGCGAGGGGGATGAGCACGACGATGACCAGCGCGTTGAAGATCACGCTGGAGAGGATCGCCGTCGCGGGGTTGAGCCGCATGATGTTGAGAGCGTCGAGCGCGGGGTACGTGCTCGCGAACGCGGCGGGGATGATGGCGAAGTACTTGGCGACATCGTTGGCGATGCTGAAGGTGGTGAGCGAGCCGCGCGTCATCAAGAGCTGCTTGCCGATCTGCACGATCTCGATGAGCTTGGTGGGGTTAGAGTCCAGATCCACCATGTTGCCGGCTTCCTTGGCCGCCTGCGTGCCCGAGTTCATCGCGACGGCGACGTCGGCCTGTGCGAGCGCGGGAGCGTCGTTGGTGCCGTCGCCGGTCATGGCGACGAGGCGCCCGCCCTGCTGATACTCGCGGATGAGCTTGAGTTTGGCCTCGGGCGTGGCTTGGGCGAGGAAATCATCGACGCCCGCCTCAGCGGCGATGGCAGCCGCTGTCACCGGGTTGTCGCCGGTGATCATCACGGTCTTGATGCCCATACGGCGCATCTCGGCGAAGCGCTCCGCGATGCCGCCCTTGACGATGTCCTTGAGCTCGATCACGCCCAAGGTCTTGCCCTTGCCGTCGGCCACGACCAGCGGCGTGCTGCCTCGCTTGGCGACATCGTTGACGATGCCGCGGGCCTGCTCGCTGGGCCTGCCGCCCATGCGGCTGACGTACGCGTCGACCGCGTCGGCGGAACCCTTGCGGATCTGCCGCCCCTGCGGGTAGATCGTGGAGGTGGGCAGATCGACGCCGCTCATGCGGGTGTTGGCGGTGAAGGGCACGAACGTCGCCGGCTTGCCGTCGATGCCCAGCGCGTGCATGTCGCGCTCGCGGATGTTGTACTTCTGCTTCGCGAGCACGACGATCGAACGGCCCTCGGGCGTTTCGTCGGCGAGCGATGAGAGCTGCGCCGCGTCGGCGAGTTCTTCGGCCTTCACGCCGTCGACGGGATAGAACGCCGACGCCATGCGGTTGCCGAAGGTGATGGTGCCCGTCTTGTCCAGTAGCAGCACGTCCACGTCGCCCGCGGCTTCGACAGCGCGGCCGCTGGTGGCAATGACGTTGGCTTGGACGAGGCGGTCCATCCCCGCGATGCGAATGGCCGAGAGCAGCCCGCCGATGGTGGTCGGGATAAGGCAGACCAGGAGCGCGACGAGAACCGTGACGGTGATGGGCGTGGCGGTGGACGCCGCATCGCCAGCCTTGGCCTGCGCCACCGCGTAGATCGAGTACGGCAGCAGCGTCACGCACGCCAGCAGGAAGATGATGGTGAGCTTGGCCAGCAGGATGTCCAGCGCGATCTCGTTGGGCGTCTTCTGCCGCTTGGCTCCCTCGACCATCGCGATCATTCGGTCCAGGAAGCTCTCGCCAGGATTGGAGCCGATGCGGACGATGATCCAGTCGCTCAGCACCTGCGTGCCGCCGGTGACGCTGGAGCGATCGCCCCCCGCCTCGCGGATGACGGGCGCGGACTCGCCGGTGACGGCGGACTCATTCACCGACGCGATGCCCTCGATGACCTCGCCATCGCCCGGAATCAGATCGCCCGCCTCGACGAGCACGACATCGCCCTTGCGGAGCATTGCGCCCGACACCATCGCGGTCTTGAGCGCCTTGATATCCGTCGCGGCGGGTCTCCCGCTGCCCAGTGCCTGATGTCCCGCGCTGTCCACCTTCTTCGCCTGCACATCCCGCTTGCTCTTGCGCAGCGACTCCGCCTGCGCCTTGCCGCGTCCCTCGGCCATCGCCTCGGCGAAGTTCGCGAACAGCACCGTGAACCACAGCCACAGCGCGATGACGAGCACGAGCGTCGGCGAGTAGGCCCCCGTGATGGTCCCGCCTGCGTCCTCGCCGTGTCCGGCATACCCCGCGGTCGCCAGCAGCGTTGTCAACACGCTGACGACCCAGACGACAAACATCACCGGGTTGCGCAGCTGCACGCGCGGGTCCAGCTTGGCGAATGCCGAGCCGATCGCGGGCTTGACAATGGCGGGATCAAAGATGGACCTTGAGTGTGAGCGGGACATAGTGTGCCTTCGCGGTTCGATTCAGTTGCGGGCGAGTTACTTGCTGACCAGTTGCAGGTGCTCAACAACGGGGCCGAGCGCGAGCGCGGGGACAAAGGTGAGCGCGCCGACCACGATCACCACTGCCACCAGCATCAGCACGAAGACTGGCGTGTGCGTGGGGAGTGTGCCGCTGGTGGTGGGCGTGACCTTCTTGGCCGCGAGCGAACCGGCCACCGCCAGAACCGGCACGATGATCCAGAAGCGGCTGAACCACATCGCCGGGCCCAGTGCCAGGTTGTAGAAGGGCGTGTTCGCGCTCAGCCCCGCGAACGCCGACCCGTTGTTGTTGCCGGCGCTGCTGAACGCATACAGGATCTGGCTGAACCCGTGCGGGCCGGGGTTGCTCGTGCTGCTGGTGCCCTGCGGCAGGATGACCGCGACGGCCGTGCCGACCAGCACCAGCGCGCACGGCACCAACACCGCGATCGCTGCCATCTTCATCTCAAAGGGCTCGATCTTCTTGCCCAGGTACTCCGGCGTGCGCCCGACCATCAGCCCTGCGACGAAGACCGCGACGATGACGAACATGAGCATGCCGTAGAGTCCGCTGCCTACGCCGCCAAAGATGACCTCGCCGAGTTGCATGAGCCACATGGGGATGAGGCCGCCCAGCGGTGTGAAGGAGTCGTGCATGGCGTTGACGCTGCCGTTACTGGCCGCGGTAGTGACAGCGGCCCACTCTGCGGAGCCGGTGATGCCGAAGCGGGATTCCTTCCCTTCCAGGTTGCCGCCGGGGCTCAGCGAGGACGCCGACTGGTCAACCATAGTTGCTGCTGCGGCGATCTTCGGATTGCCCTGTGCTTCAAACCAATACGTGGCCCCAAGCAGGGGAACAAAGATAACCAGCATCGCCGCGAGCACGGCCCAGCCTTGGCGGCGATCGCGGACCATCTCGCCGAAGGTGAAGCACAAGGCTGCCGGAATCAGCAGGATTGCGAGCACCTGCAGGAAGTTCGACAGCGGCGTCGGATTCTCCAGCGGGTGGGCCGAATTGACGTTGAAGAAGCCGCCGCCGTTGGTCCCGAGCTGCTTGATCGCAATCTGCGACGCTGCCGGGCCGAGCGGGATCGTTTGCGTGGTGACTGCAACTGGCTTGATCTGGTCCGTGCCGTCTGCGTTCTTGAGCACTTCGCCCGCGTCGTTCTTGACCGGCTCGTTGTACGACAGTGGCACCGTGAGCGTGACTTCCTGCGGCTTGGCGAAAGTCTGCACCACTCCCTGCGAAACCAGCGCGACTGCAAGAATCGCCGACAGGGGCAGCAGCACGTACAACGTCGCCCGCGTTAGATCGACCCAGCAGCTGCCGATGGTGCTCGCACTCTTACGCGAGAGGCCGCGAATGAGCGCAATGAGCACCGCGATCCCCGTCGCCGCACTCAGGAAGTTCTGCACGCCCAGCCCGAGCATCTGCGTGAGGTACGACATAGTCGTCTCGCCGCCGTAGCCCTGCCAGTTGGTATTGGTGACGAACGACACGGCCGTGTTGAACGCCGAGCCGCCTTCAACAGGTCCAAGTCCTGCGGGATTGGCGGGGAGCAGGTGCTGGAGGCGCTGAAGCCCGTAGACCGGGATGAATCCGATCACGTTGAAGAGCAGGATGCCGACCGCGTAGGGCGTCCAGCCCATCTCGACGTTGGCTGGCGCGGAACCCGAGGCATTGGCACGCACGCCGCATAGCCGGTAGATCAGCCGTTCAAGCCACCCGAGCGCGACGCCGAGGCCCAGCGGGACAAGTTCTGCCCCATGCACCGAAGTGCAGGGCGTGGCCGCTTCTGGCGTAAGCTCGCACGGTCCAAGCACTTGCGGGTCGGATTGCGAGGGGGTGCGATCCGTTGCTTCCGGCTGCTGTGCCGGAGTTTGAGCCTTTGCTGTGCCGGAATCCGTGCCGCGTTGGTCGGCGGGGTTGAGCGGTGATGGTCGCGGTGAGGGGCTCGATGTGGGGACAGGCTCGCGGCGTTTTTCGACGCCGGTGTTGAGCGTGGTCGCGGCGTAGAAGTTCGCGTCGGTGGCTTGCAGGTAGTGACTGGCCGCGATCGCGGGGGAGTTGCCCAGCCACGCGCACACGTCGGCGAGTGGGAACGCGGCGGCGAGCTCCGTCTGCCGCGAGGCCCGCATGTTGTGGAAGAGACGCGGCCACAGCTTGACCTTGGCGTTGGAGATGATCCGCTTCAGTTGAGTACGAAAGTTCTGATGTGTGCGGCAGGCGACGACGAACTCGCTGCCCGGCTCGGCCTTCTCGAAGGCGTCGCGGAGGAAGGGCATCAACTCGGGGAAGATCGGGCACTTGCGCTCGTGGCCGTTCTCGTGGTGCTCGGTCTTGGTCGAGCGAATGAGCATCTGGTTCTTTTCCCAATCGATGTCGATCCACCGCAGAGCGAGCGTTTCGCTCGGGCAGCGGAGCGCCCCAAAGCGTGAGAGCGCGACGATGAGACGCCACTGCGTGTCGGGGCAGCAGGCGAGCACGCGCTGGATGTCCGCCCGCAGCACGAAGAACGCCCGGGCGTGGTTCACCTGCGATCCGGCCCGCACGTCCGTGAAGGGGTTTTCGGCGGCCATCTTCCACTTGACGGCGGACTTGAAGACCTGCCGAGCGATCTTGATGCGCTTGGAGGCCGTCGCCGGTGCGAGGCCCGACGCACGGAGAGCTTGGGCGAACCGCTCAGCTTCCAAAGGCCCGATCGTGGCGACGGGGCACGCGGTTCCGAAGTGGGTTTCCAAGGCAGCGCGAGCGTAGTCGTAGGTCGTTCGGGTAGTGGCCTTGACCGTGAGGCTGTTGAAGAACTGATCCAATAGCCCACCGAGTGTGGTGCTCGTGCTGGAACGGGGAGGCACCAGGCCCACCGACGACAAACGCTTGTGCGTTTCATCAGGAATATCCCGCAGCCAGCGGGCGAGCTCGGCGTCCATGCTGCCGGTGATTCGGGACGCCAGCAGCGATTCGAGCTTCACGCGGAAGGCGTCGGCCTGCTTGATGTCGCACTTGCCGAGACGGATGGTTTTGCGTGAACCGTCGGAGGCGACAAAGAGAATACGCTTGCGGCCGTTGGGGTCTCTGCCGATGGAGGCCATGCGGGATCTCCTTCCAATCAGGTGCAGGGTTGTACGCTGACGATGCCGGAGCGGATCACTGGATTGCTTGTTTTCTGAGCCAGGCACGGAGGAGGTCGAGCGGGTAGAGCACGCGAGCACCGATGCGAGCGTGCGGGATTCGGTTGAGCTTGGTCCAGGTCCAGAGGAGGCGTTCGCTGATGCCGAGCAGCTTGGCGGCGTCGCGGCGGTTCACCGCGAGACGATCGGGCGAAGCGTTCGAGATTGCTGAGATCGGGGTCGTGTTCACGATGCACCTCCCGGGTTCGTGGTGTGTGCGAGAAGAGAGTTTCCTCACTCTCTTTGACCGCCCCGTGCCCGTTCTTACGACCCATTGCGAAAAAATCTTGACAAGCGTTCGATAACCCGGTTTATGGTCCGCATGGCCGAGGAACCCAACGACTCTACAAAACCAGGCGATTCCGACGAGCGAACACCTCGGAGCGAATCGAACGACCCCGCACCCGACACTACAACTCTGTCTTCATCGTCCGCATCGTTGTCGCCATCTTCATCACCCGAATCATCCGCGCCGCACCCCCTCCCCTCCGTGCGTGACACGAGCAGCCAGGCACTTTCTGTTTCTCTCCTCCAGTTCGTCCCGGAAGAGGACGTGTGGCTCGCGGGCCAGCTCTCGCCCCACACGCGGAAGGCCTACAAGCAGGACGTGGCGCACTTCGTGCGCTCGATGAACATCCGATCGGCCGACGAGCTGCGGCGGGTCGGCCGCGCGGCCGTCGTCGCGTGGCAGAACACGATGCAGCAGGGCGGAGTGAAGCCACGCACCATCCGCCGCCGTCTTTCGGCGTTGTCGTCCCTGTTCGTGCATCTGGTTGAGCACCGGGCGGCCGACGTGAACCCGGTCCGTGATGTCAAGCGGCCGCGCGTGAACCGACGGCAGGGAACGACACGAGCGTTCTCCGCGAAGGAAGCCCGCAAAGTTCTGGACACCCCCAAGGACGAGACGCTGATGGGGCTGCGCGATCGAGCGATTCTGTCGGTGGGATTTCAGGCCGGGCCACGGCGGGCCGAGATCGCGTCGCTGCTTGTGAAGGACTTTCACACCAACGCCGGGTACAAGTCGCTGCACTTCATCCGCAAGGGCGGAGAGGATCTGTCGCTCGCGATCAACGAGCAAACCAGCAAGCGGATCGAGGCGTACTTGATGGCGGCGGGGCACGGGGACGATCTGGACGGGCCACTCTTTCGGCCGCTGCGTCCAAATCAAAACAAATCCGATTCGCGCCGACCCCTGCACCCGATCGCCATCGACCGCATCCTGCGCAAGCACGCCAAGGCCGCCGGTTTGGACCACGGTTACAGCGCCCACTCCATGCGGGCGACCTTCATCACCACCGCCCTCCACAACGGGGCGGCCCTGGAGGACGTGCAGCGCGATGTGGGGCACGCCGATCCGTCCACAACCAAGCTCTACGACCGGCGCGGCCACAACCCCGAGAAGTCCGCCGCGTTCTTCGCGGTGTATTGACTTTACAACGCCACTTCCGCACCGCGTGGGCCCCTGTTCAGAGCGCCGCCGCGGGCCTTGCTGAAGGTGCCGTCGATGAAACATTCGTAGAGGCGGTAGCCGTCCCGTTCCTCGATCAGCTCGCCCGCGTCGCGCATAATCTTCTCGAAGACCCCGGCCCGGGTCCAGAGCGTGAAGTACTTGCGCACGGAACTCTTGGACCCGAAGTGCCGCGGGAGGTCCTTCCACTTGGCGCCGTTGTCGAGCACCCAGAAGATGCCGCGCAGGGAGATCCGCTTGTCCATCGCGGGCCGCCCGCCCTTGGGGGAGACCAACGCGTCGGGCACCCGCTCGGCCAGCCATTCCAACTGTTCGTCCGTCAGTCGCATCGCCATGCAAGGCCATTCGCGCCCCGAGCACGAACGGTTGCGCGGCTTATGGATAGGCTCTAGACCCGCGAATGGACGGCAGGGCGGTTTCGGGGTAGGATCTATACTCGGACCTCCAGTAGAATGAGGTCCAGCAACGTTTTGTCCCAAACCCGCATCCTGACGTGCCGCTTGATTATGGTCAGTTGGAGCATCCCGTGGAAGTGAATGCCGAGCTTTTCGAAGCGGGTACCAACGCGGCGGTTCTCGTTGAGCCAGCCCACGCACTGCTTTACCACGCAAAGGCGGCGGCAGGCGTTGGTGTCAACATTGCTTGCGGAGCTCAAGCGGGGCTCTTCGTTGTGTTTTCAGGGTATAATGGGTATGATGCTGCGGCGTTTAAGCCATCCCCGTTCATGCGGCACACTGAATCCCTTGTTCTTGGCAAGGCGGCGATGCCTCCGCTAGCCGATTCATGTTCGTACCACCCACTTGATGCGAGCCTGATCACATCTTTCATTTTGATTTACAGTTTCTTCAACGCTCTTTGCTGTCCCGTTCATGCTTTTGTTCCCTCCAATAGCTTTCTCCAGTCGGATTATCCATTTCCATCTGAATGCGCCAAAGTGGATACAAACGCAACGGGATTTTCGCCTTCTCCGCTTCCCAGGCTGCCAAATCATAGCGGCCCGCTCTCGGTTTGTTCTCCTCAAAAAACTCTGCAACACGTTTTCGAATATATAATTTGTCTTCGTCGCTATAGTCATCATAGAGGCTCCGCATCACCGCCACTCCCAACTCTTCTCATTCGCATGTGAAATACTAACACAACACTCAATTGTACTTCAAATAGATTTTTTAGAGATTCACGCTTTGTCTAACTCAACCCCCAAACACGATTCGCCCGAATGCCTTCGCATATGCGAGCATCTCAAGCACGCTCGCATTCGACCTTGGACAAAGGAAAATTTCCTCTTTCCCGGCATTTCTCTAGCAATCGCGACTCTCACATATACAGTAACACTCGCTGTAATTACAGAGCTGTATGGAGGATCTATTTATTTGGGCGGTGATCTCGCTGGCCCTGGCGGCGCTCTGCTTCTCGCTGTTATGCTTGCTTCAATTACTACACAGGCAAGTCACTTGAGAGAGTTCCTTGCATCTTTGGATCTTAGAGCCAAAGACGATTCCATTGCTGAAGTGCAAAAACTCGACAGAATCAACGACCGCAATATTATACTTCAATTCATCGTACCAATCGCGGCTATAGGCCTGTCTATATTGCAGGGATGCGTGGAGCACCGCCTAGTGCTGGAAGAGCGTTTTTGGTGTACTGCACTTATCGTTCTGGGAAACATCTTGTTAATGGTTGCCGCACTGATATTCTTTCGCTCTTGTTTGTATGATTGCAATTACGTTGTCATGATAGTTGAAGCCCGTGAGGCAGGCGAGTCGAATAGCAGCATATCAAAAATTCAAGACGGTTGGGAAAACCCATTGAAGCGTGCCCGAACAAAGAAGGAGCGGTGACAAATTGGCTGAGTATCCGCGAACTCATTTTCTGTTAATATCAAATGATCCTGCACCAACCCTCGAACGTCAGGCTGGTCCGACCATTGCCATATCATCAATCGTATGGTTCTGTTTCTGCTTAGGAGTTCTTATATTTTCGCTAAAATATAACAAAAAATCAAATTATGAATAAGCTGCTATTCAATGGTCCCGTCTCTCATCTCACAAAGCTGCAGACCTTTCAGATTTTGCTTACGAGCAGATCCGCGATATCCGTGTATGGGCCAAAGCAACAAAACCAGATAACGAGTTGAGAAATGATTTGAATGCAGGGCAACAGCGGGGAGAGCAGAATTGTTGATAAATACCTGGGACCGCAAAATTCTTCGAAAGCGGGCACGAGCTCTACAGGCGGCACTGCTCGACGTAGAAAGCAACCGTAGCTCTCAGCTAGTTGTGGATACTGATGTGGTTCTCGGTGTTTTTTATCGCCCTGCCGAAGTAATAGCCGGCGTCAAGGAATCACTGGATCCAAATGCGATTGCTAATATGCGAGCATCGGAGCATTCAGGTTTTGTTGCTCGTACTCTTTGGGCACTTGGTTATACATGTTCGGCCGGCATGATGTGTGCGCATGCCAGCGAATTGGCACAGCGACGCGCGGTGAACGATGACCCCGAAGATGTAAAGAGAATGCAGATCGAGCTGTCAATGCTTGGTAAGCATGTGTTCAACGACGCGCTGGTCAAACGAATTGAATCATTAGTATCAACAAAAAACACAGATTTGGCTAGTGAAATCGGGCGAGATCTCGAGTCTATTCTGCCCATCGAGCATCTTGGTTTGTCTGCTGCCAGTTTAGCTGATTGGCCAAGGAGATTATACCTCATCGGAGATCAACTCGATTTGCCGACAGATGCGCAGCGTGAAAGATTTATCGAATTATTAGACACAAGAAGAGGCGATGTTTCAGATCTTGCAAAGCAATTGTGCAACATTCGCCAGCGTGTGGTTCGCAGTGCTCAACATATCAGAGATGGCTATCGGGGGAGCGTCAAACGAAATTCTTATGTAGACGCATGTGCTTTAATCGAGCTCGAAAATTTGGGGACACCGAAACCAATATTTTTCTCCATGACAGAGTCAATTGTACGACTGGTCGATAGTTCGCTAGGTTCCGACGTATTGCCAACGCTGTATGGAAGTCGCGATGATGTGAATAGCTTGCTAGACGATGGACCATTAGATCGCCCAACAGGCTGTCTACGGAGTGATATCTATATTGTATTGCGTGCCATCTGCCCTTCACTTGCCTTCTCGGATTTGCGAGAGCCGCTCGACGGTGATTTACCTATAGAGCACGATCGCTCTGAAATGCTGCGGCTCGTGAAGTCTGCTGAGGAAATAGTTGCCCAGATTTGGCCGCGATCCTCTGCGGTGGACGAATGGAATTCATCGTTCTCCAAACTTCGCACAACTTGGGGATTTCGTCGCGTGTGGGCCAGCAAAAGTGGCAAGAGTATCGTGTGGTTGGGAAGAAACCTCCCAGGCTTCGGCACCTTGGACAGCACTGTTGAGAAAGTGCGTCAAGAACGTGTTCGCATACTTGCCGCCAATCTTGAAAGACTTGTAGTCGTTGAGAAGGAGATCGAGTCACTATACAGAAAACTTGAGAGCGAAGAACTCGATAGTAGTGATGATGGGATCGGCCGATGGCTGCTCATGCTAACTTCTCCGTTTGGAGACCTCAAGAAACTTCTTCGTACAGCTCAACGTGAAATTGGTAGGCAGTGGCCTTCTTTTTCTGGTACCCCCGAGCAATGGGGGGCAGTGCTTCGTCGAGGATCGCCAAAGATCACCCTCGCATCTCGCTGCGTTGCTGCTGCAAAGATATTTGCGCGGGGGGGATATGAGCATATACGATTGGAAGAGCAAGTCGATAGTGCAGCCAACCCGCCGCAGTTATTAGAGATTTGTACTGACATTGCCATGAGATCGCTGCATTTCTGCGCGACCCTGTGTATGGAAAGAAGGGCAGATGTTGAATCAATAGTAGAGATGGAACGCCAAATCGCATTGCGGGAGTCGCGACTCGTGACACTTCCACCGCAGAGAACCAAAGCAGGGCGAGTGCGGTGCATGTGTGCCGTCCGCGCATGGCGAGAGTTCTATGCTATCGAGATGCTTGGCCTAGCTGATGGTCTTGAGGTTCTTAGGTCCGCTACGGGAAACATAGAGTCGGGCTCGAATAAAAAGCTCAGTCGGGCTGCGGCAGTAGGAGGAGAACTTCATAGCAATCCGAACACTTGGGATGTCGACGACTCTCATGGCGTCGGTAAGTTTAGTGACCTACTTGAATGGCCGGTCTTGGAATTGCTTTTTGCAATGAATGCGGCGCGGGATGTGAATGTCGAAGTATTGCGTCGGATTTCCTGTCCGATACCCAGTGGCTTAATAGCCGTGGATGCTCGTGCTTGGCGTCTGAAGCGATGGGTTGCCGAAGAAAGTTCGGAAGCAATGGATGCTCTCCGGGCCGCGAGAAGAATGCCGTTGCCCCGTAATGTAGAGCGGTACTTGCAGAAGCATCAGGTAGTCTATGGAGACATGCTCGCCAAGCACAGTCAAGGGGACGGTCATCCGGGCGGTGATGCGGGTGCTGCTCAACACCCGTGAGTTTATACGAATTGTGATTGAAACTCGTGCGTAGGCGTGAGCAGAAGAAGTAGCCCACGCGGAGCGTGGGGGTACCCAGGAGCCCGTAAAGTATTCACGACTCGTATTACTCAGGACCTCCACCGGCCACACCCAGCGGGCGACGCCGCTGGTCGGGTTGCTCCGCGAGGAGTTGAGTGTGTCGATTCGCACGCACTGGACGCCCGAGACCGCGCTCTGATCGCGGTGATGATCTACACCTTCGGCCGAATCTCGGCCGTCGTCGGCATGGACGTGGAGAACTACTACCTGCAGGGAACGCGGCGCTGGGTCCGGCTCCGCGAGAAGGGCGGGAAGGAGCACGCCGTCCCTGTTCATCACCGGGCCGAGGAGTGCGTGGACGCGTACCTTGCGGCACTCAGGCATTCGGGAATCCCGATGAACGACGGCCCGCTCTTTCGCACAAAGTTGTGCAATCTCGACACAAACAGCACAAGAAGGAGCCGGTTCGCGGCCTGGGAGATGGTCAAGCGTCGGGCCAGAGACGCCGGGCTGCCGGACAACACCACCAACCACACCTTCCGAGCCACCGGCATCACCGTCTACTTGGAGAACGGCGGCACGATCGAGAACGCGAGGAACATCGCCGCTCATGCCAGCATCAAAACCACGCAGACGTACGACCGTCGGGAGGACCGGATCACTCTGGACGAAATCAGCAAGATTCGGCTGGGATGAAGAAAAGTCTTCGGCATACGACACCGTCGTCTGATTTCCCTCCTCGGGATCGGGTGCATGAAAGCCCGTGCAAAGGTAATTCACTGCCCCGCTTGAGCCCACCTGGCCGCATGCTTCAATGGCCTCCTTCGCCTCGGTTCTTCTTAGCTAGCGCTTCCGCGAATTCGGCCAGAATTTCCAGATCTCGACTGGTCATCTCGCCCGCCCGGCGAAAGAGCTTGTCCGCCACAGGACCGGCGAAGCCTGCCCGTTGCTCGCGGCCTAGCAGGTAGTCTGTTGAGATACCCAGAGCATCGGCTAGTGCCCGCAGATTGTCGAATGACGGAGCACGGCGTCCGGCTTCAAAGTGCGAGATAGCTGAGGGCTGAAGGTCCGATTTTCCTGCAAGCTGCGCCTGACTCATCCCCTTCTCCTCGCGGGTCTTACGGAGGCGGTCGTGAAATTTCGATGTTGGGGGGCTTGACTGCGACATGACGAAAGCGTAGAGTCCTTTGTGACGGTGGCGTCTGCGGGTTGCGGGCGCCTTTCTTTGGAACCCGCCGATGACGTTTCCGTCATACTGTACACGACGTCAGGGGCACAAGCAAGGCCAAAAAGCCTAGGAGTTTGGAATCATGAACGCCGAATCAACGCCGCAGAAGGACAGCGAACACGCAGAGGTCATCGACCTTGAGGAGTACGCCAAGAAGGGCCAAGAAGTACCGCGTGAGCGTCGCTACCAGATCCGGATAGACCGGGATCGGTTTGTGGTCCAACAGCCAACCATCACGGGCCGCGAACTGCTTGCCGAGGTCAAGAAGAAGCCCGAGGACTATCTCCTCCATCAGAGGCTCCGCGGCGGGGCAACCCGCACCATCGAGGCTGATGAGACGGTGGACCTGACCGGAAAGGGTCCCGAGCGATTCATGACCATGAAGCGAGAAACCCAAGAAGGCTTCACGGACGCCCGTCGTCAGTTCAAGTTGGTCGGAGCCGACGACGCATTTCTGAGCGAGCAATTCCCGAAATGGGAAACCGTTGTGGAAGCTGGCGCTCAATGGGTTGTTATCCACGGCTTCTGCCTGCCCTCGGGGTTCAACGTCGCAAAATCTGATCTTGCCATCCAGCTTGTCGCTGGATACCCCGATGCCGCGCTCGATATGGCATACTTCAATCCCGAAATCCAGCGAACCGACGGCAAAGCGATCCCCGCTCTCACTCGGCAGCCGTTTGACGGTCGCACATGGCAGCGGTGGTCCCGGCACCGCACGGCTTCAAACCCTTGGACGCCCGGCGAAGACAATCTCTCCACACATCTGTCCTATGTGAAGTACTTCCTCGCCGAGGAGTTCAAGAAGCGCCCATGAAACACTTCACACTTCGGCTCACTGGACACCAGCACGCGGCACTCAAGGCCCATCTCTTCCCCGGAGATGGGAACGAGGCCGTCGCCATCGCCCTCTGCGGACGCAGACGGGGAGATCGGGCTCATGTGCTTTGCATGCACGAGCTCCACCCTATTCCATACAGCGATTGCCCCGAAAGACGCCCGGATCGCGTGAGCTGGTCCACGCTTTCCGTGGTGCCGTTCCTCGAACGCGCTTCAAAGCAGGGGCTCGCAATTCTCAAGGTGCACTCGCACCCAGGGAACTACCAACAGTTCTCGTCGATCGATGACCAATCGGACACGGATTTTTTTGCATCTGCACACGGCTGGACCGACACCGAGGATCCGCACGCGAGTGCCGTTATGGTACCGAGCGGACGGATGTTTGGCCGCGTCGTCATGCCGAACGGAGAGTTCGAACCTCTGTCCACCATCACAGTTGCCGGAGACGATCTCCATTTCTGGAGATCCAACTCGGGCCGCACCGGCACGCGAGACTTTGCTGAACGGCATGCACAGCTCTTTGGCGAGGAAACAATCGCTCGACTCCATCAGCTTTCCGTCGCGATCGTGGGTTGCTCGGGGACAGGAAGCCCGGTCATCGAGATGCTCGCTCGCCTTGGTGTCGGGCGGTTGGTGCTTGTCGACCCTGACAAGGTTGAGGAGCGGAATCTCAACCGAATCCTCAACACGACCCGCGAGGATGCTGTGCTTGGTCGGACCAAAGTCGACGTGCTCGCCGCCGCCATCGCTCGGATGGGGCTTGGGACGTCAGTGATCCGAATCGCCGACAACCTAGCGACTGCCCACGCCGTTCACGCTGTTGCCGAATGCGACGTGCTCTTCGGCTGCGTCGACGGCGCGTTCGGGCGGAACGTCCTCAACCGCCTTGCCACCTTCTACGCCCTACCTTATTTCGATCTCGGAGTCGCGCTTGAAGCTGATGGGAAAGGTGGCATTTCCGAGGCAACTGGTGCAGTGCATTATCTCCAGCCCGACCGTTCAAGCCTTCGTGATCGTCGCGTTTACACCAGTCAACAGGTGCAGGCCGAAGGCCTCCGTCTCACAAACCCTGACGAGTACAAGAAGCGAGTGCGCGAGCGATACATCAGTGGCGTGCAAGAAGATCGGCCCGCCGTCATCAGCATCAACATGCAGATCGCGGCCACGGCTGTGAACGAATTTCTCGCACGGATTCACCCGTACCGGACGGCTGGGAATGACGAGTTCGCCACCGTGCGGACGAGCTTCTTTCACGGAGAACAGTACCGGGAATGCGATTCGTTACCTATACCGATTGCTCGCAAGGATATCGGTCGCGGTGACGTGAGCCCTCTGCTCGATATGCCCGTCATTCAGGGAGGATGAGCGAAGATGCTTCATTTGCTT
>JBGAOD010000046.1:0-26774 GCA_044221955.1 Phycisphaerales bacterium | reverse complement strand
CGACCGCCGGCGATCGCTGCGAGCACGCCAACGACGATCAGGCAGGCCAGCAAAGCCCCGACCATGCCAAAGATCAAACGAGGGAAGTACTCACGGTGTTCCTCCAGAACGGCGATGCGATTGCGAATGATGTCAAAGTCGTGCTCGGAAACTTCGCGTCCGCACTCCGAACACCGTTCCGGCCTGACCCGGCCGGTGTCGTAGCCGCATTCGAGGCACACATACGGAATTTGTGGAGCAGCTTCGGGCACGCGGGGAAGCATACGACTTACGCTCGACCGACCCACAAACCACGGACCTTCGCCTATAACTCTGACTGGATGTTGAGGTATCAGTTGGTCGATGAAACCCAGAGCGTGCTCGCGGAAATGTTCCAAGTGGTGCCCAGTTGATGTGTTGAACGGGTCGTAACCCGGACCTTCGCCAAGCCTCAGGTCCGGCGTCCGGAGCTTCGGGAGGAGTTTCGCTTTGAAAGATCGCAAGCCGTACGTCGGTGGCAATTGGAAGATGTACACGAACCGGGCCACGTCGGCGGACTTGACGCGCGGCGTCGTGGACGGGCTGACGCGGATCGAGGGCGTGGACGTGGCGATTTTTCCGCCGTTCCCATACCTCCTCAGCGTGCGCTCGATCCTGCGCGATCGCTCGTCGTCGATCAAACTCGGGGCCCAGGACTGCTACCCGAAGCCCGACGGGGCGTTCACGGGCGAGGTATCGATCGACATGCTCAAGGACTGCGGGGCCGGCGTGGTGCTGTGCGGGCACTCGGAGCGGCGGCATGTGATCGGCGAGAACGACGAGCTGATCAATCTCAAGGTCCGGGCCGTGCTGGAGGCGGGGCTGGAGGCGATTTTGTGCGTCGGCGAGACCCTCGACGAGCGCACGGCCGGTCACACCGACCCGGTGAACCAGCGGCAGATGCGCACGGGGCTGGCGGATGTGCCGGGCGACCACATCGAGCGGCTGACGGTGGCGTACGAGCCGGTGTGGGCGATCGGCACGGGCAAGACGGCCACGCCCGAGGACGCGCAGGCGGTCCACGCGAAGCTGCGGAAGCTGCTCGGAAATCTCTACGGCGAGGACACGGCCCACCGGGTGCGGATTATCTATGGCGGGTCGGTCAAGCCGTCGAACGCGGTGGAGCTTTTCCGGCAGCCGGATATCGACGGCGGGCTGATCGGCGGCGCGAGCCTGAAGCCGGCGGACTTTGTGAGCATTGTGAAGGCGGCGGTGAATCCCTAAGAGGTCTCGGACCGCCGATCAGATACGACTCAGCACCCGATCTGGAATTCGCTGACAAAGTCATCGAAATCCTCGCCCGTCACGAACCCGTCGCCGTTGAAATCCGCGGCCTTCCTGCCGGCCTCGAAGTCGCTGACAAAGCGGTCAAAGTCGTCGCCGGTGAGGAAGCCATCCTTGTCGTAGTCGGCCTGGCAGCGGAAGTTGGTGACGAAATCTTCGGGGCGGCCGATCTGGGCTTCGAGGGTGTCGGACCCGCCGTACGCGACGCCGGCGTGCTGGAGCATCTCGGTCTCGGTGAAGGGCACGAGGCCCGCGCCCCAGCCGAGATTGAGAGCGGTCATCATCACATTGGAAAAGAGGCCCTGCAACGTGGTGTGCGGGTGGACGCCGTCGTCGACGGTGCCGGCGAGCGGGTTGCTGTTGCTCGCGGTGTCGGCGATCCAGAGCTGGATGCTCTGGTTACCCATTTTTAGGAATTGGCGCGGTGAGCCGTTGGTGCCGAAGATCGCGACTCCGAGGCCGCTGAGGTCGGCGAAGAGACACCGCTCGGTCTGCGCGATGCCGCGGACACCGGCGTTGACGCGGCGGATGACGGTCGAGACGCGTTCGCGCTTGGCGGCGTTGCTGAAGAAGATGCTCATCCAGGTCGCGGGGGCGACGCCGTAGTCTGGGAAGCTGGCGAGCACGAGGCCGCACCCGGTGGGGCGGAGCGTGTTGACGACGGTCTGGATGTTGGCGATCCGACCGGTGACGTACGAGTCGATCTGGGAGTTGGACCACAGGCCGTTGTAGATGTTGAAGTACGCGCCGCCGAGGCCGGGCGCGAAGTCGTTGGCACCGATGGCAAGGACGGCCTGCGTGACGCCGGCGGTGCTGACCTGGGCCGCGACGCCGGTGTGCTGGCCTTGGGTGAGCAGCGTTGAACTGTCCGCGCCGTAGCGGGCCCAGTTGGTCTGGTACCGCGTGCGGCGGGGTTCGCCCCAAGTGCCGCCGGCCTGGCCCGCGGCGGCGGCGGTCGGGCCGAGGTTCACGCCGCGGTAGAGCACGAGCTGCATGGTCCAGTTTTTGGCGTAGGAATAAGTCTGTTCAGCGTACTCGTCGCTGAGGCTGTCGCCCATGACGCCGAGCTTGTTGATCTGGGCGAAGGCGGCCGGACTTTGCGCGAAGCACGCGGCGAGGAGGGCGAGGGGTGTCAGGCGGCGGAGAGAGGCGGTGATGAAACGAAGGCGCATGTGAGATCCTTTCCGGGCGTGAAGCACGCCAGAACAGAATACACAATCCCTCAGGATTTCGGTACTCAACAATCGCTCGCGACGGAGACTTATGGGCGGACCGAACCGGCGGCGGCGGCATCGAGGAACCACTCGACCATGGCCGCGGCCCCGAGGCGTTGAACTGGGAGAATTGAGCCCGTTCCCAGATCTCCGAATGGGTCGCCGAGCACGCCTTGGATCAACCCTCGCTTCTCGGCGCCAACCACGAGAAAAACCACCGACTGACTCGCGGCGATGAGCGGGATTGTGAACGTAATGCGTTCTTTGATCGGAGATTTCGGCGGCGCCTCGGCGGGGAGGACCCAGCGGAGCTTTTCCTCGATCGCGGACCCGCCGGGGAACAGCGAGGCGGTGTGGCCGTCGGTCCCCATGCCCAGCAGCGTGACATCCACGGGCGAGTGCGCGTCGAAGGCCCGAAGCCGGGCCTCGTAGTCGGCGGCCGCGCGCTCGGGCCCGAGCTCGGTGCGAATCAGGTGGATGTTGGGCTGTGAGATCGGTACGTTCGCCAGGAGCGACTCATGGGCCATGCGCGTGTTGCTGTCCGCGTGGTCGAGCGGGACGCACCGCTCGTCGCTCCACCAAACGTGGACCTTGGGCCACTCGATCGAACTCTGAAACTCGCTCGCGAGGAGGGTGTAGAGCGCCCTCGGGGTGCTGCCGCCGGCGAGAGCGAGGGAGAAGAATCCGCGCGTGGCGATCGACCGCCGCGCGTGCGCGACGAGGCGGTTCGCCACCCCGCGCACCGTGTCGCTCGCGGTGGGGTACGTGTGAACAAAGAGCCTGCGCGTCGTCACAGGTTCGTCCACGTCGTGCCCCATTCGCTGAGCAGGGCGTCGGCCTCGGGCGGACCCCAGCAGCCGGCGGCGTAGGGGCGGACGGGGGGCCGGAGCCTGAGGAGCGGGTCGTACAGCTCCCACGAGGCCTCGATCTCGTCGGAGCGGACGAAGAGCGTGCGGTCGCCGCGGAGGACGTCCATGAGCAGCGTTTCGTAGGCGTCCGGGAGCGGGCCGAAGACCTCGGCGTAGCGGAAGCGCATCTGCTGGGTTTGCACTTCCATGCCGGAGCCGGGCTTTTTCACTTCGAAACTGAGGTTGAAACCCTCGTTGGGCTGGAGCGTGATTTCGAGGCGGTTGCTCTGCAAGAGGCACGCGTCGTACGGATGAAAGACCGAGACCGGCGGGCAGCGGAAGCTGATGACGATGCGTGAGACGCGCCGCGGCAGGCGCTTGCCGGTGCGGATATAGAACGGGACGCCCTGCCAGCGCCAGTTGTTGATCTGCAGGCGCACGGCCGCGTAGGTCTCGACATCGGAGTTGGGCGCGACGCCGGCCTCCTGGCGGTACGACTTGAGTTGCTCGCCGTTGGACATCGCGGCAGCGTACTGGCCGTAGACGACGTGCTCGGGGGTGATGGGACGGATGGCCCGAAGAACTTTGATCTTTTCGTTGGCGATCTGGTCGGCTTCGAGCGCGGCGGGGGGCTCCATCGCGGTCAGGCAGAGCAACTGCGTGATGTGATTCTGAATGAAATCGCGCAGAGCGCCGGCGCCCTCGTAGAACGCGCCTCGGCCTTCGATGCCGATCGATTCGGCGACGGTGATCTCGACCTTCTGCACGCGGTCGCGGTTCCAGAGCGGCTCCCACAGGGCGTTACCGAAACGGAACGCGAGGAGGTTCTGCACGCTCTCCTTGCCGAGGTAGTGGTCGAGTCGGTAGACGCTGGATTCTTCGTAGAACTTATGGATGAGCGCGTTCAGGGCTTTCGCGGATTCGAGGTCGTTGCCGAAGGGTTTTTCGATCACCAGACGGGTCCAGCCCGGGCCTTTGTTCAGGCCCGCTTCGCCCAGGGACTGAACGGTCGGCGCGAAGGCGGGGAGCGGGAGCGCGAGGTAGAAGGCGCGGTTGCCGGGGAGCTTTCGTTCGGCCTCGATCTTCTGGATGCGTGCGCCCAACTCGCGGTACGCGGCCGGGGAAGAGTCGCCGAGTGATTGGAACGAGAGACGAGTGTCGCACCAGCGCTGCGCCCCGGCCTGGTCGATGCCCGAGGCCACCAGAGCGGCGCAGGCCTGGGCGCGGTACTCGGCGTCCGTGAGCTTGGCGCGAGCCACCCCGAGGATCGCGTGCGGCTCGGCTTGGCGTGGGTCGCTGGCGAGTCGGTACAGCGCAGGGAGTACCTTGCGGTGCGCCAGGTCGCCGGTGGCACCGAAAACCATGAGGAGATGCGGTTGTGCGTGGCTGTTGGTCATGGTGTTGCTCAGTGCCCCGAGCCTTTGGCGACGGCGTGCCCGCCGAACTGGTTGCGCATCACGGCGAGCATGCGGTCAGAATACGAGTTGTCGTCCTGGGACATAAAGCGCGTCTGGAGCGCCAGCGAGATGACGGGAGCGGCGACGCCGAGGTCGATCGCTTCTTTGGCGGTCCACCGGCCTTCGCCCGAATCCGAGACGATCGGCTTGATGCCCTCGAGCGTGGGGTTCGCTTTCAAGGCCGCAACGGTAAGGTCGAGGAGCCACGAGCGGACCACGCTGCCGACCTGCCAGATCTGCGAGATCTGGGTCAGGTCGAGCTTGAGCTCGGTCTTCTTGTTCATGATCGCGAAGCCCTCAGAGTACGCCTGCATCATGCCGTACTCGATGCCGTTATGGACCATTTTGACAAAGTGCCCCGCGCCGCTCGGGCCGACGTGGCCCCAGCCGGTGGCCGGTGATGGGGCAAGGGTCTCGAAGACGGGGCGGAGTCGATCGACGGCGTCTTGCTCGCCGCCGTTCATCATTCTGTAGCCGTGTTTTAGGCCCCAGAACCCGCCGCGGGTGCCGACGTCGACGAAGTTGAAGCCTTTGGCCTTAAGTTCTTTGCCGCGGCGGATGGAGTCCTGGTAGTTGGAGTTCCCGCCGTCGATGAAGGTGTCGCCCTTGGACATCTTTGGGAGCAGCTCGGCGATCGTGGAATCGACGGGTGCTCCGGCGGGGATCATCAGCCACACGGCCCTGGGGCCCTTGAGCTGGCCGATGAGTTCGTCGAAGGAGTTGGCGGGGACGGCCCCGCGGGCCTTGGCGTCGGCGACGGCGGCGGCGGTGCGGTCAAAGGCGACGACGCGGTGCTTGCCGCGGGCGAGACGCTCGGCCATGTTTCCGCCCATCTTCCCCAACCCGATGATTCCGATTTCCATGTGTTCTCTTTCCGTGCGATCGGCCCGGACCGCGGGCCTGGGTTTCGTTCGTTCCGATGCTCAGAGCCCCGAAAGATGGAGCGGGTGTCCCGTCTCGATCTCAAGAATACCCGAACGGTTCCTCGCGGGGTGGTGGGCCCAAGTCGTACACTCCGCCACGCATGAACCATTCTTTCATCGGCCATCGCAACCTCCACGCTCTCGGCGAACTCGCCCGAGCCTGCGCTCTCGGCATTTCACGCCTCAAAGCCGAGCACGGAGCGGGCGTGCTCGGTGTTTCCATGGCGCTCACCGCGATGGCAATCGCAGACCCCCCGATCTTCGTCCAAGACGGGCAGGACCGCGTGACCGCCGCGTGGAGTGCCAAGGGCATGACCCGCAACCCCGTTTCACTCTGCCTCGACTGGCAGGGGAACGTGTACGTTGCCGAGTCTGACCGGGCGGGGAACGCGGTGACGGACACCCGGCAGTTGGGCCGCCTGAACGCCGTGGAGGAAGACCTTCAGTTCAAGTCCGTCGAGGATCGGCGTGCCCAGATCAAGCGGTGGATCGGGCAGGGCGCTTTCCCTGCGGACTATTTCACCAAGACCGAAGACCGCGTGCGCGTGCTGCGCGACACGGCCGGCAAGGGCGTCGCGGACACGTCGGGCATCTTTGCGGGCGGTTTCAACAACGAGGTCGACGGCATCGGCGCGGGCGTGCTCTGGCGCGACGGAACACTCTACTACACCTGCATCCCCACCCTCTGGGCGCTCAAGCCCGGCACCGACCCGTTCGTCGCACAGTCACGCGACGCGCTCTCGTCGGGCTACGGCGTCCGCTGGTGCTTTTACGGGCACGACCTGCACGGACTCGTCAACGGACCCGACGGCCGAATCTACTTCTCGATGGGCGACCGCGGGTTCAACATCACCACCAAAGAAGGCAAGCACCTCATGGGCCCCGACCGCGGCGGCGTCTTCCGCTGCTGGCCCGACGGTTCGGGGCTGGAACTCTTTTACCAGGGACTGCGGAACCCACAGGAACTCGCGTTCGATGAGTTGGGAGAGCTGTTCACGGGCGACAACAACTGCGACTCGGGCGATCGCGCACGCCTCGTCCACGTCGTCGAAGGCGGCGATTCGGGGTGGCGGCAGGACGTGCAGTCTCTTCCCTCACGCGGGCCCTGGAACCGCGAGGGAATGTGGAGGACTACGAAAGAAGTCTCGGGCCCGGCCCGCCCGGCGTGGTCGCTCCCGCCGGTCGAATACATGGGCGACGGCCCCTCGGGATTGGCCCTCTACCCGGGCACCGGCGAATCGCACGCCTACGACGGGTGCTTGTTCATGGTGGATTTCTACGGCTCGGGCGCGAAGGTCCACTCATTCCGCTGCGTCCCTCAGGGTGCCGGCTTCACGCTCGCCGAGCATCAGGAGTTCTACCGCGGCACAACGGTGACGGACATCGCGTGGGGCTACGACGGCCGACTGTATTGCAGCGACTGGGGAGGCGGATGGGAGCCCAACCCCAACGGCAACGTCTTCACGATTACGAACAAATCTGTCCATGCCGATCCCACCGAGGCGGCGGTGATCCAGCAGGTACAAGCGATGTTCAAGGCCGGCTTCGCGTCGCGCCCGGAGGCCGAACTGCTCGAACTCATCGGGCACCGCGACCAGCGCGTGAGGCTCGCGGCGCAGTACGAGCTTGCGAAGCGCGGCTCGGTCGTCGTCGATCGGCTGGCAGAAATCGCATCGACCTCGGATGCGTTTCTCCTCCGGCGAGTTCACGCGATCTGGGCATTAGGGCAAATCGCCCGGAAGGACAAGTCCGCGAAGGACGCTCTGCCCACGTTATTCGACGATGCCAACCCCGAGATCCGAGCCCAGGCCGTAAAGACGCTGGGCGATATTGACGACCGAGTGTTCCCGCGGACTCCCTTTCCGTACCTTGAGCTACTGGGCGATCCGTCCGCGCGGGTTCGTCTGTACGCCGCGATCGCCCTTGGCAAGACGGGACATCCCGCGTCGGTCGGACCGCTCCTCCACGCTCTCGAGATCAACGATAACTCGGACCTCGTTCTCCGCAACGGGTTGATTCATGCGCTCACTCTCGTTGGCGAGCGAAATCACAACATGGCCCAGGGCGGCATCGTGCGGGAGGTGGCCTACCCGAACGCCGCTGCCCGGCTGGGATTGGTTGTTGTCCTGCGGCGCCTCGGGGAAGCCCAAGTCTCCTCCTTCCTGAACGACCCGGACGCCGCGGTCGCCGTCGAGGCCGCGCGCGCTGTCTATGACAACCGCATCGCACGGGGAATGCCCGCGCTTGCGTCGCTGTTGGACAATCCCATCGCCCCCGATCGCGCGATCGATCCGTTCCTGCGCCGCGCCATCGAAGCAAACGTGCTGCTCGGAACATCCGAATGCGCCGCGAGGCTCGTCGCCTTCGCCGCACGCCCCGAGATCGCACCGGAATGGCGCGAACTCGCTCTCGACCGCGTCGAGGCCTGGGACCGACCGCTCAAACGCGAGGGCGTATGGGGAAACTGGGTGGACCTCCCCGCACGATCGAAATCGGAGGCCGAGAGCGCTGTCGCAGCGAAGATCGTCTCGGTCATCGATTCGGCCAACGAGCACATCTCGATCCTCGACCGGGCCCGGCGTCTCCAAGCCCGGTACGTATCAACCCCAGCGGAAATCAGCTCCCGAATCACCGATGCTTCGCTCGCGGCGAGCACGCGCGTCGTTCTTCTCGAAGAACTCGCGAAGCGCTCGCCCGAAGCCGCGGTCGCGTCCTCAAAGTCTCTACTCGACGCTGACGCACGCGGAGCCCTGCGCGGCAAGGCCGAGGAGGTGCTCGCAAAGTCCAACCCGGCCGAAGCCGTCGAATACCTGGCGAAATCCGCCGGATCGGGCGACGTCCGGGACCGTCAGCGGGCTGTGAAAGTGCTCGGTTCGATCGGCACGCCCGAATCCGCGCACGCGCTCTCGGCGCTGACCGATCGCTTGCAAGCCGGTCTGCTCGGCGGCGCAGTGGCGCTCGAGGTTTACGAGGCGGCCATGAAGTTGCCGCCCGAATCCGAGACCCGCCGCGCCGTCGCCCCCTTCGGCATCGCCCCCAACCGCCCCGCCGGGTACAGCTCCGGGCTTTTGCGACTCGGCGGCGACCCGAACATTGGCCGTGAGATCTTCCTTCACCACGGCTCGGCCGAGTGCGTGCGCTGCCACATGGTCGGCGACACCGGCGGAAACGCAGGACCGAACCTCACCACCGTGGGCTCGCGGCTCAGCGCCGACAAGCTGGTGGAGTCCATCGTGGAACCCAACGCCGTGATCGCGCCGGGATTCGGCACGGTCACGGCCATGCCGCCGATGACTCAGTTTCTCTCACCCCGCGAGGTCCGCGACGCCGTAGCGTACCTGAGCACCTTGAAATCCTCAGCGACCGCAAATGCGGGCACGTCGCACGCGCCGGAAAAATCCGGCGAACCGGCCGTCCACTCGCCCGAAAGCAAGCCCGGATTCCCGTGGCTCGCGCTCTTCCCGGTACCGGTCGTGTTGATCGCCGTGTGGCGCGGCATGACAGCACGCCGCGGGTAACGGGCGACAATCGAGTCTTGCTCCCTGATTTGCTCCCTGATTTGCTCCCTGATTTGCTCCCTGATTTGCTCCCTGATTTGCTCCCTGATTTGCTCCTCGTGAGTTTCAACCGCCCGAAAACTTCGCCGGATACCCCTTGGCGATCAGGTTGGCCAGGACCTTGTCGCGGTGATCACCCTGCACTTCGATCTCACCGTCGGCGATTGTTCCGCCGGTGCCGAGACTTGTGCGGAGTTCCTTCATGAGCGCCGCGAGGTCTGTCGCGGCCGGGTCAAGGCCGCCGATCACCGTGACAACCTTGCCGCGCCGTTTCTCCCGTCGCACCCGCGCCGGCTGAAGCTTTGGAGGGAGCAGCCGCCCCTCGGCGTTCCGCGGGCAGGCGCAGCGGTCGAGCGCCAGCCCGCACGCCTCGCAGGTCACCGGGCGTTCAAGGCTTGTTCCGTCGAAGAGTCCGCGCATGGATAGATCGTAACCGGGCTTGCGCTCCCGATCACACGCCTGGGTGTCGCGCGGGCGCGGTCAACGCCCAACTCGGGAGCCGCCGTCCGACATTGCATCTTGAAGCTGACCGTGGAGCGACACGAACGCGTCAACGAGCGCGCCCTCCACCTTCGCCGGCTCCTCGCGTGCCGCAAGCGGCGCCCCAAAGTTCATGCCGTACCTTGTCCGCCGCGCCGGGATCCAGCTCACCGGTCGCGAGTACGCCTCGGAGTTGACGATGACGCAGGGCACGATGGGAACCCCGGCGATCGCCGCGATCCGTGCGATCCCCGGTCTGATCTTTCGAGATACAAACACGGAATCATCCCCATGTCTGAACCCGCCCTCGGGAAACATGGCCACCACCCTCCCGCGCCCGAGCCGATCCAGGATCACCCGCACGGTCTTGGGGTCGGCACGCCCGCGATCGAGCGGGAACGCGTTCAGCGATCCGTAGAACCACGCCACGAGCGGGTTGCGGAACACCTCGGTGATGCTCACAAAGTCAAGCAGGCGCGGCACATGGCGCATGAGCAACGGCACGTCGTAGGGCGACGTGTGGTTCGCCGCGACGATGAACGCCCCCGAACGCCGAACATGCTCCTCCCCGAGAACCACGGGAGAACTGCTCACCCAGAACGCGGGCCGCCCGATCCGACGGATGATTCGATAGAACGCGTCGCCCACGCGGGAATACCACTCCTTGGCCTCTACGGCACCTGATCGTCACGCAGCCCCGTCGCCCCGAGCAGCCCCTGAAAAGTCCGCACATACTCCTCCCGCAGCCGCTCGGCCATCTCGAACCGCGCCGCCCGGCGGTGCAACGTCGGATCCGGCACCACGTCGTTCCCAAACGCGATCCACACCCGCGCCCGCTTGAACGGCAACCAGGGTGCCACGCGGTTGAGCTGGTCTGTCCCAAGAACCACCACCGGGACAACCGGCACCCCGGCATGGATCGCCACGGCGCACACGCCTCTCTTGATCTCCGCCCCGCGCAGCACCGACCGAGCCCCCTTACAGACCTCGCCCTCCGGGAAGATCCCAACCACCTCACCCTGCCTCGCGAGCCGGATCGCCGTTCGCACCGCCGGCAGCGAGTGCCCGTAACGATCGACCGCGAACGCCCCTCCCCATTTCAGCACCGCGGCCGACCAGCGGGCCCGGTAGAACTCGATCCGCGCCATCCATCGCACGTGCCGACGGACCACGCACGAGACCACGATCGGCTCCAGATGGCTCAGATGTGTACACGCCAGGATGAAACCACCCTCCCGCTCGGCCCGCTCTCTACAGAGCGCAAACTCTCGCACGCATTGCAGTTTCACGAACTGACAGCCGAGCTTGCATGCGTTGTAAAAAACAGTGTTCATAGGGGAGTCGTCGACGAGAACCCGACCGGAGCGCCTATTCGCCACCGCAGGCTTTCAGGACCTGCGGCCGCTCGCCCGCAAGCCTATCGCTCATTGACCCCCGCCGCCTTCACGGGTAGCCTGCGTGCTCGGGATTCCGCGCCCGAAAGCGCGGCCCGGCTCTTTCTGCGAGGCCCAGCACGCCGTGGACAACGCTCTTCTGGACCGAATCTCAACCCTGCTCCGAAGGGACCTCAAGCTCGGTCCCGCCGCGACGATCGACGAGCGCACCGCCCTCGTCGGCGGCGACATGGACCTTGACTCCATCGACATCCTGCTCGTGCTCACAAGCCTCGAAAAGGAGTTCGGCTTGCAGTTGACCAGCGATAAGGTCAGCAAGTCGGCCTTCCAGACCGTGGGCACGCTCGTGGACTTCGTCGAAAAATCTCAACGAAACGGGCAGATCGGCGCCCTCCACCCCGCGGTCCCTTCCCCGGCGCACGACTGGCTGGCCCACCTCCCTCACGGCCCGGCGTTCCGCTTCATCACCGGCGTCCGCTCGGTTGAGCCCGCTCGCCGCGCCGATGGAACCTGGCAAGTCCGCGGCGACGAACCGTTCCTGGCAGCCCATTTCCCCGGGCGGCCGATCGTCCCCGGCGTGCTCATCGTCGAAGCACTGGCCCAACTCGCGGGAATCACCGCGTCGGCAGGCTCTCAGGTCGGGAAGCAACCCACCCACGGCGGACGCCTGGCACACGCCGACATGCGGTTCCTTCAGCCGGTCAAACCTCCAGCAGAAATCGCTCTGCGAGTTACGCTGAAAAACGCGCTCCAGAACCTCCACCAATTCGACGCCGCCGCGGAGGTCGCGGGGATCTGCGTTGCCGCCGGAACGGTTACTATCCACCTCGATGCGACGTAGAAAGTTGAACTCATTGAAGGCGAGCGCGGTGGGTTCAACACCCGCGCCCTCCCCGCCCCGGCACGCTGCGATCTCGCTCGCCGCCACTCTTCTGATGCTCGGTTCGTCCGGCATGGCACAAGCCAGCGCGCCAGCGCCGGCTGCGGCGGCCCAGCCTGAACCCACCGCCCCAACCTTCGAGCAGCGGCTCGCGGCCATCGACGAAATGGCCGCCCGCATCGCCGACGTACGCGCCGACTTCGAGCAACTCAAGCACTCCTCGCTCCTGACCGAGCCGCTCAAGAGCAGCGGAGAGGTCCTCGCCAAAGGCGGCGTAACCCTCTGGGTCACCCGATCACCGGAAGAAACTCGCATCCGCATCGACCCTACCGCGATGCGCGTCTTCTACCTCAAGCCCAAGGTCGTCGAGGAATACCCCATCGATCACTCCCTGGGCACACTCGCCTCATCCCCGCTTCCCAAGCTTGCCACGCTCCGCGGCCTTTTCGCGATCACCGAAGACCCCGGCATCGACCTCAACCCTCTCCGGCCCGCCGTTTCGACCTGCGCCCTGAAGCTGACGCCAACTTCAACCGACCTTGCCAAGCACGTCTCCTCGGTGCGGGTGCTCCTAGACGCCTCACGGGGCGTGGTGCTGGTCTTTGAAATCACCGACGCCGACGGCGAGCAAACCACCGTCCGTTTCTCGTCCATCCGCACCGACGAGGGCATCTCTGACGATCTCCTAGAACTCCACGCCCCCGCCGATGCCAAGGTCGTCAAACCGTTCGACGGAAAGCAATCCGAGCGCAAGCAGGGCAGGTAGGCCCCGTTCAGAGGAAGCCGCGTGCAGCGATCACTGGACATGAATGCGCCCGGCGTCCGAACGACGCGCGATCCACCCACCCACGCCCGCGACCCAGGAATCTGGATCGCCGCGCTCTTCTGGCTCGCACGCCACAGGCCCTGGGCGCTGAAACTGATCCGGCCCCTCGCCGTCGCGCTCACCGTGGCGTGCTCGCCCGCGGTCCGACGCGCGACCCGCGCCAACGCAACGCGCATCTTCGCCCGCCGGCTTTCCCGCGTCGCCGCATGGAAGTTCTCCGCGTCGGTAGTGGCCAGTTTTTTCGATTTCATCACCGACCTCGGACTCTCCCAAGGCCGGTCCTCCGACGAACTCCGCGGGCTCATCGCGCACGTCCAAGGCCGAGAGGCCTACGACGCCTGCCGCGCTTTCAAACGCGGGTGCGTGCTCGTCACCGCTCACATGGGGTCGTTCGAGGTCGGGCTCGCAAGTCTCGCGCAGACCGAACAGCACATCAACGTCGTCTTCAAGCGCGATGGATCTGAAACATTCGAGCGCCTCCGCTCGGACCTCCGCGCCACCCTCGGCGTGCGAGAGGCACCGATCGACGACGGCTGGCAATGCTGGCTCGGCCTGCGCGACGCGCTCCTCCGAGACGAGGTCGTGGTAATGCAGGGCGATCGGGCCATGCCGGGCCAGAAATCCCAGGTGCTCCCGTTCCTCGGCGGGCACCTCCGCTTCCCCCTCGGGCCGGTTCGCCTTGCCCAACTCACCGGAAGCCCGATCGTCCCCGTCACCACGGTCCGATGCGAACGCGGCGCCCCAGGCCCCGCACGATTCCTCCTCATCCTCGGCACACCCATCCTCCTCGCCACAGACCCTGACCCGGCCTCCGCGATCGACCACGCCATGCAGGAACTTGCCAAGGCGATCGAGGCGGCCGTGGCCCGGTACCCTGAGCAGTGGTTGGTGCTCGCGCCAGCATTTGAAGAGGACCTTGCCGATGGTGCCTGAATCTGAGCCCGGTCGCTCCTATGAGCCGGTCGTCATCACCGGAATCGGGCTCGCCGCCAGCCTTGGGCTCGACGCTGAGTCGGTCTGGCAGGCCGTGCTTGCAGGACGCTGCGTCACCGCCCCGATGTCCGCCATGGAATCGGATCTTCCGCCGGGACGCGACGGGGGGCAGGCCCCGGATCTTCCCCTCGATCCGGCGCCCGATTTCACGACTCCCGATCTCCCACGCGAAGTTCGCTACCTGCGCCGAACCATCCTCCATGCACTCCGCTCCGCCCGAGCCCACCCGAGCCTCCCCTACCCCGCGGATCGCTGCACCGCCATGCTCGGAACCACCCTCCACGGAATTCGCGCTGGCGGACGATTCCTGCGCTCCGACGACCCCCGCGTCCTCGGCGACTTCCTCGCCGGCGCAACAGCACGCAACGCCCTGGAAGGCCTTGGCATCGGTGGCGGTTCCGCCACGACGTGCTCCGCGTGCTCGTCCAGCCTCGGTGCGATCGCCCTCGGCGTGACGCTCTTGCAGACCAACGCCGTCGATCTCGTCATCGCCGGCGGGTACGACACCATCAGCGAGTACGCCTGGGGAGGGTTCCACGCCCTCCGCGTCGTCACCGCCGGCCCGCTCCGCCCCTTCGCCAAAGGCCGCGACGGAATGAGGCTCTCCGAGGGCTACGGCATCGTCGTGCTCGAACGCCTCGCCGACGCCGTGCAACGCAACGCTCAACCCATCGCCGCCCTGTCCGGTTGGGGCGAATCCGCCGACGCTCATCACCTCACCAAACCGCACCCGCAGGGCTCCGGCGCAGCCCAGGCCGCACGCGACGCCCTACGCCGCGCCGCTCTTCAACCCAACAACGTCGGCCTCGTCGCCGCCCACGCCACCGGCACTCCCGACAACGACGCTTCAGAGTTCCAAGCGCTCTCCACCGTGTTCGGACACGATCTCCCAATCGTCCCCACCGTCGGTTTCAAGAGCCACCTCGGCCACACGCTCGGCGGCGCGGGAGCGGTGGAACTCATCCTCTCCGCCCTCGCACTCCGCGATCAGACCGTCCCCCCCTGCGCCAACATCGCCGCACAGGACCTCGAATACCCCTCGCTCCGACTCAGCGTCGGCAAGCCCGAGCCCCGGCCGATCAGGTCCACACTCAACTTCTCGCTCGGGTTCGGCGGCGCGAATACCTGCGTCGTTCTCCGCAACGTCAACACCCCGGCGAACAGCACGTCCACCAACTCGCAACCGCTCCGCGAGGTCTGGATCACCGGCCTGGGCGTAGTGCTGCCCGGTGTCACAACCCCGGGCCAGCTTGTCAACGCAGTCTTCCACCTTCCGTCTTCACTCTGCCCGCACCGCCCCACGACCATCGACGACGCAACGCTGGACGAACTCATCCAGGTCCGTCGCGCCCGAAGGATGAGCCCGTGCGTCAAGCTCTCTCTCGCCACGTCCTCGATGGCCCTGCGCGACGCCGGACTCCCGCCCCAGCCCAGCGACCCCGGCGCCGATCCCACCATCAGCGCGGCCATCGCAGCCGCCTCCGCCATCCTCGCCAGCAGCCACGGCTCCCCCACCTACTGCTCGGACTATTACCGCCAGATCGTGAACGAAGGGATACTCGCCGCCAACCCCATGCTCTTTGCCGAAGGCGTCCCCAACGCGGCCTCGGCCCACGTCAGCACCTCCTTCGGAATCCGCGGCGGTTGCCAGACCATCATCGGAACACGCACCGCCGGGCTCGACGCCCTCCGTCTCGCCGCTCTGCGAATCGCCAACGGAGACTGTGATCGAATCCTGGTCGCCGCCGCCGAGGAGGCCCACCCAACCATCGACCGCGCCTACGCCGCGTGCCGGCTCTTCAAGAGCGAACCACATTTGCAAGGGCCGGCAGCACGCTCCGACTTCCGCAGCACCGCCGGCTCGGTCGCTGTTGTTCTCGAGTGCGCGTCCGCCGCCCGCGCCCGCGGCATCCGCCCGTACGCAGTGATCTCCGCCACCGCCGCGCGGTCCTCACCCTTGGAGAACCTTCCCGCCGCCATCGCCAGCGCCCTGACCAGCCTCGGCTGCCTCACGCACGTGCTGGGGTCATCGAACGGAACATGGCTCGACGTAGCCGAGCGAACCGGCATGAGAATCGCGGAACTCACCGGTCCTGCCGGATCAATCTACCCTTTCCTGGGCGAACTTTTTTCTCCGACGCCTCTCGTGGGCCTCGCCGCAGTCTGCCTCGCGCGTGCGATCCCCGGAATCAACCCCTGCCCGATCACGCATGAGCGCGGAAGCATCGCACTGCTCACCACCGACTGGACGGGCCTCGCTTCGGCCGTCCGCATCGACCTCCCCAACGAACAAACGGCTCGCCCGCAAGCGCGGTACGATCTCCCCCAACAGCCCGCATGACCACGCACACCTCACATCCGCCCAGCATCCCCACGCCGACGGAACACGCGCCCGAGCCGCTCCCGCCCGCCTGGCTCAACGACTGGATCGGGGAGAATCTCGACCAACATGCCCAGCCGCGTGGAGGCGGACTCGAAACGTTCATCCGGCGCGGTACGCGCGGCACGCTCCTCAGCGTTCGCCTTGCGGACGCCAGGCAGTCCGACAGTCGCAAACTCGGAACGAAAACCCAGCGTGCCTTCGCCGCTCTCCACGCGGCCCTGCTCGAATCCTCACGCCAGCACGTCGTGCGAATGTGGAACTTCATCCCCGGCATCCACGACGCCATGGACGACGGCCAGAATCGCTACATGTCCTTCAACGCCGCACGGTACGCCGCTCTCTCCCATTGGTTCGGAGGCGACACGGGCATCGCGAGACTCGCTCCCGCCGCGTCGGGGGTCGGTCACGCCGGCTCGGACCTTACGATCCACGCCCTCGCGATCGACTCCCCCGGGCGGCCGCTCGAAAACCCGCAACAGATCCCCGCCTACCGCTACTCCACTCGATGGGGACGCGTGCCACCCTGCTTCGCCCGCGCAACACTCATCGACACGCTGCGCCCCACCCTTCTCGTCTCGGGCACGGCCTCGGTCATCGGAGAGGACACGGTTCACGCCGGCAACCTCGCCGCTCAACGCGACGCCACGTGCCTCAACCTGCGCCGAATTCTTGAGGCCGCGGGATTCTCCAACACCGATGACGGCGCGGATTGGACGCGATCACTCTCCCATGTCCGGGTCTACGTCCCCGGCGGGCAGGACCTCGCCGAATCCGCCGCGTGGGCCTCGCACGCGTTCGCGGGCGTTTCCGAAATCGAGACCGTTCCCGCCGAGCTCTGCCGCCCGGAATTGCTCGTCGAAGTCGAACTCCTCGCCGAACAACCCGCCGAACCGGAGGGCACACCGTGACCAACTCCCATCGGTACGACGCCCTCATCCTCGGCGGGGGCCCGGCCGGCTCCACCGCCGCCCTCCGCCTCGCACGCCTGGGATACCGCGTTTGCGTCCTCGAAAAAGACCAACACCCCCGCTTCCACATCGGCGAGTCCATCCTCCCCCGAAACATGCCGCTCATCAAGGAACTGGGGCTCGAACCCGCGCTCCGCGCTCTGCCGCACGTTCCTAAGTTTGGCGCCGAGTTCGGGTTCGGGAACGACTTCAACACACGCCGCTTCCGCTTCACCGACGGACTCCTCCCCGGCTTTCCGGTCTTCAACATCGAACGTTCCGTCTTCGACGCCATGCTCCTCGAACAGGCACGCCTCGCAGGCGCTGAAATCTTCGAGAACCGTCCCGCCCGCGCCATCCTCCAACTCCGCGACGGTGCCGTCACCGTCCAAACCGACGACGGCCCGGTCCACGCCCGAATCCTCATCGACGCCAGCGGGCACGGTGCCGTCGTCGGGCGCCACCTCAACCAGCGCCGCACCTTCGACGAACCGGAACTCCAGAAAGTCGCCTACTTCGAGCACTTCGAGGGCGTCGAACGCCTCGAAGGCGACGACAGCGGGCACCCCGCGATCTTCATGACCGAGGAAGGTTGGTTCTGGCTCATCGGACTCAGCCCGACCAAGACCAGCGTCGGGTTCGTCACGCGGCCCTCGTTCGTCCGCGAGCTTCGCGTCCCGCCCAATCGAATCCTCCAGTGGGCCATCGCACGCTGCCCCGTCGTGCGCCACCGCATGAGGAACGCGACGGGCAACGCCGGCAACCAGATCCTCTCCGACTTCAGCTACACCTGCGAACCCTTCGCCGGCCCGGGCTACTTCCTCGTCGGAGACGCCGCGTGTTTCCTCGATCCGATCTTCTCCACCGGCGTCACGCTCGCCATGATGGGCGCTCACCACGCCGCCGGGCTCGCCGATTCGATGCTCCAAGGCCAACTCCGCCCCGCCGCCGCCCAACGCCAGTACCGCGAGTTCATCAAAGGCAGCACGTCCGTCTTCTGGAACCTCATCCGCATGTACTACACCCACGCCTTCCGCGAACTCTTCATGAACGGCACCGGCCCCATGCAAGTCCACGCCGCCGTAATCTCGACCCTCGCAGGGCAAGTCTTCCCACGCCCCGTCTGGGCCCTCCGTTGGCGGCTCAAGTTCTTCGAGCTCTGCGTGCGCCTCCAAGAGCATGTGCCGCTCGTGCCCTTCCGCCCACGCTTTTCGCTCGTCCACCAGCAGCCGGTCGAACTCCCCTTGACCGCGAAGATCGCGAGCGTCTAAGGAGATCGCGATCGCGCCGCCACACACCACCACCGCCTCGCAACTCCTCGATCGCGTCGCACGCACCGCGTCCGACACGCCGGGGCAGGCCGCGTTCGTCGATTCTCGATCCCGATCCACCCTCACCTACCAGCAACTCTCGACCAACGCCCGCTCCGCCGTGACCACCCTTCTCGATCGCGTCCCCGCCGGTCAACCCGTCCTACTTCAACTCGCGAACTCTCTCGATTTCCCCATCTGGTTCCTCGCCAGCCTCGCCGCAGATCTCCCCGTCTTCCCGATCTCTCCCACCGTGCCCCCCTGCGAAATCGCCAGGCTCGCGGGTCGCACGGGCGCACGCTGGATCGTGACCAACGCTCCGATCGGCCCGTCGCTCGCGCCCCTACCGATACCGC
This sequence comes from Phycisphaerales bacterium, assembly GCA_044221955.1. Lineage (GTDB taxonomy): Bacteria > Planctomycetota > Phycisphaerae > Phycisphaerales > UBA1924 > CAZCPB01. Next base: position 7,904 of record JBGAOD010000046.1, on the reverse strand, counting down.
CGCTCGATTCGCCCCCCCTTTCCCCGCGCCCCATCGCCCCGGGCCTCCTCCTCACCAGCTCGGGCACAACCTCGACTCCCAAAGTCGTGCACCGATCAACTCACGCAATCGACACCGTCGCACACAACATGGTCGAAGCTCTCGAGCTTACCCGACGAGACCACACCCTTGCCGCCGTCCCACTCTCCCATTCCTACGGCCTCGAGCACGGCCTGCTCGCCCCGCTCTGGGCCGGCGCGACCGCCCACGTCGTCGCCGGCATGGGACCGGGCTTCTTCGACTCCATCCCCCCACGCACGATCACCGTCATGCCCGCCGTGCCCGCAATGGTCGAACTCCTCTCCGATTCCTCTTCAAACCCCGCGTGGATGAACGCGCTCCGCCTCGGCTACTCCGCTGGCGCGCCGCTCCCCGCGGCCGTCCGCGAACGATTCACCGCCCGCTTCGCCCAGCAAATCGGACAAATCTACGGCATGACCGAGATCGGCTCCGTCACCTTCAACAACCCGCATTCCCCGCTCTTTGACCCCAGCACCGTCGGCCTCCCGATGCGCGACGTGTCCTTCCGCGTCGTTGATCCCAGCACGCGCCAAACACTGCCCGTGGGCACCGAGGGCGAACTCCTGGTCAGCGCTCCCTCCATGCTCTCTCGCTACATCGGCGATCCCACGCCCACCGAGCACGCCCACTTCATCACCGGCGATCTGGGCAAAGTCGATCAGCACGGACATATCACGATCACCGGCCGCCGCAAGCTCCTGATCGACACCGGCGGGCTCAAGGTCAACCCGCTCGAAGTCGAAGAGGTTCTCCGCGCCCACCCAGCCGTCGCGGACTGCGCTGTTGTCGCCATGCGTCAGAGCGAGACCGTCGATCGCCTCCGCGCCATCATCGTCCCACGCGACCCGTCCAAGCCGCCTACCGAACGCTCGCTGCGTGAGTTCACGCGCGAACGCCTCGCCGCCGGGAAAGTCCCACGCATCATCGAACTCCGCGCGTCGCTCCCGCGCACCGCCAGCGGCAAAGTCGAGCGGACCGCACTGGAGGAACGATGAACGCGCACCGAGTCCGCCGTGCCCACGCCCAGCCGACGCTCGCCGCGCTCACGCTCGCCGCAACCCTTCTCACCGGCTGCGCCAGCGCACCGCTTCCAACCTACCCGCCCATGAACGCGGACGCGTCGCTCGAGACCATGCGCCAGCGCTTCGCCGCGGTGCAGTCCATCGCGGGCCGCGGCGAACTCATCCTCGACGACCCCAACCACGGCGAGGTCCGGCTCGAAACCGCCTTCGTGATGCGTCCACCAAACCACGCCCGAGTCCGTGCCTGGAAGCTCGGTCACGCCGTCTTTGATCTGACCTCATCGCCCGACGGCGTCTGGCTCTACACCCCCGACGAGCAACCGCCCGAACCCGCCCCCATCGCCGCCGATCCGAACGCTCCGCCGCGCGCTCACCTCACTGAATCCCTCGCCCGAACCTCCGAGGCACTCCCCGATTGGATGGCCGTCCTCTGGGGTCAGGTCGGATCAATCAGCGAGACAAACACTCGCGATTCCAGCGGCTCGACCGCCGACACGCTCGTCTTCACACGCCAGCTCACCGGAGCCAACACCCTCCGAGCGACCGTCAAACGTGCAACACTTACGACCCAACGCGCCGAGGTGGTCGATCCGGCCGGCGCAGTCCTTTTCTCACTCAACCTCTCGGAGTACCGCGATCTCCAGGGCACGCTCTGGCCTTGCACCATTACCGCGACCAGCCCAGCGGGAACGCTCACCATCACGACCGACTCTATCAGCGTGAACACGGCCCTCGACGCCGCGTTCGCGCCGCCGCCGCGAGCCCGGAAGCTGCCCCGGAATCTCCCATGATGGGCACGTCGATCGACCCACTCCCCTTCGCTGTCCGCCGCCCGGCACTTGTGCTGGCCATCACCGCAATCCTCCTCACGCTCGCCTGCTCCGCGATGCTGCGGCTCCGCCCCGAGACCTCCCTCCAAAAACTCCTCGACGCCCGCGACCCCAGCGTCGCCGCGATGAGCCGCGTGATGACCGACTTCCCCGTCGTCAACGATCTTCTCGTCTTCGTCGAACTCCCTCCCGAATCAACCACAACCGACCCCACCCCGCTCGTCTCCTTCGCACAACGCCTCCAGGACTCACTCCAGCGCGATCCAGCCGCGCAACCTCTGGTCTCGTCCATCCGCTTCCGAGCCGACCAGGAAACCCGAGAGTTCTTCGAGCGCGTCGTCGTCCCGCACGGCCTCTACTACCTCGACCCGATCGCCTTCTCCCAAATCAAAGATCGACTCACCCCCGCGGGAATGCGCGAACAACTCGAACGCAGCAAGGCCGTGCTCGCCGTACCGGGCCCGGGCGGCGAAGGGCTCGGCCGCGCGATCCTCAAAGACCCGCTGCGCCTCCACGAGTTCCTCCTCTCAACGCTCGCAAAGTCCGCCCCGCCCGGCACCTCCGCCCGCTTCGGCGACGACGGGCTCCTCCTCTCGACCGACGCCCGCGGGCTCCTCATCCGCATCACCGGCGTCAAAGGGCCCGACGATCTGCAAACCTGCCGCGACCTCACCGCGCTCGTCAAACGCCACGCCGCGGAAGCAAACCACGAAAATCTCCCTATCCGCTTCGCCGGCGCTTACGCCATCGCCGCCCACAACGTTGCCGCCATCAGGTCCGATTCCAACCTCGGCGTGCTCTCCTCGCTCGCCTCGTTCATCGTGCTCTTCGCTTTCCTCTACCGCAGCCCCATCCGCATCTTCCTCCTGTCCATGCTCCCCATCACCATCGGGCTCCTCTGCGGCTTTGGCACCTATGCGCTCTTCACAACCAGCATCACGCCCCTCGCGGCCGTCGTCGGAGGCACCCTCAGCGGCATCGGCATCGACTACTCCGTCCACTTCCTCGCCCACTACCAGGAATCCCGGCGCCGCGGCAACTCCCCCGTTAATGCATCCGCGGACACAATCACCCACCTCCGCGCTCCGATGTTCGCCGCCTGCATCACCACCGTCTTCGGGCTGCTGGCCATCGTCCTCTCACCCGTCCGCGTCCTCCGCGACTTCGCCGTCATCGGGTCCATCGGCCTCCTCGCCTGCTGGCTCGCCGCCCTCTGCGTCCTTCCCGCAGCGCTGATCGCTCTTGACCGCTTCGGGATCGCACGCGGCCCGACTACTGCGCGGTGGGTCGCCCCAACACGCCTCGCCATCTGGCTCACCCGCCACGCCCGCGGCCTCTTCGCAACCACCGCGATCGCGTCGGGCGCGCTGATCCTCGCCTGGCTCATCGGCGGGACTCGCCCAGCCGTGGATTCCGAACTGACCTCGCTCCATCCCCGTCCCAACCCGCCGCTCGAGGCCCAGCGCGAGATCGGACGGCGGATGAACCTCCCCATCGACTCGGCCCTCGTCCACATCGCGGCCAAAACACCCGAAGACCTCCTCCGTCTCAACCACCGCGTCCGCGAAAGACTTTCCACACCGCGCACCGAATCCGTCGGCATCAACGGCACGTTCGGGATCGCCTCACTCCTGCCCGACCCCGACCAGGCCGCCGCACGCGCCGCAGAGATCAGCACCGATTGGTCCCGCGCGGTCTCTCACGATTTCCAAACCGCGACCACGTCCAGCGCCTTCCGCCCCGGCGCCTTCACCGCATACTCCTCGTTCCTCGAAAAACTCGTCGCGCCTGGACCGCCTCCCGCCATCGCCGACCTCACGCACTACCCCGCCGTCGGCCGCCTGCTCCTGCCCTACGCCGCGCTCTCGGGGTCGCCCGCGACCGAGTCCCTCGTCACCGTCTTCCTCTCCGCACCCATCGAGACCCACGCCGCACGCGAATCGCTTCTCTCCACGCTCCGCGAATCCCTCTCCGGCCTTGACGGCGTCACCGTCACCGGCACGGTCGCCATCACCCACGACGTCGAGGCCGCCATCCAGCACGAGGTCCCCACCCTCCTCGCCGTCGCGATGCTCGCAATCCTCCTCTACCTCCTCCTCCACTTCCGCTCTCTCAAACTCTCGATCATCGCCGCCGCCCCGGCGATCCTCAGCCTCATCGCTCTCCTCGTCTTCATGCACACGACCGGCCAACGAATCAACCTCGTCAACCTCGTCATGCTCCCGCTCCTCATGGGAATCACCGTGGACTACGGCATCTTCGCCGCATCCCTCGTCCAGCGCCGTCCCAGCCCGCGAGCGCTCCTCCGTCAATTCTCACCCGGGTTCACGGCCATGCTCGCCTGCGCCGGCACCACCATCCTCGGCTTCGGCTCGCTCGTCCTGACCAGTGTCCCCGCCGTGCGCTCGCTCGGCGCGCTCATCAACATCGGGCTCATCGCCTGCCTGCTCGTCATGACCTTCGGTGTCTGGCCCTGGTGCCTGCGCTGGGCCATCCGCACGCATCGCCCATCACGGTGAACGCGACCCGAACCCAGCCCGCCGCATTTCCCTGAGCCGGCGCACGGCCGAAACAGCCAGCAGACGCGTGTGCATCGCAACCGCTTCCAGCGAATCCCGCACCGGCCTGAAATGGCTCACCCGCCCGCCAGCCACCCGGTACACGCACCGGATCGGCACCTCGCAGACCGGCACACCCTCCCATCCCGCGCGCGAAAGAACCTCGGTCTCGTACCCGTACCGCCCCGCCCGACACTGTAACTCCGGCAAGCGATCCAGCGGATACACACGCAGCCCGCACTGGCTGTCGCTCACCCGCACGCCACTCTCCAGCCGCACCATCAGGTTCGAGAACGCACGCCCGAACCGGCTCCGCCACGGATACTCCGCACCCTCAATCGGACGCGCCCCCCCCACCCGCGCGTCCGGGATCTTCCGCGACAAGTCGATCAACGCCGGCACGTCGCCCGCGTCATGCTGCCCGTCCGTATCGATCGTCACCGCGTGCGTGAACCCGAGTCGCGCCGCCTCCTCGAACCCGCTCCGCATCGCCATCGCCTTCCCAAGGTTCCGATCGTGCCTGAGCACGCGACGCACGCCCGCCCCAGCCGATCTCTCCCAGGCACGCAGCTCGCCCTCCGTCCCGTCCGTCGATCCATCGTTCACCACGATCACCCCAAGCCCGAGCGCTCCCACCGCACGCAGCACGCCGACTACCGTCCGCGCGTTATTGAAGCTGGGCGCAACCACGGCATACGACAAATCGCTACTCGACCCAGACCCGCCCGTTGCGGCCGCCGCCCCGTCGCCGTAAACTCGCAAAGACTGGAGCGATCCGTGACTCAAACGCCTCTCCCGCCGCACCCCGTACTCACCCCATACTACAGAGACTCCACCGAAAAACGCGAGTACCTCCGCGCGATCTTCGACGACACCGCTCAGGACTACGACCGGATGGAATCTATTGCCTCCCTCGGCAGCGGCCGCTGGTACCGCCGCCATGCCCTCCGCCGCGCCGGCCTGGCACCAGGCATGTCGGTCCTGGACGTCGCCACCGGCACCGGACTCCTCGCCCGCGAAGCACTCACCCTCGTCGGCCCTGGCGGAAGCGTCATCGGCGTCGACCCCAGCACCTCCATGCTCAAGCACGCACGCGACGAACTCCACATCCAGACCATCGTCGCTACAGCCGAATCAATCCCCGTCGAGTCCGAACGCTTCGACTTCGTGACCATGGGGTACGCCCTGCGCCACGTCTCGGACCTCCGCGACACCTTCGTGGAACTCGCCCGCGTTCTCCGCCCCGGCGGACGCCTCTGCGTGCTCGAAGTCTCGCGCCCCGAGAGCGCCACTCGGCGATTCCTCCTCCGCGCCCACCTCAAGGGCGTCTTCCCGATCGCCGCACGCCTCGTCGGCCGTGCCCCACGCACCAGCGAACTCTGGAAGTACTACTGGGAAACGATCGAGCAGTGCGTGCCGCCCCAACGCGTCCTCGATGCCATGACCGACGCCGGGCTCGCCGGCGCGCAACGCACCGTCGCGCTCGGCCTCTTCTCCGAGTACACCGCATCGCGCCGCTAGCCGGGCTCCGCGCGATCAGCTCCCGGGCAGCAACGGAATAATCGCCGAGCGCCGCTTTACGATCGCCAGCTCCTTCACCGTCCGCCCGTCCTTGTCCCGCAGCGTCGTGTCCGCTCCCGCCGCCAGCAGCACACGCACCACCTCAACCTCGTTCTCAAACACCGCGTAGTGCAACGCCGTGAACCCACGCTTGTTCTGCGCGTTGATCTCCGCCTTCTTCTCGAGCATCGCCTTGGTGATATCCACCAGCCCCTTGCTCGCCGCGAAGTGCAGCGGTGTACTCCCGTCGTTGTCCCGCGGCCCCAGCGCCGCCCCGAGCTCGATCAACGCCATCGCGGCCTTCGTCCGCCCCTTTGCGCACGCCGAGTGCAGCGGAGTCCTGTGCACGTAATCGATCGCATCGATCGCCGCGCCCCGCGAGATCAGCTTCCGCACCCCGTCCGCGTCATCGTCCAACGCCGCGTGGTGCAACGGCGTCTGCTGACGATCATCCCGCGCCGCCACGTCCTGCGTCTCCGGCTGCACGGTCCCGTGACTCTTGCACCCCGCGCTCAACCCCAGGCACACCAGCCCCAGAATCCCTGCTGCCACGCTTCTCTTCAAAAGTTCCATGATGATCCCCTTGATGGTCAAACGTTGATGTTCACAAAACTGATCGCCCCAACACGGGTGTCGCGAAACGCCCCCGGGCTATGCCGCCGCCCTCAACTCCCCAATCCTACCAGCCCGCCCGCCGCCGACGACCGCTCGACAACGCCACCAACGCCAGCCCTAACGCGCCGCTCGCGAACGCCGACGGCAGCGGCACCACCCCCGGCGGCGGAGGTGCCGGCGGGGGTGGAGGAACCACGAACCCGGGCGGATCGGGCGAACCAACCACCACCGGCTTCTGCGGACTCCCCGAATCCAACTCAAGCTCGAATCCGGTCCCGCCCTCACGCTCGACCCAAACCGTCCGCCGCACCCTTGATCGCGCAATCACCAGCCGATCCTGCACGCGGTTGTTCGTGATCGTTCTTAACCCGTCAACACGGACCTTCCCGTCCAGCAGCACTCGGGCCCGCGCGGCCAGTTGCGCCACCTTCCGCGCCACCCCGGGCGTCTGACCCAAAGACGCCGAAAAGTTACCGTCGTTCAAGTTCCACCGCTCCGGCGCTTCCCGTGACTCGAAAACCGATTCCCAGATCAGCAGTTGCACCGCCGCCATCCGGTCCGCGTTCTCGTCGTCGTCCCGCGCATCCACCACCGCGCCGTCAGACCGCAGCCATCCCAGCTTGATCGCCGCCCCGAACACCGCGTGCACAATCGCCTCTCGCTGCGGGCCGTACCGCGCCGCCCCGCCGATGTTGTTCATCGTCGGCTCGGGACCCTGCGCAATCTCACGGACCGTGTAGTCCCGAGTTCCATCCTGCAGCCGCTCGGCCTCCACGCCAAACGTCGGCCGCACCGCGCCCACGAGCGACCTCCCGTCACCGCTCGCCGGGCTCGAAAACTCGTAGTCGATCGGACCAACGTCCACGATCCCGCAAAGCAGCGGACGCGACTCGATCCGCACCGCAATCTTGCGGGTAAACCCCGGCGTCGGGCCCACGTACCGCCCCGACACCGTGTGCTCCTGAGCCCTCGCCCCGCACGACATCAGCGCACACATCGCCACCGTCGTCACCAGCAGCATCCGTGCCTTGGTCACTCTTTCCCCTTTCGGCCGCCCAACCCCTCCGACGGACGCCTCTGGTTGGTGAGAAAGACCAGATCGCGCGAATGCGACGCCGTCATTTGGGGCCTCGGTCAGACCCACACCACCACCGATCGTACCGATTCCCTACGCGAGCGCCAGCGCCCTTGATCCAAAAAAGACAGCCGCCCCGATTCGAGGGGCGGCCGCTGGAAAACCTGTCAATTAGACCGATCTC
>JBGAOD010000202.1:0-3237 GCA_044221955.1 Phycisphaerales bacterium | reverse complement strand
GGCGACCTCGTTGCCAGCGGATCATTCAGCAGCGCGGGAGGTGCGAGCGTTGGCGGTGTCGCGCGCTGGAACGGCACCGGGTGGTCTGGTTTCGGTTCAGGCCCGGGGCTCAGCGGTGGACCCGTCCAAGCTCTGGCGGTTCATCCCTCGGGTGACCTTGTCGTCGGGAACTACGGAAGCGCGTCCACCGGTCACCTGGCTCGGTGGAACGGGTCTGCTTGGAGCAAGTTAGGAACTGGAACCGACGGGAGTGTGTATGCGCTCGCGTTTCTTCCTTCTGGAGATCTGATCGTCGGCGGCTCCTTCTATTTGGCTGGCGGCATCCCGTCCGCGGGAATCGCGAGATGGAATTGGACCAGCCAAACCTGGACCGGGATGGACTACGGAACTGGCGGCTATGTGTCATCGTTGACCACCCTTCCGTCCGGCGACATCGTCCTCGCTGGCAGCTTCACCGGCGGCGGCCTTTCGTACTCCCCGAACGTCGAGCGTTGGAACGACAAAGGCTGGCATTCAATGAGCGTGGGCACGAACTCCACGGTGTACGCACTCACCGTGCTCGCCAACGGAGACGTGGCCGCGGGAGGTCCATTCACAACAGCCGGACTCAACCTTTCCGCGGGCGTTGCCGTATGGTCGCAGGACGCCACGCCGATCGTTGCTCAACACCCGGCACCCGCCGCGACACGCCAGTCATTCGCAGTCTCACTCACCGCCATGCCGACCAACGGCTTCGACGGCTTCACAGGCATGTCATTCCGCTGGCTCCGCAACGGTTCTCCTGTCTCCGACGGGATCGGCGGTGCCTCACCGGGCGGCGGAACGGTCACTGGCTCATTTGGGTACTTCGAGCTGCCCACCAACAACTCCCCCACGGTCCTCACCATCACCAACATCGCCCTTTCCGACGCCGGCGAATACACCTGCACCTTCAGCAACTCTTGTGGCAGCGTCACCAGCAACCCCGCCGCCCTCACCGTCCTCTGCTTGGCTGATTACGACGAGAACGGCATGATCAACAGCACTGACTTCGATGAGTTTCTGATGGATTTCGAGGCCGGTGACCTCGCCGCCGATTTCGACCGCAACGGTTTCGTCAACGCCGACGACTTCGACGCCTTCGTCCTCGCCTTCGAGGTCGGCTGCTGATCGTTGAGATCAAACCCCAAAGTTCTCCTGAAGAAAGAGACCGCGCGACACACTCCTGGTGCCCCACAGACTCGATCCTGAAATCAACCGCGTGAAACGTTTCCGATAAACCCCACAGGGCCCCCTTGCCGCTCGCGGGCACAGAAGCAGCGAGACGCTCCCAAAGCGCACACGGCCTCTGCATATGCCGAGGCCGTCAATTCCACGCAATCGGGGTAGGCGGATTCGAACCGCCGACCTTCTGACCCCCAGTCAGACGCGCTAACCAAGCTGCGCTATACCCCGCCGGGTTTGGGAACCCGAGTCGAGAGGGTAGGCGAGGACCGCCGACCTTCCAAGCATCGTCCGTTCGCCATTCGCTCCAGAACCTTGGGGCTTTGGACCGCCCGCGCCGCACCTCGCCGCGAATGCCCCAGTATCCTCCCCCCATGCCCTCCCTCCTCATCACCGGCGGCCACGTCATCGACCCCGCCTCAGGCCTCGACCGTGACGCAGACGTCGCCATCACCGACGGCCTCATCACCGCCATCGCCCCAAACTTCCCGCGCTCACCCGCCGATCGCATCATCGACGCTGGCGGTTGCCTCGTCACGCCCGGTCTGGTCGATCCGCACGTCCACCTCCGCGAGCCCGGCCACGAGCACAAGGAGACCATCGCCACCGGCACCGCGGCTGCCGTCGCCGGAGGGTTCACAACGCTCTGCTGCATGCCCAACACGCTGCCGGCCCTCGATTCGCCCGAGATCGTTCGCTTCATCTACGACCGCGCGGCCAACACCGGCGCGTGCCGCGTTTTCCCCGTCGCCGCCGCCACGAAAGGCCGACGCGGCGAAGAGCTGGCCGAGATCCTGCTCTGCCATCGCGCGGGGGCTGTTGGTTTTTCCGACGACGGCGATTGCATCGCCTCGGCCGGCATGATGGCCCGCGTCCTCAGCACCGTCCACGCCACCGGGCTCGCGTTCATGCAGCACTGCCAGGACCCCACGCTCACGCGCGGCGCGGCCATGCACGCCGGCGCCGTTTCCACTCGCCTTGGTCTTCCGGGCTGGCCGCGCGTCGCCGAAGAGATCATCATCGAGCGGGACATCCGCCTCAACCGCGCGATCGGATGCCGCTATCACGTCCAGCATCTTTCATCGGGCAACTCCGTCGATCTCGTCCGCGCCGCACGCCGCGACAAGCAGCCCGTCACCGCCGAAGCCTCGCCGCATCACCTGCTTCTTACCGACGAAACCTGCGCCGCGCCCGACGGCCGGAGCTACAACACGCTCGCCAAGGTCAACCCGCCATTGCGCGAAAAGTCCGACGTGGACGCTGTGGTCCAAGGCGTGGCCGACGGCACGCTCACCATCCTCGCCACCGACCACGCACCGCATTCTGCGGACGAAAAATCGCTCCCGTTCGAGGAGGCCCCCTTCGGCCTCGTCGGCCTGGAGACCGCGCTCGCCCTCTACATCGAAGCCCTCATCACCCCCGGCGCGATCACCTGGCCTCGTCTGATCGAACTCCTCACCATCGAGCCCGCCAAACTCTGCAATCTCCATCACTGCGGCATCGGCACACTGAAAATCGGCGGCCCCGCGGACGTGACCATCATCGACCCGACGAAGGAATGGACCATCCAGGCCGAGCGGCTCGCGGGGAGATCGAAGAACACGCCGTTTGAGGGGCGGAAGGTGAAGGGACGTGCGGTGGCCACGGTTGTGGGTGGGGTGATCAAGTGGCAGCACGCTGAGCGCGCCAAGCAACTCGCGGCAGTCTGATAAGAACTCTCCGCATGCTGGTCCAGGGCATTCTCTACCTCTTTTTGACGCACCGCGCTTCCAGACAGCGCCCGACCCCTCCTCACTCATAGCTTATTCCAGTCTCCCTTATCATCGCAGAATCCTGACGGCAGTACATTTGGTTTCCTGTACACTTGCCACTTCGCGGCCTGGGCGGCCGGATCGGACCTCTTGAAAGGACGCACATGAACAGCGCACTTTCCGCCGATCGACTCAGACTGACGACGCTCTCTGCTCTCGCTTTCGGGCTCGGGATGTTCGTCTTTGGTCCCAACATGCTGTTCGCGCAACCGCTCGTATGGAG
>JBGAOD010000045.1:0-28363 GCA_044221955.1 Phycisphaerales bacterium | reverse complement strand
CTTGGAAGAAGCGATCGAGGCCGCGCGGCGCGGCTTGCTCTTCAGGCGTATCGACCGTCGCGCCCTCGCGGTTGCGCCCCCCGGCCCCGCCCCCGCGACGATCGTGCCCGCCCCACTCGTAGTATGGCGCGACCTCGACGCCGCCGCGACCGGTGCCCGAGACGTGATGGCTGAAGACGAACTTGAACGTGGCCTTGCTCTCGTGCAGCGTCTTGCTCAGCCACTGGTACTGGGCCTCGCCGAGCGTGATCTGCCAGAGATCGCGGTTGCCCTTGCCCTGCCGTTTCGCAGGAGGGTCTCCCACGAGTTGTTTGCCGTCGCCCTCACCCAGCCTCGAGCGGCGCTTCGCGTCTTGGTTGTCCTCGCCGGGCTCTTTCGGCTCGCTCCCTCGGCCAGCATCACGCTGCGGCGCCTTCGTGCCGGCCTCGTTGTCCACCGGGACATCGGAATGCCAGTATGGGTCAATCACGACAAAGAGCGCATCGCCCCATTCCCACGCGTAGTAATCGCGGAGCAGTCCGATGTGCTCGACCGGTTTGGTGTTGCCCGTGTAAATCCCGCCGGGCGCCGGCAGCGGGTAGTACGTCGTCCGCGCTTTGCCCGCGAGCACCGCGAAGTTGTTCGCCGTGCCGTCGAGCAAGTACTTCGCGGCCTGCTCGTGGTTGCCGTTAACCAGCATCAACGGTGTGGACTTGCCGACGATGCCGAGAAACGACCGCTGGCTCGCGTACACCGCGTTGACCGCGCTCTGGCTCTTGTTGCCCTGTTCGATCAGCCGCTCGATGCTGAAGTCGTCACCCATCATGAAGTGGAAGTCGGGCGCGTCCGATGCGACGTTGGTCAACGCCCGCACGTACAAATCGGCGTCGTACATGCGGCCGGGGCGCTCTGGGTGCGAGTCCCCCTGCACCGTGAAGGTGAACGTCTCTCCTAACGCCCGCGCGGTCCGAAAGCTCCCGGACGCTTGCGGCCGCCAATCAGAGGTTTCTACTCCACGGAGCATCACGCGATAGAAGTACGGCGTGTTCGCTCTCAGCCCGGCAATGTCTACGTGCAACGGCACTCCCGCAACGAGCACGAATGGTCCAGTCTTTCGATTCAGGTCTTCAGTCGAAGTCCCGTACTCGATCCGCCCCTGTGCGACCCTCGCGCTAAGCACGCTGATGACCGCCGTGCGGTCAGTAGGAGAACCCACGAGCGTGGAGAACTCGGACTCAGGCCCGCCTGGCGATGTTCTCGCTCTCCCCTGAGCCAAAGCAACGTCCGGGCCAGCCAGCGCCATGAAAAGAACTACAGCGGTCGCGAGCCAGAAGCACTTTCGCATGTCTGGACAAACGACGGACAGAAATGGGTATTGCACAACCCCTTGGGCCGCCAATACCGGGGGCAAGTTCAAACCCCGACAACAGTCGGCCCCAAACATGCCACCTTCGAGCGATCCGTGGACATTGATTGAACTCGCCAGATCGAGCACAAACCCCTGCCCAGAAACGAAAAGCCCTTCGACGTGCTCGTCGAAGGGCTTGATCTCTAGAAAAATCGGGGTGATAGGATTTGAACCTACGACCTTCTCGTCCCGAAGCTCACCCCGCCGGGGCGTGACCACGTAAATCACGTTACCAACGCAGGTTGCGGATTGCAAGGCGTGCAATCACTTGACCTGTTTTGAGCCAATTGCGCGGCGGAGCGCGGTGTTCACCGCGCTTTGACCGCGCCACCAAACGGTGTCTGACCCGCCAGCGGCCGACACACAACTTCTCAGAGCGGGTCCGTAAAGGCTTCAGTTCGCGAGGCGATTGTTTCCCGTCGGAACAAACCCCAGGCCATCGGCCACTCGAACGTGAGAAGCAGAATCAAGAACAGCACACCAAGACCGACCACAGCGATCACTCGGAGGGCTTGGATGATGCCCCAGACGACCGCGACCATGACCAGTGCCGCGAAGCCAATGACGGCCGATCGCCAGGCCGCAACAATTCTCCAAGACACCCGCCGACTCCGGGTTGAGACATCGCGTCCCCACCCGGCGTGCGCCCACGGTCGGACCGGAGCGGTCGTCCGAAGCATCGGTTCGTCCGCGGGTGAAATCAGAGCGGGCAGCGTGCGGCCGCTCGAGAATCCGTCGCCCGGGGCCACGTCGGTTCTGGGTTCTGGATCGGACAATGCATGCTGGTGAGAGAGTCGCACTTTGTGTCCTTGAACGCTGTGATCGTTCGATTCGGGTTTGAGTGTCGATGCGGACGGCTGCCTCTGGCGGAGGGCCTCTGAGCGTCGTTCAGCCGACGACGAACTCACGAGGGTCGGTTTCGGCTCCATCGGGCGTGGGAAGTTCGAGAGAAACCGTCGTGCCGCTTCCGAGCGACGAGGTGAGGTGGACGCGGCCGCCAATCGCGCCGACCAGCCGCCTGACTCGTGCCATGCTGTGCCCGACCCCGCGGTGCCCGCGTTTGAAGCTCGCGGATGGCTCGAAGGCGTGGGCCACCGCCGCGGGGGTCATGCCCGCGCTGTTGTCGGCGACGGTGAGGTGAATCGATCGCCCGCACCCGGCGGGGCGGGCTGAGATCTTGATCTCTCCGCGATCGCTGGCGCGAGCCGGGCTCCCGGAAACCTCTGGGCCCGTAGCGCTCGCGGCGATCGCGCTCGACGCGTGCCCCACCAGCGCGAAGATGACTTGCGTTAGGTGGCGCGGCTTGATGCACACGCACGGCAGTTCAGGAGGAATATCGCCGAGAATCACGACGCCTTCGCCGTGAACGGCTTGGAGCAGCCATTCCATGTTGGGCCACCAGGAATCCAAGCGCACATGGCGGACCTTGATCCGCGAATCACCCTCTGTCGAGGCCGAGCAAAGCTCGTGCGTCAGCCCGCGGAGGTATGAGGTCGCCGCCGCCAGCGAGAGCAGCGCGTCGTGCCCAGTGGGCGAGAGCCACTCCTCGGCCAGCAGGTTCAGGTTGCGATTGAGGACGCTGATCAGCAGCGAAAGGTCAAGCGCCGCGCTCGCGGTCAGATTCCTGACATCGCTGGCAGAGTCCGGTCCCGCTGCTTCGGGCGTGCCCGACAGCGGCCAGCCGGGCATCGCTTGGACAATCGCGGGATCAACGATGTGAGCGCCGCTCCCGGTCACGCCCGGAGAGAGGGGCCGCGTGACGACACTGGATCCCGCGCGCGGGCCTGGATCGACTCGCATCGATAGGTCGCTCGAAGTTCTCGTCACGAGAGTGCTCCTTCCATTGCGGCCCGCGCCCTGCCGGCCCTTCGTCCCGCCGCAACAGCCGCGGCATGCATGGCCTGTGAATCCCGGGCCTCGCTCCGGGCTTGCCTGACGAGCCGGCCGAGGTGGATCTCCACGCCCGCCCAGTCGAGCGACGGACCCCGGCCGTTCAACGCCCACGATTCGCGGGCGATCGAGTCCACGAGCCAGCTTGGCACCGCGTCCTCAAGGGGCCGACCGTTCGCTGTTTTCGTTTGAGGTTTCATGGGCGCTCCATGGGTTCGCATCGATCCTTGGCTTCTGCATTCCGAGCACGTCACCCCCTGCGACGGTGCCGCTTCGTGAGAAAGGAGTAATATCCTCGGCGGCAGTCCTTCTGATTGCTTGGACGGAAACTTCCCCTATCTCGTCCCTTGAATAGCGAAGGCCTCGGAGCGAACCACGCGAGGTCTACGCTTCCTTGTGACCGCTCGCCCCCGCAGCCGGAAGCCAGCCGCCGCCGTAATTTCTGCGGCCAAGGCGGAGCGCAGGGGCGGTCCGCCTGGGCCCGTGCTCGACCCGATCATCACCATGAACGCGGAAGGGACGATCCAGTCCGCGAGCGATTCGGTCGAGCAGGTCTTCGGGTGGACCCCCACGGAGCTGTACGGGTTGAACGTCAAGGTGCTCGTTCCCGAGCCGCGGCGCACGGCCCTCGACAAGTACCTCGACCGTTACCGGCGTGCGAACAAGACGAAGGTCCTCCAACGGACGCGACGGTTTGACGGGGTACGCAAGGACGGGAAGTCGATTCAGATCGAGCTCTCCGTTTCACGGGCCGACCTCCCGATGCACGGAACGCCTTATTTCGTGGGGATCGTGCGGGATGTAAGCCATGAGGTTGACGTCGCCGCGGATACGGCGGTCGAGCGCTCGCGGCTCCAGGAGTTGATCACTGAGCAGACGCGAGCCTTGGCCACGGCCAACCTCAGGCTCCTGCTCGCCGATCGCATGGCTTCGCTAGGCACACTGACGGCGGGCCTGGGGCACGATATGAACAACGTGCTGCTGCCGTTGCGGGCGCGGCTCAACGCCATCGAGCACGCGGGGATAAGCGGCGCGGCGCACACCCACCTGACGGCGGTGCGCCGATCGCTTGCGTACTTGCAGCAGCTCAGCGACGGGCTGCATTTTCTGGCACTCGATCCCGGCGGTCCGGGTACCGCGACGAACTCGACCGGGATTACCGATCTGGCGGGGTGGTGGCGGCAGGTTGGTGTGCTCCTGAGGAGGTCGCTGCCGAGGCATGTTAAGATGGTAGCGTCGCTCCCTGCGAACCTGCCGGCGGTCAAAATCGCGCCGCACTGGCTGACGCAGGCGGTGCTCAATCTGATCGTGAACGCGGGCGAGGCGATCCCGGAGGAACGCCGCACGGGGCGCGTGGAGATCTGGGCGAAAGCGTCCGGGGACGGTCGCATGCTCCGGCTGGGCGTGACGGACAACGGCGTGGGGATGCGCTCTGAGGTCCGCAAGCGGGCCTTGGACCTGTTCTTTACGACGAAAGTTCGAGGGATGGGGACGGGGCTCGGGCTGCCGCTGGCGCGCAAGGTCGCAACGCGGGCGGGTGGGGATCTTGAGATTGAATCGAGGCTGGGACGGGGCACGACGGTGGTGCTCGTGCTGCCGGTCTCGACAGAGAAACCCTCGAAGCGTTCGTGGGCGGTCGCTCGAAGCCGCCGGGCCACGGTCTCGGTGCGCGATCCTCGGACCCTGGCTCTGATCTCGCAGATCATCACGAGCGCCGGTGTCGAGGTCAGCGCCGTGCACGACGGCGGCCCGGGAGAGTCGGACCTCTGGGTAGCCGAACCAACGGCGACGACCTTGACCGCCGCCGCGTCCTGGAGGAAGCGCTCGGGCGATCGGGCGATCGTGCTGCTCGGGGTGCCTCCCAAGAGCACGATGACGAAGTGGGCGGCGCTCGGCGTGACGGTCATCGAGTCGCCCGAGGATTTCGAGGCGATTCGGTACGCGTTGGGGCAAGCGATCGAACAAGGGTACAGAGCCAAGCAACCGACACGATCGGCAAAGGAGCGCCAATGAAAAAGCCACGCGTCGGAGCGGCCGTGAGTGATCGCAAGTCCAATGCGATTCGTGCCCGACGGCCCGACCAGAAGAGCGTGGGGCGCACGATCACGGAGCGCGAGCCGCACGCCGCCATGACACCGACCGTCATCCCGTACGTCTCGCACGCCATCCGCGTGCTGTGCGTGGACGACCACGCGGTGCTGGTCGAGGGGATCAAGGCGCACTTTGCGATCGACGGCGGGATCGAGGTCGTGGGCCGGCTTTCCACGGCAACGCGGCTGGTCGAAGAGGTCGAACGGCTGCATCCCAACGTGGTGCTCCTCGACATCGAGATGCCCGGGCCGGACGCATTTGAGATGGCCGACCGGCTGCATCACTCGCACCCGGAAGTGCGGATCATGATGCTGAGCGCTCATGTTCGCGACGGGTTCATCTCCGCGTCGTTCAAGTCCGGGGCGAGCGCGTACTTCTCGAAGTCCGACGAGCTGGAGGACATCACGCGCGGGATCCACGAATTGATGCCGCGATCGTTCAGCGGGTTCGTGCTGGGGCCGAGGGTGCGTGAGCGCGCCAGCCGCTCGGGATTGGGACGGGGAGGCACGTCAAGGCGACGGGGGGCAACGAATCATCCGTGATGCGTGTCGGCGCACCCATGACGCTGCTGTCGTCGCTGACCTCGCGCGAGGCGGAGATCCTGCGGCTCATCGGCAAGGGGCTGTCGCGGGTGCAGATCGGGGCACAGCTCTGCCGCAGCGTGAAGACGGTGGACGGGCACCAGGACCGGATGATGAAGAAGCTGGGTATCGTCACCCGCGCTGACCTGATGAGGTTCGCGATCCGCGAGGGGCTGGCCCAGGCCTGAGAGAGCAGACAAGCCCGAAAGGCCCAATGGGAACGAACAACAAAGCCGACGGCGGCGGCGATGATGGTGCGCTCACGAAGCCCGATCCGGCCTCGATCGCAAACCAGGATGTCCACGCCACGCCAGCGCTCGCGGGGCTCACCCCGGCAGAGACGGCCGAGCTGCTGCGCGTCACGCTCTCGTGCATTGGCGACGGCGTGATCACCACCGACCGCGACGGACGGGTCAACTTTCTCAACCCGATCGCCCAGCAGCTCACGGGGTGGACGCAGGAGCACGCGGCGGGTGAGGATCTCACGAAGGTCTTCCACATCGTCAACGAGGAGACCCGGGCCGAGGTCGAGAATCCAGCGATGCGGTCGCTGAAGGAAGGTGTGATCGTCGGGCTGGCCAACCACACGCTGCTGATCGCACGCGACGGAACTGCGCGACCCATCGCCGACAGCGCCGCGCCCATCCGGAGCGTGAGCGGCGACACGGCCGGGGCGGTGCTCGTCTTCCGCGACGTTACCGAGCACAAGCGTCAGGAAAAACTGGTCAAGGAGGCCTTCGACTACGCGCAGAACATCCTGGGCACGTTGCGGCATCCCTTCCTAGTGCTCGACAGACAGCTGCGTGTGGTGTCGGCGAACAACTCGTTCTATACCGAGTTCCGCGTCGAGAAGGAAAGCACCGAGGGGCGGTTTGTCTACGACCTCGGGCATGGCCAATGGGACATCCCGGCGTTGCGGACGCTCTTGGAAGAGATCTCGCCCGAGAACCACTCCTTCGAGGACTTCGAGGTCGAGCACGACTTCCCCGGCGGAGTGGGACAGAAGACGATGCTGCTCAACGGCCGGCGTATCCGCAGACCGGGGAATCATTCCGAGTTGATCCTGCTCGCGATCGAGAACATCACCGAGCGCAAGCAGGCACAGGAAGCGATCCGTAACTCGGAGATCCGTTTCCGCCGGCTCTTTGAGACCGCCAAGGACGGCATCCTCATCCTCGACGTCGAGACGCGAAAGATTACGGACGCCAACGCTTTCATGTGCGAGCTGACCGGGTTGGAATCGAGCAAGCTGATCGGCATGGAGCTCTTCGAGATCGGCATGTACAAAGACGCCGAGGAGAACAAGGAAGCGTTCCGGGAATTGCAGCGGACCGGGTATCTGCGGCACGACCACCTGCCCGTGCAGAACCGGCGCGGCGAGCGGGTCGAGGTCGAGTTCATTGCCAACGTGTACAAAGAGGGCGACAAACTGGTGGCGCAGTGCAACGTGCGCGATATCTCCGAACGCAGCCGGCTTGAGAAGGAGCTCGCCGTCCAGACCGAAGCCCTGGCCGTGCAGTCGCGCGGCAAGGACGAGTTCCTGGCGATGCTCAGCCACGAGCTGCGCAACCCGCTGGCGCCGATCCGGGCCGCGGTGCACCTGCTCAAGCTCCAGGACCACGGCAACGCCACGCCGATCCAGCACCAGGCCCGCGACATCATCGAGCGGCAGGTCGCGAGCCTGACGCGGATGGTCAGCGATCTTCTGGAGGTGTCGCGCGTGGTGAGCGGGCGGATTCAGTTGGACATGAAGCCCGTGGACGTGAAGCGCGTCGTAGAGCACTCCTTGCAGACGGCCGGTCCGCTGTTTGAGCAACGCCAGCACATGGTGGTCGTGACGCTGTGCCCCGAGGCTGTGTGGGGCATGGCGGACGCGACACGGCTTGAGGAGGTGCTGGTGAACCTGCTCAACAACGCGGCCAAGTACACGCCCGACCGCGGACGGATCGAGATCGCGGTGAGCATGGAGGGGGGAACTGGGAGTGGGGAGTGGCGAGTCGCGAGTGGAGAAGAGGGAAGCGATAGCGGTTCACTCGGCGCGATCGTCTCACCGCTCGCGGCACGCAGTCCGCCACTCCTCCCCGGCGTGGCTGTGATCCGGGTGATCGACAACGGGGTGGGGATCGACGGCGAGCTGCTGCCGCGGATCTTCGACCTGTTCACGCAGGCCGATCGTTCGCTGGCGCGTTCTTCGGGTGGGTTGGGGATCGGGCTCTCGCTGGCGCACCGTCTGGTGAACCTCCACGGCGGGACGATCACCGTCCGTAGCGAAGGGGCGGGGCTGGGGTCCGAGTTCACGGTGAAGCTGCCGCTGGTGGCCGCGCCGTTGGTCGAAGCGGTGCGCGACGGGCCCGAGTCCGACGTACACGCGCACGTGATCGAGAGCGTTGCTACTGGCCCGCGCATCACTGGAAAGTCCGACAGCGGCCGCGGGGTGCGCGTGCTGGTCGTGGACGACAACGTCGATCTCGTGCTGATGATTACGGGCACGCTGCGGCACAAGGGCTACACCGTGCGGAGCGCGTTCAACGGGCCCGACGGGCTCAAGATCGCGCAGGAATGGCGGCCCGACATCGCGCTGCTGGACATCGGGCTCCCGGGCTTGGACGGCTACGAGGTGGCCCGGAGGTTGAGATCCGACGCGACGCCGCGGATGGTGGCCGACGCGGTGGTGGACGGAGAGATCGCGGCGGGGATTGATGGGGACGGGGGCGAGGTCGCGCGGATCAAGCTCATCGCGCTCACCGGCTACGGGCGCGAGGCCGACATCGTGCTGTCGCGCGAGGCGGGCTTCGACGGCCACATGGTCAAGCCGTGCGACTTTGATGAGCTTGAAAAGATGATGGACCGGCTTCGGAAATGAGCGCCCGGTTGAAGCGTTGAGGACATTCAGTGAAGCCTGATCCGTTGGACACCCGTGCAAGTTCCCGCAGATCCACCGTCCCGACGCGCGTGCTGTGCGTGGACGACGGCCCGGACATCACCGCGGTCGTGCGGATGCTCGTCGAGTCCGATCCGGGCATGGCGTGGGCCGGTTCGCTCGCCTCGGCGGATCGACTTCTGGAAACAGTTCGCGGGCTCGAGCCGCCGCCCGATGTTCTGATCCTGGACGCGACGATGCCGGGCAAGGACCCGTTGATCGCGTTGCGCGAGATGACGGCCGAGTTCCCGAAGGTCCGTACGATCATCTACAGCGGTTACAGCGACGCGGGCTTCGTCGCCCGAGCGATGAACGCGGGAGCGTGGGGGTGCGTCTCCAAGAGCGACGAGCCCGACGCGATCCTTCACGCGGTGCGCGACGTGGCGGCGGGGAACGTCTGCTGGCCGGGGTCGGGGCGCGCGAGCTGATCGGTCGCGGGGCACCCCCACGCTCCGCGTGAGGTGTTTGTCCTTAGCGCGACAAACGACGCATTGGTCATGGCCATCCCCACGCGGAGCGTGGGGATACCCAAAGGCGTCGGAACAAGCCAATTGTGTGCACGAATCACGCACGAACTTGGCGACGTCGCGTTGCCGTGAACAGGGATGTTTTCTCTGTAGTCGCTTCACTCTTGATCGCCATGATCTCTTCATCGGCGTCTTCTGCTCTCTTTGAAAGAGCGACGACGACGCCCGCTGATTCGCAGCGCTCCACGCCGTTCGATCGGCCAACAGAAAGAAGGCTCCCATGAATCTCTGCACGTCCGCCCCGGTTCTCGCGTCTCTGATCATCGCCTGCGCCGGAGGCACCGTTGCCCCTGCCAACGCGCAGCCAGCGGGGACATCGACCAAGATTTCCGCCACCGTCGCCCCGACCGTTGACTTCCGCACTTCCAAGTGGCTGAGCAAGCGGGAGGTCGTGAACAACAACGGCGAGGAGATCGCGGACGTCTCCGATCTCATCCTCGACCGCGGGGCTGGGCGCGTCGAGTATCTCGTCGTCAAGACCGGCAAGACCTTCGGGATGGGCGGTCGCTCGATCGCGATCCCCTACGCCTCGTTCCGTTGGGAGGCTGCCAAGGACCACCTCGTGCTGGCGGCCACCGAAGAGCAGCTCAAGCAGTTCCCGGAGTTCTCGACCGAGAGTTGGAAGGTCATGAGGGAGTCCAAGCTGGACGACAGCGGTGCCCTGCCGCAAGGTCTCGAGGCCGACGCGGCGGCACCGAGCGACCTACGTCGGCAACCTCGACACGGCCAAGAGAATGCGTCGAAGGCGAGATCAAGAGCGTTGAACGGGTCCGCACCAGCACGTTCGGCGAGCAGGTCGTGATCGGCGTTCACGTCGCGGACGGAACCACCAAGCGCGTGGCGCTCGGGCCTTCGTGGTACGTGAACGGCGCGGCCGCCGCTCCGATGCGCGGCGACAAGGTCGTCGTTGAAACGATCGCGGCTCCCCCGCGACCCGGACCAGCTCCTGGCCGCGACCGAGTTCCGCAACACCCAGAACACGCTCCAACTGCGCGGCAGCGACGGAAGCCCGGCCTGGGCTCTCAAGACCGTCGAATCCGGCGGACAGCACTACAGCACACCGTACTCGCGTTACCTGCTCCTCAGCGACCTGCCCGGCAAGAAGATCGACTGCCGTGGTAACGACCTTGGCAAGGTTCACGAGATCATTCTCGATCGACACTCAGGCGACATCGCGTTCCTGTCCGTCGATCCGAACCAGAACTTCCTCGGCATCAACGACACCAAGCGGCTTGTGCCGTGGTCGGTGGCGACCGTGATGCTCGACGGCACGGTCCGCATCGATGCGTCCAAAGAAATGGTGCTCGCCAGCCCGGAGACGCCCTCCGACCCGACCAAGCTCAACGGCGGCGCCTACGCCGAGCGGGTCTACAACGCCTTCAACGTTCCCGCGCCGAGTTTCGATGCGCCCAAGCAAGTCTCGACCGCGACGCCATTGAACAACGAAGCCTGGAACGCTCGCGGATCGGTCATTGCCTCGATCGAGCGTGACTCGGCCAAGACCTTCGAGGGCAGCGTGATCGACACGAAGGAGATGACGTTTGACAACGGACTACAGCCAGCTCGGGCGATCATGGTGCGACTCGATGGCAATAACAACGGCGAGGAAACGATCTTGGTCGGCCCGTCGTGGTACATGGCTAACCAGAAGCCTGGGCGCGCCGCGCCGGCGACCTCGTCAAGGTTGATGCTCGACGCACGGTGATCGATGGTCGCACCTACTGGATCGCTAAGTCGATCGAGTGCAAGAACGCGCGTGTTGTGCTGCTCGACGGTGACAACGTTCCGGCCTGGGAAAGAAGTAGTCCGGCGGGCATCGGAATCGCGTGTGTCGTTGGTGCCAAGCCATCGCTCGTCGCATCAGTCGTCTCCGGTTTGTCCGCTTTCTCATCAACGGAGTGTCTTTCATGGACACGTCAGTGCCTGCAAAGGGCGACGGCTCGGATCCGTCGCGCCTGTCACCGGCTTCGACACGCGAAGTCGCGTTCGAAGAGGGCCACCCGACCGGGTTTGATCCGGACCCGCTCGTCGGTGGGCGATCGGAAGACGAGGCAGCTCGCCAGGACGACCTCATGGCAGTCGAATCATCGATGGACGCCTCTTAACCACAGCAGCGACCATCGGCTGGATGTTGGTTGTCATCGGGATTCCCACGTCGCTGGCTGTCACGGCTGCGACCGTGGCGATTTCTAGAGGAATGACTCCAGGCGTTGCGATCGGGTTCGGAATCGTGTCTTTGTTCATGCTCGTTCTCGAGGCTTCCTGTGACCGTGGCAGGGCTCGCTCACGCCGGGACAGTCCGCTGCCGCATCGGAGTCAGTGAAAGGCACCCGGGCGAGTCCTTCGGCCGCAGGCAGGAAGTACAGAGTTGATGAACGTTCGTCCTGACGAAGTTCACCTTGGTTGATCATGTTTGCGATAACGACCTAGGCCTTCCAGTCCCTCGACGCCGGCCGCAATAGCGGGTCCCGGGGACCAATGTTCGAGAAGAAACCAACTGTTGTGATACAACCGCTCGCGGACGACAACAAAGACGCCATTTCCGGCGCTCCCGGAGCGCACCCCGTGGGCGTGAGCCTTGGAGCGATCGAAGCGGGCTGGCGGCGAACTGGGTGTGGCGGTGTGATCGCCGGCCCTGTCGGGGCCGTAGCCGGAGCGATCGGTGGTGCTGTTGTTGGCGGTTTGGCCGGGGAAGGCCACCGCCGAGGCCGTGAACACGACGATCGAAACCAAGTACTGGCGTGAGACACACTCGTCGATGCCCTACTCCCAGACTTCGTACGGGTACGAGGAGTTCGCTCCGGCGTATCAATACGGCTGGGAGAGCTTCGGGCGCCGCGGCGCTGATAGTCAGACCTTCGACAGTGTCGAGGCCGACTTGGGGCGTGGGTGGGACCGCGCCAAAGGTAGTTCCCGTCTGGGGTGGGATCAGGCCAAGTCTGCGACGCGCGATGCATGGGAACGGGTGAAGCACGCCGTGCTCACGGACGCGAATCGCAACACTCGTTGAGAGAGCGCTTCGGTCGAACGGCTATTGACGCCGCTTGACAGAGCCAACGGAGGTGATAGGCGAGAGCCGTCATCTCCGATTGAAGAACAACTCACCGAGCACGGTCATGAAGGATCGCACACATTCGCCGCCGTCATTGACCAGCATGGTCCAGGAACAAGAGCATGAATGTCGGAATCACTGGACCACCTGCCGAAATGCCGACGGCTCTCCACAGCCAACCACGACTTCACCAAACGGGGGTAGAGATCCAGAAGTACGGGACTGTCAGGCAGTTTCCGCTCGGGCTGTCTCACGATGCCAGGGAATACTCATGCCAGCGGCTCAATCAGGTGCTCGCCGACACTCAGATGCTCTTTGCCCTCTATAAGAAGCACCACTGGCTCATGCGCGGCCCCACGTTCTATCAGCTTCACCTCCTGCTCGACAAGCACGCAGGCGAGCAACTCGCACTCATCGACACGATCGCCGAGCGCGTGCAGACCCTCGGTGGTATCGCGGTGGGTGATCCCCGGCACGCCGCGGAACTCACGCAGATTCCACGTGCTCCCGACGGCTGTGAAGAGATTCCCGTGATGCTCTCTAGGCTCCTTGAGGCGATCGAACTCATTCTCATTGACGCTCACGATGCCGCACGGAGAACCGCTGAACTCGGCGACGACGGCACCAACGACCTGATCGTCTCCGAGATCATCCGCACCAACGAACTTCACGCGTGGTTCTTGTCCGAGCACTTGGTGGATACTCCGCTGGTGCGAGTGTGATGACCGCCCCACCGCGTCGTTCCTTTTTCGGCTTAGAAAGGCTGCGCGCTACGAAGCGACCGCACTTGGACCATGCCCCACGCTGAGTTGCAAACATGAGTTATCACGACAACGTATCCCCGAGCCCACCTTTGGACACCGCGACCGGTCTCTGTGCGAGTCTGGCAAGAACACCCATGCCTCGAAGGCTTCAGACCACCTCCCCGTTGCCGAACGAACTCCACGGGTATGACTCGGCACTCGCTCTGACAGCCGAGGACGAGAGACGCCTCGCCTGGAGCATCATCAACGACGGTTGCGCGGCCAGCCGGGATCGGATCGTGCTTGCGAATCGTGGCCTCGTGCAAGCGATCGTTCGGAACTATTTGGGACGCGGGCTTGCCTGCACGGAACTGATCGAACGAGGCAACGTCGGCCTCGTCCACGCGGCCGAGTCCTTTGACCCCGCCCATGGCGCACGTTTCAGTACATGGGCGAGCTGGTGGATCAAACAGGCCATGAAGGAAGCTCGCAAAGGCAACTCGTTCCAATCACGGAACGCTCCCGATCCCGCGGTCGCAATGAGGGACGCTTCCCGCCTACCCCACAAGGGTTGTGGGTTCCATCATCTGCAGATAGCCGACACAACCCGCGTCGCTTTCACGCGGCTTGACTTGCGGGACCCAATTCACGGAGATAGATCCAATGACGCACAACGACCATCAGATCCCGTCCGCATCCCACTCCCGGGTTCGTTCCTCCTGGCTCTGGTCGCACTCTTGGTTGGGGCCGCCGCAACCACGGCCTGCAGCACCACCGAAGGTTTCGGGGAAGATGTCAAGCATCTTGGTGGCAGCATCGAAGGCAGCGCCAAGAACAAGTAATGCGGGCTCAACGCCACGGCCAAATGTTCGCTGCAATGTTGCCCGTAGTGCCTCACACGCTCTAATCCACGGAGACACGCTCAATGTCGATCATCGCTCGGTATCGCTTACTTCCTAACCTGTATGACGACGCATGCCCGCGTCGTCGGTGCTGCACTGTGCGCGACACCATGGGCATTCGCAGTGGCGGGCACGGCCAGGGCCGGAAGCGTTTCTCCAGACCGGCTCAATACGGGGGTGCATACTGCCTTCAAAGCACCTGAAAGATCCATGTCTACGGACGGTCTGTACGAGGGCAGCACCCAATGGTTGCCCGAAGCACCGACTAAGCCCGTTAACCCCTTCTCGCAAAATTCTCCAGCCCGAGCCGGCCGCATGCTCGGCAGCGACCCCGGTGGGATGTGGAACTCATGTTCGCTGGTCGTCGGACCTTCGGAGGAATCGGGAGCACGCCTCGTCAATTCTGGTTATGCCACCCTTGGTAATGAAACACACTCCCCGGAACTCTCAAGCGTGCTCACTCCCCAACACGGTCCGAGCACGCTCGCATCCATCAGCAGCACGGAGCGCCGAAGCATCCAGCCAAATACTCCCACCGAGCGGGTCACCGCGGCGCCCGCCAGGACGATACCAACAGGAATACTCAATGGGGCGTATGATTCGCCAGCGTCGCTCGCCTCGATCCGGGCCTTTGGGACACCGCCCGATGCATTACATGAGCCGATCCGTCCCGTCATTGTTGTGCCCCTCCCTTCCGCGCAGTGGCTAGGCATCACCGGGCTTGTGCTGGTGGCTGGCGTGCCATACACCCGCAAGCGGTTTCTTGGACGACTTGTCCTTGTGTAACCGTTACGACGTCGAGCGAGCCGGGGCACGGATAGCACTGACGCGATTCCGAACATGAGGGAGGAACACCACAGAACAGATGTGGCGGGCGGTCTTCTTCCGGCTGCGGCTTCATCATCGCGGCAGCGCCATCTCGCACGATACGTGCTCGCCTGTTGTAACCGCGATTCTCCTCACGTTCGTGCTCGCACCGGCGGTGGCATGGTTTCAACGCTTCGTGCGAAACCGGGTTCTGGCCGTCGCATGCGTGATTGTCGCGGTCGTCACCGTTGCCGGACTTGGCGCCTTTGGCGTAGGTCATCAGTTTGTCAGTATCGCCTCTGAGCTACCGACGTATCACGATACCATTGCCAGAAAAGTGCGCGCGGTCCGCGACAGCACCCGCGGCGTAGTATCGAGCGCTGCGGAGAGCCTCCGCAGCATCGGCAACGGATTACCCGAGACGCCGAGCACAGATCAACCGTCATCACCGGTATCGATCCAGCCACCTAACACGACTCGGTCGGTCGTCACGGGCGGAAGCACGACTGCTCCTGCCGCCGCCGCAACTGGGGAAGGAGCCCCTTCGCAGGACTTGATCTCCGCGATAGTCGGAATGGTCCGACCGCTGTCCTCACCGATCGCGAGTGCCCTGTTCGTAATACTGCTTCTTACCAGGATGCTTCATTCACGCAAAGCAATCGGCGATCGCGTCATAGGCCTCGCCAGCACTGCATGATCAGCATTGCACGCCCTAGAAGAGACTGCGGTCGCGTTGGCGGCTATCTGCGCCGCTGTTACTGATTAGATCCTATCCGTAAACCGGGCGCAACCGTTGGTGCTGATGTGCGAATGGCATCACTGGCGATACGACTGACGATGAACAAGTTGGAATGGCTGACGAGCAGACCCGACGCTACCGGTCTCCCAAGCGGTCGGCCCGCGATGAACAAGCGGCTCGCCCTGCGCGACAGCCTACAGGTGCTCGACAACGAGGCCAGGTGGAAGGATCTGCCCCGTCACTTCGGGTCCAAGAGTTCCGTGCACAAGTACTTCACGCTCTGGACCCGGGCCGGCGTCTTCGAGAACATCATGCGCGACGCGGGCGAGCTGATCGAGGAACGTGACGGCTACCGCCTCTACGAGTGCTTTATCGACGGCACGTTCAGCAAGGCCAAGGGCGGCGGCGACGGGATCGGGCTCACCAAGGCCGGAAAAGGCGTGAAAATCATGGTCCTGGTCGATGCCCGCGGCCTGCCCGTGGCCGTGACGACCGGCAGCGCCAGCCCGCACGAGAGCACCCTGGTCCAGGGCCTCTTCGACTTTATGCTAACGATTGATACGCCCGAGCGGATCGTCGGCGACAAGGCCTACGACAGCGACATGCTCGACGACGATCTGGCCCAGGTGGGCATCGAGATGATCGCGCCGCACCGCAAGAACCGCACGAAGGAGCACGCCACCCAGGACGGCCGCCCGCTGCGAAGATACAGACGCCGCTGGACGGTGGAACGCACGATCGCCTGGTTCCAGAACTTCCGCCGCCTGTGCATCCGCTACGAAAAATCAACGACACTCTTCCAAGGCTTCCTGCACCTGGGATGCTCAATCATCCTGCTCAAACAGGTTCTGGGATAGGCTCTAATGACATTCTGCGGCACTCCGCCCAGCATGGCGTGGCACTTGTCCTGATTGCGCCCATTACACCTGCGAGCGGTGTACATGTTCGTCGACTCTGCACGGCTGCCCGTCGCGCACGGCCCTGTGTGCGTCTCGTTTTCCGCGAGTGGTGTAGTACCGCGGCCAAGGGAAGTAGCGGTGATTGCTTCGAGTGCCCACCTTATGGTCGCGAGTGTGGCAGATGCGATAGAAGCGGCCACACGGCTCAGTGCGAATCCGGCGTCAGCCTGAAGCCATGATCTCGCGGTACCGCTCGCCGTCCGCGTGCAAGGAGAGGGCGATGCGCCCTCGCACTGACAAATGGCGGCCTGCCACTTGTGCCGTAAAGGTGGGTCATCGTCGAGAAGACTTCCCCTAACGGTGTTGGAGCGGCCGACACCGCTTGATGTAAGAACGATCTCGGATAGAGTGACTGTGCCAGCAGGCAGTATGCGGCTGCCCGGCACAGAAACACCGAACGAAGGGACTCTCCAATGGAATCAGCAACGATGAGCAACAGAACGATCGAGATTGACGGCATGAGCGGCGACGCATGCGTGAAGAAAGTCACCAGCGCGCTGAAGGATGTTCGAGGTGTCTCGAACGCGTCAGTCACCGTCGGTGAGGCGACGATGAAGATCGACCAGGCCGGTTGCGAGGCGGCGTGCGCTGCGATCGGAAAGGCCGGGTACAAAGCTAATGCAGCGAGAACCGCCGATGATGGCAATCAGGAGAACCACATCAAGCCTGACGCTGGCCGGGTCGGTCAGGGCAGCCCATCGACCTGATCGCGACCGCAGTGATGGCAAGAGCCGCGGCGCAAGGAGTTGGTCCAACGAGGGCGGTAGTCAGAAGCAGGAAATGAATCCCGATCTCTCGCGTGGCTCGAACGATCAGAAGCGCAGCGGGAATCGCATGCCAAACCCCAGCCCGGCCATTGCCACGCCGGGAGCCACGAAGCCCGCCATTGGAGCGGATGTCACCAAGGCTTCTACGGACGCTACCCCAGCCAAGCCCGTCGTGAAGAAGTATTAACTTGACATCTCAACCACCGGGGAGGCCGCAGCTACGGCGCTTTCGTTTGTGAACGGAATCGCTTCGCAAGCTATTCTCGGTGGTATCGATGTCTGTGTTGACCGCTTTGTCGGGAGCATTCCACGGGCGGCAAAGCCGGTCATCACACCGAGCACAGTATGTGGCGAGAGCACATCGGGCAAAGCCAAGTAGATGATACCGCAAGAACGATACAATGCAGCTCTCTGCACACGCACGGAAAAGGCAAGACTAATGCTACACACAGGGGCACGTACTTGGGGAGGCACACGTCCACCCACATGTATCAGCCCGACTGACACAAGAGCACTACAAGACGCCTCAGAGCAAGTGCCTGTATGATGGTGCACACGAACGCCACTAACCGTGTGGCAACGATCATGGTTGTGTAACCAAGAAGGAGGTGTTGTATAGGATTGCTTCTGCTTATTGTAATTGCCGTTCTTCTGGTGGGCGGCCTTCCGACTTGGCGATACAGCAAGAACTGGGGCTACGCCCCCAGCGGGGGGCTCGGGCTGGTGCTGGTCATCTTGCTCGTGCTGGTACTGATGGGATACATCCCTCGCGGGTTCTAACACGCTTCGAGAGTGCCACACCCGGGGGTGGCCAAGCTCCTTGGATCGTTGAACGGCGATCCGTCCATTAGTGACGACATTTGATAAACCCGTCATACCGCCGATAGAGGCAATGACATACTTAAGGAACCGTGAGCATGGCGAGTACTCAAACATCCGACGTAAACACTTTCAAGCAGGACCTTCACGGGCTGGGGCAGCGTGTCGAAACGCTCAGGTCGGACGCCAGCAGCGTGGTCAGCGGGGCCGCCGACGCCGCACGCTCTGGAGTGGCCGAACTCCGTCACGGTGCTCAGCACGCGGTGGATGCGGCCAAGGGTAAGTTCGACGACGCGAGGCAATCGGCCGCCGACGCCACCGATTCCTTCAAGCAACTCATAGCTCGCAATCCCGGTGCCAGCATCGGTATCGCAGCCGGCCTGGGCTTGCTCGTCGGGCTCTTGGTGTTCCGCCCTCGGAGTTGAATGTGAAAGTCATCGCCCAATTTGTTGTGCGCCTCTTTGATCTCATCGAGGCCGAAGGAAGCACACTGTTGACGGTCGTGCGCGGCGAAGCCCGCCGCGCACGGGCGTCAGCGGCCAACCTTCTCCTGGGAATGTCGTTCCTCCTAATCGCAGTCCCCCTCACGGTCGCGGGAGTGGGTCTGATTACCGTGGGGTTGATGTGGTGGCTAGAAGCAGAGGTGGGCCGGCCCTTGGCGGCGGTTCTCACTGGGGCCGCAGTTCTCGTCGCCGCAGGGGTGTGCCTGATGTGCTTTCGCGCCGTTGTTGCGATGGTCCAGCTATGAAGGCCGTCGATCGTTCGTCACGAGCGGAGCCGTTTACGACGGCGCTGTCTTTACCTGCATCATCGGCCAAGTGCCGCATGGTGGCATGGGCAGCGGAACACGACGCTCGGGCGGTGGATGCGCGCTGGAGGTTAGGGAAGCGCATCGCGGGCGGGGCGGTCGCGGCGATGGGTGGGCTAGTGCTAGCTCGGGTGCTGACGCTGCGAAAACGGGGAAGTGTTCCTGTGAGGGGCGAGCGGAAGAGACCAGTGCAATGCATCAATTGGGCTCTCATGGCGCGGGCGGGGCTTTGGCTTGTGCCCCGAGTGATCTCGGCCGGCCAGCACATCTCGCGCCGCAGACGGTCGATTTGAAGGCGGTCTCGGGGCGCTTTGCCATGCGACGCTGACGCCCCAGCGCTGCCCGAGTTCGAGATCTCAACCACGAATGGGAAGGGAACACTGATGCTTCGCTGGGCTCTGACATTCCTGATCGTCGCGCTGATCGCCGCTCTGTTCGGGTTCACCGGAGTCGCCGGCGAGTCCATGTACATCGCGCGGGTTCTGTTCTTTATCTTTCTGGTCATTTTCCTTGTGAGCTTAGTGTACGGGCTAATCACCGGGAAGCGCCCGAGCGTGCCGTAAAGGCACCTCTTAGAGAGAGGTGATCGGCGTGAGGGTGACCCATCCAACGTTCCGTTGACACAACCCGTCCTCGGCAAGAACTGTCGGGATCAAGGATTGTCACGGTGGTGAGCAGAATAATTCGCAAGAGTTCAGGAACTCCGCGCTCGAACAGGCCTTCGGTCAGCTGCACACCGTCCGCTCCGACGCGCATCGGCTGGTCATTGCCTTCAAAACCAACCGCAACACCGTCATCGTGTCCGTGTTCACATGCGGAGCGATGATCAATCCGATTGCAGGTTCAACCGCCGCGTTCGCGTCTGCTTCACCGCCGTGGGGCGTGAGCCGCGCGGGGCCCACACGGCGGTGAGCGTGCCTTGTTGACGGATCCGCAACTCGTGCATCCACATCACCCGCACGCGCCCGCGGCCCGCCGCTCGCTTCAACGGCTCCCTTGACGGCGCGGACAACGAAGGGGCTGATTCTTGCGTGAACTTCGTCATCGCGGCCGGGTCGCTCTTTTCTTGCCGCGTGAGGCACGAGAGCCCCAGACGGTGCATCAGGTCATACACACCTTTGACAGTTACGACACGCCGAACTCGTGCTCCAGGATCCGCCGCGCGTCCTTGGCCCCAGCGTGCAAACGTTATCGCTCTCACGCGGCGGGGCGGTGATGCGCGCGATGAATTCGGTGTTGCGTTCGGGCGGCAAACGCGGCGCGTGCGCCTTGGAGATGATGGGCGTCAGACCCTCGATCCCGCGATCTTGGTAGCGATACGCCCACGCTTGCGCGGTGCGTCAGTTGGACGAGAGAGCCTGGGCGATCTTGTCGGCCTCCCACCCGCGCAGCGCCAACGACGCCACGCGAGCGCGATCGCGCTGCTTGGCGTCGCGTGCCGACGACACCATCGCCTCCAGCCGCCCCACCTTCCCCGACCCGGTACTGGCGGATGTTCATCGCCGACTCCCTTGTCGGCCCAATCATCCCATACCCAACCCACTCGCGCCACCTCTCACGCGCCAAACAGACGCGCGAATCTCAAGCAGAATCCGTATTACTGTCCCCTACTCCTCGTCCGTCAAGGCGTAGGGTTCAGCAGCAGAAAGTACCTGGCCCGCGTTCTCGCGCGGGCCAGGCGAATAGTCAGCACCCGGCCTCGACGGTCGCGAAAGAGCAATCGATGTTGTTGACGTTGACGGAACCTCTCCCGTCGAGGTCGGCCGGGCATAGGCGCAGCGTGGCTTGCTCGCTTGTCACGGTGCCGCAGGCGTTGGTGACACGGCAGATGGGTGTGAAGTCCGTTGATCGACCGGGGTGTCGGGCCAGTCGGCTGCCACCTCGATCGGTCGGTTCACTTCGCCCACTATTCCGTCGTCTTGCCGTCGAAGTGCTCACTGTCCGCCTCGGCGTCCTTGCGCGTATGGTGGACGGTGCCGTCACGATGATTCGGCGGCGAGTAGAGCGTGTAGAGCTTGAGCGGGGCGCTGCCGGTATTGATGATATTGTGACGTGTCCCCCGGCCGGGACGAGCAACGCGAAGCCCGCGCGAATCGCTGTCCTTACCCCGTCAAGAACGGCCTCCCCCGCCCCCGCTTCCACACGGAAGAACTGGTCGAGCTTGTGGACCTCCGCCCCGATGTCCTCCTTGGGCTTGAGCGCCATCAGCACGAGCTGGCAGTTCTTGGCGGTATAAATCACTCGGCGGAAGTCGGTGTTCTCGGCGGCGAGCGCTTCGATGTAATGCACAAAGCCCTTCATGGGTGCCCTTCCTTGACGCCTATTTCTGCGAGGCGGGTGGTGGTTGTGAGCGGGGCAGGGAGCGCTGCCGGAAGCACCGGAGGTACCCGTTGAAGTTTAGAAGCCGCGCGGGATGATGTTCATCAGCACGAGAACGAGCAGGATCACGAGAACCAACCCCAAGCCCCCCGTTGGGCCGTATCCCCACTTACGACTGTAGCCCCATGTGGGCAGAGCGCCGATGAGCAAGAGCACTAAAACGACGAGCAGGATGAGACCCATGGATTGCTCCTTGTAAATCTCGCGGCCGCCCTCTTTCCCCGATGGCGTGCGCCGCGTAACTGCATGAAGTTAGCCGCACGGACCTGCCGCGTCAGCACGGGATACTTCCCCCAACCGCGGCGAGGGTCGCGAACGGCGTGCCCCGCAGGCAACAGGTCCAACGGCGTATTGCCGCTTGGGGGTGACCGAAGATCAGCGCGTGGAGAGGGGATTCACGGGTGATGGGGGCGTTGTTGGGCGGCTGGGTCATGTCGAGCAGGTTCCACCGCGTCCGCGCGACGGTCGATCGGCACAGAGTCATTGCGTCGCTTGTTCAGATACGCAACAACTCGATCGCGTTCGTAAAAGTGGCGACCACCCGGTCGGTCCCGCAGGTGCGGATGCGCTCGCGGGCACGATCAAGATCGGGAGTGTTCCAAATGCCCACGATCAACTTCATGTCGCTGAAGCGGGCCAGAATCCGCTTGCAAAGGTACCGCGCGTGACTGGTCGCCGCGGGCGGCATGGCGCACACGCAGACCGATCTGGGGGGCAGTTTGTCCATCTCGTCCAGTATCTCGCCCGCCAGAGTTGTAGTCGGGATCACCCTCGCGGATATGCCTTGGAACTCAAGAAGTTGCGCGAGCATGATCGCGGGGATCTCATCCGCCTCATCGCGCGCCGGAATGCAGAGCACGGTGCCCGCTCGGAGGGACTGCAGCGGCCGCGCCGGGCCCTCCAGCGGTGCACTCACCGCGCCGCCGACCGGAGGACCGTCCGCCGCCGCGGACTCGCGTGCATCAGTCCCGGCTTGAGCCTTGACGCTCAGCGCCGACCTTTGCCGATCTCCCAACTCCTCGATCAGATCGCGCAGGCTCTGATCAATGAACTGACTCTGGCCTTCTTCGAGGCGTCCGGCGTGGCGGTCGTGCTCGGCCATCGCCAGGGTGGGCATCAGGACATTTTCATACAGATCAATCAGCGGCTTGTCTTTGAGATACTCCTGCGTGAACTGAAACGCCTCGTCGTAGTCCGTCGCGAGCAGGCGCTGATACAGCCCGACTTCGGTCGGCAGACTTGGTCTGTCACCCAGAAGCACGCTCAGATACTCCAGATGCGGCACGTACCGGCCCAAGACCACCAGGCACACCGTCAACGGCGTGGACAGGATCAGGCCGATCGGACCCCACAACCAGCCCCAGAAAACGGCCGAGGCCACAACCGCCGTGGGTGACACCCCGGTGCGCGAACCATAGAGCCAGGGTTCCACGATGTTGTTGCTGACCAGTTCCAGAACCGCGAACACACCAATCGTGATCAAGGGCCTGGACCAGGACTCGAACTCCGCCAGGGACAAAATGATCGGGAGCGCGGCGCCGAGCCACGATCCCACATAGGGGATGAACCGCAAGAGCGCCGCGAGCACGCCGAAGAGAATCGCGTTCGGCACGCCGATAAGGAACAGTCCGACCCCCACTCCCAGCCCGTAGGTGCCGTTCACGATCAGCAGCATGAGCAGGTAGCGACTGACGCGCGAGGCACCCTCGTCCATCGCCCGCATGGTGGCGGTAAGCTGACCCGGTCCGATCAACGCAATCAAGCGATCGCGAAGGTCCTCGCGATGAAGGAGGAAGAAAATGGCAAACACGAACACGATGCCCGTGTTGACGAGGGGAGAGGCAAGGGGCGTGAATGTGCCGGTGATCGAATCAAGTGCGTCCGAGGGCTTTCGGACAAGTTCCACGGGGACCGGCTTTGTCACGGGGGCAGTGGACGGTCCGGCCGATGAACTCGGGGGGAGGGGCAGCGCCCCCGGTTCGAGCGCGCCGGGCGGCGCAGAGTCGGCCTGCAGCATTTCCTCACCGATCTGCTTGAGGGTGCGGATGGTTCTACCCACCGTGCCGCTTGATTGTGATTGAACGGAGCTGATCTTCTGGCGAATGTTGTCGCGGTAGCGTGGCAGGTTCCCGGTCAAAGCCATTGTCTGAGTGAACATGACCCAGCCCAGGACCGCGATCACCAGCACCGTCAGGGTCGAGGCGACCATTACCGAGAACACCCGACCCAGGCCCAGCTTCGCAAGGCGATTTACCCACGGTGCCAGAACGAAACTCAGGAGAATCGCAAGGGCGAGAGGGATCAGCACCTCGCGGGCAACGTAGAGGACCGCGACGGTTATCACCAGCGTGACCAAGACCGCCAACCGCGAGGCGCGCCGCGGAGCGCGGCGTGACAGCGGAGATACGCGTTCTGCGGCGACCCGCGAGCGTTGACTGCCCTCGGGAAACTCCGGGACACCAGTTGCCATGCTTTCGCTCCCATCCCGGCGCTGCACGGACGATTCAGGACCACTGCCGCCGACGAAGCATCATCTTCACCGGCTGAGTCAGCGCCAACGTCACCGCGGAAGTCATGCCACCAGAGCGTCGCCCTTGCCCTGAAAGACCATCTCAATGCGCTCGCCACAGACCCTTCTACCGGGGGAGTGCGTTTGCTTGGTCAGTCAATTCGTCCGAGGAAAATGCGGAACCCGCTTGAAGCCTCGGCGCGCCGCATCCCGCGAAGTCGGCTTCGCGGGACGCGTGATGCGCATCTCCGAAATCAGATTGAACAACCAATCACTCTCGAGTTAGACGATGGGAAGGCGGTCGCTTCCCGCGGGGGCCTGTCGGACGGTTGTATGGACCTGAGGAGGGTCACGTCGATCAGTCGAAGAGGGCGCGGACGACTCGGGCCCGGTCGAGATGTCGGTCGCACGGCCGCTCTCAAAGATGCGTTTGGCGTGCGACACTCGTTCCGAGTTCTCAGCGTGAACCGAGATCAGGATGTTCCCGTCTTTGACCTTGCCCTCGTACCTCTTCGCTTCGAGTTCGGGGATGCCCATGCCGATGAGCCCTCCCGCGATGCCGCCGACGGCGGCGCCCACGGCGATCCCGCTGAGCGCGGCCATGATGGGGCCGGCCGCGATGAAGGGCCCGACGCCCGGGATCGCGAGGAGCCCGATCCCCGCGAGCAGGCCGAGGGTTCCGCCGACCACGCCGCCGCTGCCGGCGCCGATGGTCGCGCCCTCGGGGGCTTTAGTGTTCTTCTCGTGGGCAAAGTCGCGGGTGCTGCTCTTATCCGGGAAGAGCACGGAGATGTCGTTGTCAGCAAAGCCGGAGGTTTTCAGGCGGCTGACGATATCGTTGGCAATCGATTCGGACGGTGCGATGCAGAATACGGCGGTGCTCATTGGAATACTCCGTGTGAATGGTGATGGAACGCGGGAACGAGTCGTGTGCGGGTTAGTTCCGCTTGATTTCCAACTGGTTGTCAACCTTCGTCGAGCCCGCGATGGCTTTCGCCTTAGCATCGATCGAATCCTTCTCGGTCTGGCTGTTGACAACGCCCCTGAGCGTGACCATCCCCGACTTGTCGGTCACGATCTTGCAGTTCTGGGCGTTGGTGGACATGCTCTTGTCGTCCATGATCGACCGCCGGATGTCCGCGGTGACCTTGATGTCCGCGGCGGACTGCGACTGATCGAGCGGGGTTGTGGTGCTTCCAGATCCATCAACCTTGTTCCTGGCCGTGTTGTCCGGGGCCGAGGGTGTCGCGCTCGTGCTCTGAGTTGTTGGTGAGGCGTTACGTGAGGTCGAGACGGAATCGATCTTCTTCTCGCAACCGTTGGTGATCAGGGCGAGTCCGACGGCCAGGAACGCGGTGCAGTGAACTTTGTACTTCAAGGAATGCTCCGTTCTGTTCTGTCGCGTGGAACGTTCCGCGACGAAAGGGTGGTGGGGTTGGTAAGCCTGGCGGGCGCGGACGCGAAGCCGAGCCCGCCTCGGGTTCAGGTCAGGGCGTCCGCGTTCACCACGCCCAGGGCGAGCGCGTTGAGCGAGTCGTTCGCTTTCTTTTCTTCGGCCAGAGTCTGGTCAAGAAGTTTGATGTCCGCCTTGCGGCCCAGCAGGGAGGCGAAGGTCCGAAGGCAGCCGTACGACGCGATCTCGTAATGCTCGATCTTCTGGGCGGCGCAGATCAACCCCGCGTCGCGGACCTCTTCGTCGGTCACGTTCTCGATGATCTCAGAACCTTCCTTGACGAGCCCCACCGTTGCTTCGCAGACCTTGCGCCCCGCGGTCCTTCCGAGGTCTGCGAGAATGGTGTCGAGACGGGCGAACTGCTCTTTGGTCTCCGCGAGGTGGTTCTTGAACCCAGACTTCAATTCGGGGTGGGTGGCGGCGCTGACCATCTTGGGCAGCGCCTTGACGAGCTGGCTCTCGCAGCTCCGCATGTCCTGGAGCTGGTCAAGGTAGAGGTCGGCGAAGGAAGCAATCTTCATATGAGGGCTTTCTGCAAAGAATGTGATGGGGACGAACAAAGAACAACCTTGTGGAGATCAACTCTCACGCAGGGCCCCTGTGCGGACAAGGCCCGCACAAGAGGCCTGTGTAGGACGAGCCACATCGTTACGGCTGATTCCACGCCGGCGTGTTATCGCCGTCGATCAGAACTACGCGCTGGTCCTTGCAATCAACCGACTTGGCGATCCAATACTCGCGCCCGTCAATCGTCGTTCGAACAGCGTCAACCTTCACCGTGTCGCCCGCCTTGAAGGTCGGGTTCTGGCTATCCAGGTAGCGAGCCGGACCCAGGAGGATTAGCTCCTCGCCGTTCCCGTCGCCCGGGCTGCGGATCTTCAACGCTCGGGCCGGTTGAACGTCACCCTCGAACGTGACCTCGGTCACGTCCACCACCTGACCTTCGATGCTCTTCGCCGAGCTACGGTCGATGGACCCGATGATCGGTCCCCGCGCGGACCAAGCGTGATGCGCGTCTGCGCGCGTCCCCGACACGTTGGAGGTGGTGTCGAAGCGGCGTGCCGGCACCCGGTAAGGCTTATAGACGCGATCTGAAACCGTGCCGGAGTTGAGCGCAGAGATATCGGCCGGCGTCTGGGCGCTCGCGAGGATCATCTCCTTGGAGGCGTCGATACGCATGATCCCGTCGAGCATCGCGGTTGTCACCGACCAGGGCACCAGGATCTTGGACTCGTTGGTCCCCAGGAAGTTCTTGTTCGGATCGACCGAGAGGAACGCCGCCTCGCCCGAGTTCCGTTCGAGAATGACCTCGTTGACCTTCCCGACCTCGTTGCCCCGGCAATCGACCTTCATGCCCCTCAGACTGCTCGCCAAGAGATAGCGAGAACGCGGAGCGGCGTAGTCTTTGTCGCTCTTTTCGCCGGAGCGATTCGTCCAATCCGGATTCCCGTCGGTGCCCCGCAGGTGCAGCTCTCGATCACCGTTGCGGAAGTGGGTGCCCGCAAGAGTTTGATCGGTATCGTTCGGAACGGCCAGCGTGTCCACCGTGATTGTGTCGCCGCGAACCGGGGCCGCCGGCGAGCCGTTGACATACCAAGACGGTCCGAGCGCGACCTTCTTCATGCCGCCATCCGCGGTCCGGACTGTGACGAAGACCTGCTCGCCGAATTTTTCCGTACGAACCCGATCCACGCTCGTGACCTCTCCCTCGACATGGGACTTCGTTCCGCCACCAAGATCCCCAGCGTAAGGATCGCCCTGAAAGGGCGCGTCATTGGCGAGCCGGTGTCGGAGGGCTTTGTTGCCATCCTTCGAGCGGTTGTCGTTGCTTCCGGGTGTGGATGGGTTGAGGCGCTTGTCCTGCGTGCGATCGTCGTCCCCGCCGGACTCCATCAGATCCTTCCAAGCCTCGCCGGTGAACTCGGGCGACTGCTTGAGTTCCGCTTCGGTCGAAGCAAGGACAAATGAGTCCTTTCCGGTCTCGCGTCGGAACGAGCGGTAAGGAAGGGCCACTGAGCGGGCGGTCAGTCCGGGTGTGTTGCTGGTCTTGATGACGAGATACTCAATCATTCCCGTACCGCGGTCGAGAATGAGATCGGAGACGTTCGCGATTGTGTCCCCGCTGGAATTGACTACGCCCCGAGCGCTCAGCCACTCCGATGACCGGAAGTCGGCCGATGCTTGCTTCGAGGCCGAGTCGTGGCGCGAGTCGGTCGTGCGGGCCGACGTATCGGTCAACTGCGCTCTGGCCGGCGTGACCGTGCCAGCGGTGATAACCAAGACCAGTGCGGTCACAAGTGGGACTGAGATGGAATGATTCATAGGTTTCCTTTTCGAGTTGGCTCGCCGGGTAAGTGGTCGATCAAGGAGCGCCAAGGATGGTCGTCGCGAACTAGGCTCCGCTCACGGGGCAGAAGATGCGACTGGAGCATCATGCCCTTCGGAATCTGCGTTGATAGTGCGTAAACATCCCTCAACGGGGCGGCCGTTCACTCGCAACTTCGCCGGGAACGAGCCCGCTCTATCGAGAAGCAGCGGGGCTGTGAGATGCTCGCGACGGCTATGCACCGCGGCATCCAACCGCAGAGGGGAATACCGGAAAGTTCCCGCCTAGTCGGACGGAGCCATGGTGGTGATGATGAGGACGCAGCACTTCACCACACCGAAGGAGCCGCACGAGGAAGGCGACGTAGGGCCAATCGCTTATCACAAGGGAAACTCCAATGGACAAACTGATCAAGACTGGCATCGCTGGGTTCGCGGCTTGGAAATGGGGCGGCGGCGCGATCGGCACGATTGTGCTGTTCTTGATCATCTACTACGTCCTTGGGCGGATGTAACCGGTGCGCTGCGGGCGGGACCGAAACGAGCATTGATCGGTATCTCGCGACTTGCACTCTGCTCTTCTCCCGAGGTAAGTGTCCCCTACGCCCCCGCGTTTGACTGGTAGTTAACACGCGGGCGCGATAGGAGACGCGCGATGCCCCGCCGACCACGCCCCCGCCGCAGGTTCCCCGCCGAAGTTCTGAC
>JBGAOD010000044.1:13370-28370 GCA_044221955.1 Phycisphaerales bacterium | reverse complement strand
GGCTCTCAATCATTCATTCAGATCCAAATCTCAATACCGGTAATGAGCCGGCTTGTACGGCCCGTCCACCGGCACGCCGATGTAGTCTGCCTGGTCCTTGCTGAGCTTGGTGAGCTTGATGCCGAGCTTCTCGATGTGCAGCCGCGCGACCTTCTCATCGAGGTGCTTGGGCAGCGTGTACACCTTCTTCTCGTACTTCCCGCCGTTGGTGTGCAGCTCGATCTGCGCGATCGCCTGGTTCGAGAAGCTACAGCTCATCACGAAGCTCGGGTGCCCGGTGGCGCAGCCCAGGTTCAGCAGCCGGCCCTCGGCCAGGATCAGCACGCTGTGCTCCGGCTTGCCCTTGCTGGCAGGGAAGATCCACTCGTCGTACTGCGGCTTGATGTTCACGCTCTTGATGCCCTTGTACTTCTTGAGCCCCGCCATATCGATCTCATTGTCGAAGTGGCCGATGTTGCCGACGATCGCCTTGTCCTTCATCCGGGCCATGTGGTCGGCCGTGATGATGTCCTTGTTGCCCGTCGCGGTGATGAAGATGTCGGCCGTCTCCAGCACCTCGTCGAGCGTCGTGACCTGGTAGCCCTCCATCGCGGCCTGCAGCGCACAGATCGGGTCGATCTCGGTGACAATCACGCGAGCGCCCTGCCCACGCAGGCTCTGGCAGCAGCCCTTGCCCACGTCGCCGTAGCCCAGCACCACCGCGACCTTGCCCGCGAGCATCACGTCGGACGCGCGCAGGATGCCGTCGGTGAGCGAGTGGCGGCAGCCGTAAAGGTTGTCGAACTTGCTCTTGGTCACGCTGTCGTTGACGTTGATGGCCGGGAACGCCAGCGTTCCGGCTTCCATCATCTGATACAGGCGGTGCACGCCCGTCGTGGTCTCTTCGGAGACGCCGTTGATGCCCTTGAGCACCTTGGTCCAGCGGCCCGGGTTCTTCTTCTGCTGATCGCGCAGCAGCTCAAGGATCACGCCCCATTCCTCGGGGTCCTTCGCGGGGTTGAACGCGGGAACCCTTCCGGCCTTTTCAAACTCC
The DNA here is from genome assembly GCA_044221955.1 of Phycisphaerales bacterium. GTDB lineage: Bacteria > Planctomycetota > Phycisphaerae > Phycisphaerales > UBA1924 > CAZCPB01. Next base: position 27,337 of record JBGAOD010000044.1, on the reverse strand, counting down.
GCGCCCTTGTGGCACACCATCGTGGCGTCCCCGCCGTCGTCGAGCAAAAGGTTCGGGCCGCTGCCGTCGGGCCAGCGCAGCGCCTGCTCAGTGCACCACCAATATTCTTCCAGCGTCTCTCCCTTCCACGCGAACACCGGCACGCCCTGCGGATCATCGATCGTGCCACCGCGGCCAACAACCACAGCGGCCGCCGCGTGGTCCTGGGTCGAGAAGATGTTGCACGAGACCCAGCGAACATCAGCGCCAAGGTCCACGAGCGTTTCGATCAGCACGGCCGTCTGGACGGTCATGTGCAGCGAGCCCATGATCTTCGCGCCCTTGAGCGGCTTCTTGGCCTTGTACTCGCTGCGGATCGACATCAGCCCGGGCATCTCCTGCTCGGCGAGGCGAATCTCGTTCCGCCCGAAGTCGGCCAGCGTGAGATCCTTGACCTTGAAATCGATCGTGGCGGGAGCGCCCGAGACGCGCTTGCCGTTGCTGGGCTTGACGCCCGCGCGGGGCTTGCTGGAAATCGTGGACATGGTGGACTCCTGAAAAATGGTGATCGGACAACTGATCGAAAATGCCCTGAATACGCTCTGTTTTCCGTCTCTCCGTCTCTTCCTACTCCCCCTAGTGGGGCAGGTTTTCAGCCTGCCTCTCTTTCATCTACTTCTTTCTCTTTCGGGCCGTCGCTACAAACAAGCTCGGGCCCCGCGCCTCCGGCTCCCCGGGCAGCTCGGCGTACCGCGACGACTCAAACCCCGCCGAATCAAACAGCTCGCCGATCCGCGCCTTGGAAAACCCAAGGTGCCTATGCCCCATCGTGTGCCGGTACTGCGAGCGATCGTGCGCGACCATATCCACGATCAACGCCACGCCGCCAGCCCGCACGATCCGGTGCATCTCCTCAAGCACGGGCTCAACCTTCTCGACATGGTGCAACGCCAGCAGGCACACGGCCGCATCAACGCTCGAAGTCTCTAGCGGCAATCGATCGATCGACGCTGCTACAAACTCGGCGTTGGTACACGATGCCAATCGACGCTGGGCGGCCGCGAGCATCGGCTCGGATTGATCGATCGCGATGACTCTCGAAACATAAGGCGCCAGCATCTCGCAGGCGTTCCCCGTGCCGCAGCCCAGGTCGGCCACGGTCCACGAGGGGTCGAGCAACGCCAGCATGGCCACGGGAGAAAACTTTTCGCCAAAGAGTTCGCCGCGGACCTGGTCCCACTCGCCGGCCACACGCCCGAAGAACGACTGGCTGTCGGTCATACGCTCGGCGAGCACGGCCTGCATCCGGCGTGTGTCCTCGGCGAGTTCGGCGGGCGCGCCGATCTGGTCGCGGACCGTCATCCAGAGCGCCCTACTGGGCAGCTTCAGATCGTCGAGCACGAGCTTGTAGAACATGGTGGTGCCGTGGTTGCGCTTGACCAGCCACCCGCCGTCGGCCAGAACCTTCAAATGCCGACTGACCGTCGACTGCGGGAGCTGCACCACCTTGGCCACCTCCCCAACCGCCAACTCCTGGGTCTCCAGCACTCGCAAGATCCGCAAGCGCACCAACTCGCCCAGCGCGGCCAGGCGTTCGGTGACAGGGGTTGAATCAGCAATGCGCTTCATCCGTATATCTGGATATACGGTAGAAGACATCGGCTCAAAGTCAATTCTGGATGCGAAGCGCCCGGAACTTCATCCAACCAAAGGTCCGAAAACTGCCCGAACCAACGCAACACCCTGCTTCCGGCCTCGATCAACGCGACTCTTCGGGCCTCAAGGCCAGGCTGGGGCCCGGGACCTCGCCCAATTCCAAGAGCCTGTTCATGACGATCTTGTTCTTGGGCTCCACGAACAAGGCCATGCGGAGACGCCGGACCTGGTTGGTGCGGTCGTTGTGCAGCTTGTAGAAATCCGCCAGCGCGACCTGCGGGTCGATGGTCTTTCCTTCGTCGAGCACCGCGGCGTTCTTCAAGGCCAGGGCCGATTCGTCGGCGTTGCCCATCCGCCCCGAGTAGTCGCCCAGCCGGATGAAGTCGCGGACCGTCCCACGCTCGCTCGAAAGCCGACGCAGGAACGCGCTCAATTGCGGGTACTCCTTGGCCTGGTAGTACGACTCAGCGAGCGCGTCGATCACGTTCTCGTCCGTCGGGTCGATGTCGTAGGCAACCTGCAATTGCCGGCGTGCTTCGACCGGTTTTTTCAGGGCCAAATACGTCTGCCCCAGCTCGTAGCGCACCTTGACCTCGTCGGGCTTTCGCTCGAGGTATTCCTCGTAGTCCGTCGCCGCGACCTGGTAGTTCCCGGCCTTGGATTCCTGCAGCGCGTGATCGTGGACGACGTGCAGCGGACGAACGCCGCTGCAGCCCGCCAGCGCAAGACCGGCCACGCCAGAGGCAAGGACAAGCAACGAAGAGCAACGGCGAGACATCGAGCAAGCAAGCATCGGAACACTCCGGTGTGGAAAGTTGGCCTTCAAACGGTCTCCCGGTCTTGAGCCCCGGGGAGACATGGTATCGGACCAGACGCCTTCGAGACTAGAGCGACGCGGACTAGAGTTGGTGATGCCCGGTTCTTCTCGGACTGTTCTGCTCAGACACACGCTGCGAGACCCGTGTTTCCCCGGCTCTGCGCTGCACCACTACGACTGGATGATCGAGCGAGGATCGCCAGAAGAGCACCGGCTTGTGACCTTTCGGGTTGGGGAAAGAATCGACCAGCCCGACCGATCATTCACCGCCGCCAAGATCCCCGACCACCGAGCCGCCTACCTCGACTTTGAGGGTGACATCCCGGGCGGGCGCGGCGCGATCGAACGCGTCGCCGCCGGCATATGCAGATCACTCGAAATCGCGCATGACGCCGACGATCAAGAGCCCGGCAGTCTCGTGGCGGAAATCGACTTTGGACGCGGTTGGCGGCGATTCGAGGGCGTTCGCCGCGTCGCGGACACATGGCAATTCACCGTCACTCCTCTTGCACAGCACGACCCCCTTCCCACCGATCCCGCTGCGCGGTAGGCTGGCCAGCGTCGTTCCGGTCCGGTCCGCATTCTTGGGGCCAGCTCGATCGTCGGCCCCGATTGGAGGCCGCGCATGCGCGTTGATCACCCGCTCCGTTCTCCCGATCACGTCTTTCAACCGGGCACGCAGATCATTCCGGGAAGTGTGCCCGCGACCAGGCCGGCCGAAGCGAGGCCCGCGATCGCGAGCGCTCCCGCGTCTGTATCGTCGCCCGCGCCCGCGGCCGCGGTGTCAAAGATCCAGCAGTTCGAGCAACGGCTCGGTGCCAAACGCCACGAGGACAAGTGGAGCCGCTCCCCCAACGTCACCGGCACCGGCGCGATCCACTGCAAGAGTTTCCACTGCAAACTCGTCGGCGAGAGCCTGGAGTTTCTGGATCAGCAGATCAACGAGTGGCTGGACGCCCACCCGCAGTACGAGGTAAAGTTCGTCACGTCGTCGATCGGGGAGTGGACGGGGAAATCCAAGGAACCCAACCTGATCGTTCAGGTTTGGGTCTGAGGGACGGGACTTCCCCGATCGGATGCCGGCGAAGGGTTTGGGGGCCGACGTGTTCGGGCCCGTTTGTACGAGCCGCTCGCGTGCCTCTCCGATAAAGAATCCGTGTGCGGCATCCTCGGCATCGCGGCGTGCGGCGGTGGTCCCGTCTCGGTCCCAGAGTCGGTCGTGGTTGGCATGCGCGATCGCATGACCCACCGCGGTCCCGATGGGGCTGGGCTCTGGCAGGCCCCCGGCTTCATCCTGGCACACCGCCGGCTTGCCGTGATCGACCCGACGCCCGCCGGGCACCAACCGATGATCTCGCCCGACGGACGGCACGCGATCGTCTACAACGGCGAGCTGTACAACGACGCCGAACTCCGCGCCGAACTCCGCGACCTCGGCGTGCGGTTCCATTCGCATTGCGACACCGAGACAGTCCTTGCCGCGTTGATCCGGTGGGGCACCGCCGCGATCGGAAGACTGCGCGGGATGTACGCCTTCGGTTATCTCGATCTCGGCCGACGCTCGCTCACCATCGCCCGTGACCCGCTTGGGATCAAGCCGCTCTACTTCGCAACGCCCCGTCCGCCCAACCGTGGTGGGACCGTGGAGATCGTTTTCGCAAGCGAGATCCCGCCCGTCCTCGGGCACCCCGCGATCTCGCCGCGCCCGGACCTCGTTGCCGTGAGCGCATACCTCACCACCATCCGCACCACGCTCGGCACGCGCACCCTCTTCGAGGGCGTGTCGGCCGTGACCCCCGGGCAATGGATCGAGTTCGACCTCAGCCAAACCGAACCGCGGGCGAAGCGTCTCGATTGGTGGGACCTTTCCAGCGGCGACCGGGGCCGGTGGAGCGGCGCGGGGAGCAACGCATCGGAGTCGCCCGATCCCGCGGTTCGCGTCCAATCAACCGTGAAAGACAGCGTTCGCCGCCACCTGCGGTCGGACGTTTCAACCTGCTGCCTCCTCTCCGGCGGGCTCGACAGCACCGTGATCTGCTCGGTCGCGGACGCGATCGGGCGGGAGACCGCGAGCGAACGTCTGTGGACCTACTGCTCGGGCGTTCGCGCAAACCCCGCCGAGCGCACGGGCGATGCCGCGGCCGCTCCACAAGACGATTTCGCCTTCGCCACGCTCACCGCCTCGCGCCTCAATTCCCGGCACACCGAGGCGCCCGTGACGCGCGAGATGTTCGCCGAGCGCTGGCCCGCTCTCGTCGACGCCGCGGGCCTGCCGCTCAGCACACCTAACGAGGTCGCGATCAACGAGGTCGCGCAAAGACTCCGCGCCGACGGCAAGGTCGTTACCCTCAGCGGAGAGGGCGCCGACGAACTCTTCGGAGGTTACGACGGACCCATGACCGACGCCGCCCGTCACGTCGCCAGCCTCTCCGGCTGCGCAGGCGGCGAGTGGCAAACGCTCGGCGGCGGGTTCCAACTCGACAGCAACGCCTGGGTTGCTCGTCACGTCAAACCGACGATCTTCAACGATGCCCTTTGGAAGTCGCTCGAAAACGACGCGGCGCTCACCACGCACTACCGCGACGAGTTCACGCGCCTGGCCGACCAGTACGAGCGTGAGACATCGGGTCAGTCAAGCAATCGGCCCGACCCTCTCCAGGTCCACCTGCGTTTCATGCGCCGGATCAATCTCGCCGGGCTTCTGCTGAGGCTCGACTCCGCGACCATGCGCGAGTCTGTCGAAGGCCGCACGCCTTTCGCGGATCAAGCGGTCGCTGATCTCGCGGAGTCTCTCCCCATGTCGGCAAAGTTCGACGCCTCGGCCGCGGGCGCCGGCTTGGGAAACTGGTCGGGCGGTCGCTACCGCACGAAAGGAGTCCTGCGTCAAGCCTTCGAGCGCAGCATCTCTCGCGAGGTGCTCCAACGCCCCAAGGCCAGCTTCCCGCTCCCGTTTCAAGCCTGGATCGGCGATCGAGCCGGCACGCTGCGCGAGAGCACGCTCCTCTCCGAATGGTTCACGCCCGCCGCGATCGAAACCGTCGCGGCCCAACCCGAGCAGCTCTGGCAGCTCGCCTGGCCCATGGTGAACCTGGCGATGTGGGCCCGCCGCTGGTGGGGCTGAATCGGCTCCCCGCGAACGCCGACAGTGAAATCTCAGCTCGTTCCACCCGCGAAAACCACGCGCTCGCGCCGCGCCGTCGGGTCGGCGATCGGCACGGCCGAGAGCAGCGACCGGGTGTACGGGTGCTGGGCACTCAGCAGAATCTGATCGCGCGTGCCCTCCTCGACGATCTTCCCGCGGTGCATCACCGCGATGCGACGGCACACATGCTGGATCACGCTCATGTCGTGGCTGATGAAGAGGTACGAGAGCCCGAGGTCACGCTGCAGGTCCGTCAGCAGATTGATGATCTGGGCCTGGATCGAGACGTCCAGCGCACTCGTCGGCTCGTCGCACACGATGAACTTCGGTTCGAGCGCCAGCGCCCGGGCGATGCCGATGCGCTGCCGCTGCCCGCCGGAGAACTCGTGGGGGTAACGGTCCGCGGCGCTCGCGGGCATGCCGCAGCGGTCGAGCAGCGAGAGCACCCGGGCCCGCGCCTCTTCACGCCCCCCGACGATGCGATGGACCATCAGTGGCTCGCTCAGAATCGCCCCGATCTTCATGCGCGGATTCAGCGACCCGGCCGGGTCTTGAAAGATGATCTGCATCTGCCGGCGCAGCGCCCGAAGCTCGGCGCCCTCCGCCGCGTGCACGTCCCGTCCCCCGAACGTCACCGCCCCGCTCGTTTTGGGAATCAACCTCAGGATCGCGCGCCCAACCGTCGTCTTCCCGCACCCCGACTCCCCGACCAGGCCGAGCGTTTCGCCCACGCCGATCTGAAAACTCACGCCGTCCACCGCCCGGACCGCGCCCACCGTCCGTTGCAGAACCCCGGCCCGGACCGGGAAGTGGACCGCGAGGTCACGCACCGCCAGCAACGCGGGCGCGACCTCCCGGCCCGCCCCGCCGGGCCCGGCGGGGTGTACGCCCGAGTCAGAATGCGTCGTAGAAACGCCCGGCATCGGCGCGATGGTACGTCCCCGCCCTTGACGGTGGGGGGGAACGGGGTATCGTTCCCTCCCCGGGCTGGGATTCTCGATCTTGGCCGGGCGCTGGGTCCGCGGGCAGGTAGCTCCAGTTGGTAGAGCATCGCATTGAAAATGCGAGGGTCGCCAGTTCAAGTCCGGCTCTGCCCATTGGTTGAAATGGCGTCGGATCGCACGGGGCTGCGTCCGACCGCGATTCCCCTTCAGGACAAGTTGTGGTAGAGAGATCCGTCGGACCACGCCCGGCCCGGAACTTCGGGACGCGTGAGCGAGAGGTTTCCGCGCGCGTGAGAGGCCGAGAAACGCGCGCCGGAGGGTCGCAAACGCGCGTGACGGGTTCGGAAACGCGCGTGAGAATCTCTCTCACGCGCGTTTATGAACCTCCGGCGCGCGTTTGCAAACCTCTCACCCGGGAATGAGAACCTCCCGCCCGGGAATGCAAACCTCTCACCCGGGAATAGGAACCTCCCGCCCGGGAATTAGGGTCTCCCTCCCGGGAATACGAGTTTCCGCCCCGGGCCCGAGAATCCCCGCCGCGGGAGCGTAAAGCCCATCGAAAAGCCCGGGCCCGCGAGCCGCCGAAGTCCCGTTCCCGGACTTCGGTGTCCCGGACGCACGCGGAAGGACGCACCGAAGCCGGGAGGAACCCGACTCCCACGGCACGGGTGAGGGCAATTCGGGGCCGCACGGCGGATGGAATGAGCCGGACCCGTGAGCCCTATCGCTGGGGCTGCGCCGTGCAGAGCTCAAGCTGCGCGATGTCGCGGAGAATCAGAGTCGCGTAGGACTCCTCGCGCGCGGTCCAGTCGTACGCGAGCCCAAAGGCCACCCACAATGCATTACCATCGGACTGCGCAGCGCAGCTCACGCCGGCAGGAAGGAACGTCAACTGTGTGGCGTCCTTCATCGTGACGCGCAGGTATTCGCGTCGGTTGACGTATTCTTCCAGCAATATCCGGTGTGGGGTCACTTCATCCATCGGAATTGTCTTCGGCAGAATGGCGCCGACTTCGACGCCGTGGCTCCGGGACATTTCGGCACCACCCGCCTGAACGTCCCCGTCGAACTGCTTCCAGTGCTTCTGGTACGCCGCTTTCCAACTCGCACCATAGATTTCGTCGCCCTCGGCCGCGTGCGTGGCGATCATGAATCGCACGAATCGCGCGATCGCGCGGTTCTGGCCCATTGTCAGGAGGCTCACCTTTTTTCTCGTGAACTCTCCGTCGATCTCCAGGGCGTAGCCAATCTGCTCGCCATATCCGAGTCGGGCGCAACGGACGACAGCCGCGGCGATGTAATAGCGAAATCCGATCGGGTCGAGGAAGCAGAAGCTGCCCCCGCCGCCTTCGTGACGCCACGTGGGGTCGTCAACAAGGGCCTCCCAGGACGACTCACGGTCAAGATCACGGGCGGCCGCTTGCTGCTCAGGCGTGCCGCAATCGTCGATCACGTCCGATTCCCGCCACGACACCCCGCCGTCTCGCGAGACACCACGAAAGGCTTCCCGCACTTGAGCTTCGACAGCTCGCCCCTCTGGTTGCAGGTGCTCTGGAATGTTCGAGGCCATGGTGAATCATAAGGGGGAATGCGGTCGGTAACGAGAACTCCCCGTGCCAACAAGGACGGACCATGTTCTCGCTTCTTTGTGGGTTGAACCGCAACTCCGAACACCGAGGACCGAATCGCTCCTCGGTGGCACGCAATCCTTTTCTCCCACACCCCAAAAATGGCCGTGGGCCCCGATCTCTCGGGGCCCACGATCCGGCGAGCGCGGCGGTAAGCCGAGTTCTGTCCTACCTCCCCGACCCTGTCCATTGACGGGGGCCCGGGGCCGGGAGGCTTGGGCGGCCATTTCTCTTGCCCCGCCGTTGCCGACGGGGTCCAGCGGTCTACCCGCCCCCGAGTTCGATCGGACCGATCGCCCCGGCCAACCCAGCTCAACGAGCCGGACGCCGGGACAGGGGCTGTTTGACCTTGCACGCGGTGGGGTTTGCCGTGCCCCGGCTGTCGCCAGTCGGGCGGTGCGCTCTTACCGCACCGTTTCACCCTTGCCTGATCCGGATTGCTCCGGCCATCGGCGGTCTGTTCTCTGTGGCACTTTCCCTCGCCCGGCCGTCGGGCGGGTGGGAGTTACCCACCACCGTGTCCTGTCGTGCTCGGACTTTCCTCAGACCCGCTTGCGCGAGCCCGCGGCCGCCAGCCGCGCTAAACGATTCTAGCGCGGCCGAGCACGTACCCGTGCGCCGCTCTGAGGCCGGGTGAAAACCGCTCCTTAATCGTCACTTGAAATCATTCACCACGGAGCGACACGGAGGGACACTGTGAGAGATCTCCTATGAAGATCCCAAATGTTTCTCTCCGTGGTTCTCCGTGTCACCCCGTGGTGAATGGCCGTTGGAGAGACGCCCCCCGACGTGTTGAAAACCTGCCCCACGCCCAAACGCGGTACCATCTCCGCCGTGCGCTCCCCAGCTTCACACTCCGCCATCCTCTGGCTGCACCCCGACCAGCTCGAACTGGCCAAGGCCGTGGCCCGCGAGGCACGCCTCGACGTCATCGGCGTCGGCTCCCCCGCCCGCGGCCAGGGCGGTGGGCTCGCCAACGCGTTCGACTGCAAGGTCATCGAGGATTTGCGGGCCGAACTGGCAACACAAGTCGCGGCGGGCGAGTTGCGAACCGCCGATCTCGTCTGGCTCCTCTCCCCCGGAGACCTCGCCAACGACCCCACCGGCCAGGACGCCAAGGCCCTGATCGCGGCCCACTCGGCGGGGCTCCGAATCCTCACCAGCGAACCACTCCCGGCGACCGCGCTCGACCTGGGCGCGGACCTCTGGTCGTCCGATCAAACCTCCGGCGGGCTCGCCAGCGCTGTGCGGTTTTTCCCGCTTACCCGGTTTTCAGAGTCCTTCCGGGCCGCGGCGGAGGTCCTTGAGAGCTTCGGGGCCGTGCGCACGGCCTGCGTCGAGTTCTGGTCCGGCCCGCGCGAGTGCTCGCTGGGCGCTTCTCTCTTCGCGGCCATGGACCTGCTCAACGCGGTGATGGGCGAGCCCGAGGCGATCGACGCCGGGTACGTCGGAGTTTCCTCGCGCGCGGGCGGCACCGTCCAGCCCGGCGAAACACTCCGCGACCTGCACGGCGACCTCACGGCGAACCTCCGCTTCAGCGACGGGCGGGCCGCAGCGGTGGTCATCAGCGACCAGGCGGGGGGCTGGAGCCGCTCGGCGACGCTCGTCGGCGCTGGCGGGCGCATTCGGCTCTTTGACGACGGCTTCGAGTGGATCGACGCGGACGGGAAGACCATCGACGAGCACCGCACGCCAGCCCGCGAGGCCGGCGCTGGGCTGGAACTGTTCTCGGGAGTCCCCGCCGCGAACCGCGCGGTGGCGTCGATCGCGGCCGGGCTCGTCCGACTGGCGGACACCACGACGCCCGACGCACCGCCCGCGTCGCTGCTGCCGGTCTTGGCGATGGCGCAGGCGGCGTTGCTCAGCGCCCGCACCGGCCAGGCCGAATCGCCCGCGACCGTTCGGCGCATGGCGGGGGCGGGATAAGTCCGCTTTCAGCGGTCCCGCCGCTGAACGACCCTTGAAAGGGAGATCGTGATTCAGATCGTCCTCGTTGTGCTCGGCATCTTCGCGTTGATCCGCTACCCAAAACTCGCCAAGCTGCGGGCGGTGGATTTTTCAGGCGTTGATGAGTCGCTCTTTGATCGATGGAGGTCCACCGAGAAGAGGGCGTCCCTCTGGCTCATCGTGGCGTCCATCGGCGTGCTGGTCATCCAGCTTGGGGGCGGGGTGGCGCTCGGAGTCGCCCTGGGGGCAACTCACGCCACCAAAGCGGCAATCGAGCGTGCCTCGCTGACGTTTACAATCGCAACCGTTGCTCTGTTCTTCCTGCTCCTGGTCGTCGCGGCGATCTACGGATCCAAGGCCGCCAAGCTGAAAAAAGAGGCCGGGATCGCCTGGCCGAAAAAGCCATAGGTCCTTGCGGTGCGAAGAACCGTGAACCGCTTCACGATGGTCACGCGATCGCGAGTTCAGCCGCACCCAGGACTCGACCGGGCATGTAAACTCGCGGTTCTGACCCACTGAATCCCGTCCGCCTTCTCCGTCGAAATCACCCAAACAATGACCACTCAACCCAGGCTTTCACCGACCGCGCCCGCGGCCCAGACGAGCCACGAGCCCTGGAACATGACCGTCGCGCAGCGGCTGTACGTCTGGCTCACAGCCTTTTCCGTCGCGTGCCTGCTCATCGCCGACATCGTGGGCATCAAGCTCTTCCACATCGCGCTGCCCTTTAAGCTCTTCGGGCGCTACGACGCGATCGAGCACACCTGCGGGATGATCACGTTCCCCGTCACGTTCCTGCTCACGGACCTCATCAACGAGTACTACGGGGCCAAGGGCGCGCGGCGAGTGACGTACATAGGGCTGGCGATGGCCGCGTTCGTGTTTCTCATCATGAATCTCGCGCAGGCGATGCCCTATCTCGACGCCCCCTTCAACATCAAGCAAGAATCGTTCGACGCCGTCTTCGGGTCGGCCAAGCTGATGTACGTCGCGTCGATGTCGGCGTATCTCGTCGGGCAGCTCGCGGACATCGCGGTGTTCAAGGCGATCAAGAAATCGACGGGCGATCGGCTGGTCTGGTTGCGGGCCACGGGCAGCACCGTCATCTCGCAGATGCTGGACAGTTTCGTGGTCAGTTACATCGCCTTTGGAATCGGAAAGACCCTGACCGGCCAGAAGGGGGCGGATTTCTCGGAGGTTCTCAAGATCGCCGCCACGGGGTACACGCTCAAGTTCGTGCTGGCGGTCGGCATCACGCCACTCATCTATCTGGGGCGGGGTGTCTTGCACCGCTGGTTCGGACTGATCCCGGCATCTCCCGGTGCTTGAGGCGGCAGCGAGACGCACCGGGTAGTCGGGGGTGGGCACGTCACTGGGATCGGTCCTGCCCAGAAACGACCGAGCCCTCCGTTATCGGGAGGGCTCGGCCCATTCACTCCTCAATTGTCAGCCGGGGTCAATGGGGCACCACCGGATTCATGTTCGCGGGCCCGAAATGCCCAAGGGCGTTCCGGTCCCACCAGAATTACCACTGGGACTCGCATCCCGCAAGGGGGATTTTGCCTACTTTGCGAAATCTGAACAGGAACTTCAGAGCCTGGTATTTTGGGTAATTTGAAACCGAGCCAATCCGGGCAGATCAGATGGTTGCCGTGCTGTAAGTTATTGTAGGATATGGTCTTGCGGATCAGAACGACCCTTGGGGTACCAAGGACGTTGTGGCGGCGGGAAGGCGCAGCAGAAGCCCATCCGGTTGGCGGAGAATGATCTCGAGGTTGGGTTCAACGCTTTCAACTCTGCCCGCCATGGTCGTGGCGCCGACCGCGAACACGGCCTGCGTGCCCAGCAGTGTGTCGCGGGTCTTCCAAGACTCGAGCAATTCTGCGCAAGACGTGGGGTCGCCGCAGGCCGCGAGCGCGCCGTTGAGGCGTGCGACCAGGGTCGCGAGGACCGTGGCACGATTGGCTCGGCTGCCCAGTTGCCGCAGCGAGACCGCTCGACGCGCGAGATCGGCGTTCCAATCGGACTCGTGCTGCGCAACGTTGATGCCCACGCCGATGAGCATCAGGGGATCGGACCAGCCGGAGATCGAGCGTGATTCGATGAGCACTCCCGCCAGCTTGCGTCCCCCGGCGACTTCGATTACGTCGTTGGGCCAGCGTATGCCCACGCGCCCTGGAGAACCCGGGCCGTCGCGCTGGAGGGTGTCTTCGATCGTGCGCACGACCGCGACCCCGACGGCGAGGGAGAGCGTGCTCCGTTGACTTTCCGTAAGCCGGATGGCGAGTGTGGCGGCGACGCCCAGCCCGCCGCGCTGCGTCCAGGCTCGCCCGAGCCGTCCACGGCCCGCGCTCTGCCGACCGGCGACGACGAGCAGACCGTCATGTTCGCCGACCAAGACGGCCGCGGTGTCTTGCGTCGAAGCGGTCTCCGCGATAATCACGACCCGACGGATTGCACCCTCGGGGGATTCCTCGATCGCTCGCTCGGCCGCGTCGGCGCACGCACGAAGCTCCAGGATTTCGGGGTCGGACAGCACGGGGAACCCAACGTAGCAGGATTCGCCGCTTGAATCCACTCAGCGACCGCGGGCGTTCGCTCTCGCGGCGGCCGCCGCGGAAGGTCCCCGATCAGACCGTCGGTTCAATATCCAATCCGATGTCCAACCACACAGCTCCGTGAGTGAGAGAACCCGTGCTGATGCGATCGACTCCGGTGAGCGCTACGTCCCGCACGGCCGCCAGCGATACACCCCCGGACGCTTCCAGCTCGATTCGCGGCGTGAGTCGATCGCGGAGCGAGACACACTCGGCGAGTTGGGAAGGGTTCATGTTGTCGAGCAGGACAATGTTGACACGGGCCATCGGGAGCGCGGTTGATTGTGCGCTCAGGATGGAACGGAGCTGCGCGATGGTGTCCACCTCTACCTCGATGAACCGGAGCTGGTTGGGGTATCGCTCGCGGGCGTGTTGCGCCGCGCGGGCTACGTGCGTTCCGAGGTCTTCGTCCCGCACCGACGCGAGGTGGTTGTCCTTGAGAAGCACGGCGTCGTGCAGCCCGACGCGGTGGCAATACGCCCCGCCGCAGCGGACGGCGTACTTCTCGAGGGCACGCAACCCGGGAGTGGTCTTGCGGGTGTCGTAGAGCTTCGCGCGGGTGTCGCTCCCCATGGCGGAGACGAACTGGGCGGCGCGGGTCGCGATTCCGCTGAGTCGGCCCAGCACGTTGAGAAGGGTGCGTTCGACCGTCAGAATGTCGCGGAGGTTTCCCGAAAGAGTGCCCAGGGTGGTTGAGGGTGAGATGCTGTCCCCGTCGTTGTGCGCGGGCGCAAAGTCGCATCGTGCCCGGAACACGCTGAGCAGTTCGGGGATCGCCGCCAATCCGGCGGCCGTTCCGCGGGCGCGTGATGTCGCGCGAGCGATCGCGCGGCGGTCGAGCGGGATGGACACCTCAGAAGTTACGTCCCCGTTCGTGCCAAGGTCTTCGTCGCGAGCGAGTTCAAGAAGACGTTGCGTCAGACCGTCGCGGGTCAGCGCTCGAAAGAGTTCGGGGAGCGAGAGCGCGTTGAGGTCGATCGGACTGGACGATGCTCGCGTGGTCATCCGGTGAGCGTAGCGAATCGAAGCGGCGTGGGGCTGGCTTGGAACACCGCGTGGGCTCGGCTAGCCGTTCAGCGGTGCCGCGCGGAGCGTGATATGCACGATCTCGGCCGGCGCAAAGGTGCGAAGGGGGAACCAGTTTCCCGTGCCGTTGGAGACCACCAACGACGCCGGACCCTTGGAATAGAGCCCCGACCAGTACTTGAACATCATGGGGCCAGCGCCCAATGACGGGCCGAGCATGAGTTGCCCGCC
>JBGAOD010000044.1:0-13343 GCA_044221955.1 Phycisphaerales bacterium | reverse complement strand
TGCCCGCCGTGGGTGTGCCCGGAGAGGGTGAGCGGGATTCCGGCGTCGGCGGCGGCGTCGAAAGCGTGGGGATGGTGGGCGAGCAGGATGGGAAACGGGCCCGCGGTTCGCTGACGGATCAGGTCCGGGAAGTTCTCCTTGAACCCAGCGGTGCGGGAGCCGAACTCGCTCCCCCATCGCAGGCCCAGGAGTTGAACGTCTACGCCGCGGACTCTGATCGTTGTGGATTCGTTGAGGAGCATGCCGATTCGGGCCGCGCTGGTCTGACGCTCGAACTCGTCGCGATCGTCGAACAGATCGTGGTTGCCCTCGCAGGAGTAGACGCCCGAGCGTGCGTCGAGCTTTTTGACCGCGTCGAGCGCGGCCGGGAGGTCGGAGATGGAGTAGTCGATCAGGTCGCCGGTGACGAGGGTCAGGTCGGCGCGGAGGGCGTTGGTCGCGTCCACGATTTCGCGGAGGACGGTGCCGCTGGTGAAGCGTCCAACGTGAAGATCGCTGACGTGCGCGATCGTGGCCCCGTCGAGCGGGGCGGGCAGGCCCGGGATCGGAACGTCGATCGCACGCACGCGGAAGTGGTTGATCTGGTACAGCGACCGGCCGGTGGCGGCGAGCGAGAGCGCTGGGGGCATCGCGACAACCGAGGCCGCGAGCATCTGGCGGCGTGTCCAGACGAGGGGCGAGCGTGCGGCCCCCTCTGCCGCCGTTACTTCACTGGGTGTTGCGTCGCGATCCGTGCCGAGGGAATCGCGTGATTTCGCGCGAGTTCGTCGCATCAGATTCGCGGTAACACCGAGCACCACGGCGAGGCTTGCGCTCGCGACCGCAACCGGGACCGCGATCAGGTGCCAGATGTAGGCGCTGGCGACCAGGGCAGCGGGTTGAGGTTGCGGCACGGTGTTGAACCGCGAGAGCACCAGCCAGGCGTAGGCAACCACCTGTGCCAAGACGAACATCCCAAGGATCACGCGGAACCGGGATCGGATCGCCAGACGTGCGAGGCGGTGATCCGCCCAGCACCACCAGGCGAGGCTGGTTACCGGAAGCCCGAAGATGATGAAGAAAAACAGCATCCGGGGGATTCTAGGGGGGCGCGGCCCGCAACCCCGCGGCGGGTGTGTGCTCCACCCAGGCGTCCCAGCCCCCAGCGAGCTCGAATCTCGCGGTAAATCGGTGATCCACGCGGGTCGATACCGACCGCACGACCTGGGAAAAGCAGCCGCTCGCGGCGTCGCGGGGTATGGGCGGGTCGTGTGGGGCTTCAACATGACGTCGGCCAAGATTGATTCGTTCGTGCGTTCGTTCATCCCCTGCGCTCTCCTGACATGGGCGCTGGCTGGGCTCGCGGCGGTGGCGTCGGGGCAGGAGGTTGCGCGGCCGGACGCCGACGCGCCGCCCGCCCCCGAGATTGCCAACGTCGAGTCGGACGGGCCGCAGGATCTGCCGGGGCGGGAGAAGGGAGATCGCGTCCGCGGCGAAGAGGAGGAGAACGGCAAGCCGCCGGTTGCCCCCGGAGTGAAAGCCGAGGGTGAGCGCGAGTGGTTCGGGCACAAGCCGGTCTGGGAATGGTCGCGTCTTACAGGCGATTGGGGCGGGGGCAGGACCTATCTGGAGGATCACGGCGTGACCTTCAATGGGTCGTTCACGCTCGACTGGACGAGCGTGTGGGACGGCGGTGTGAGCCGTCGCGCGTCTACGCGCACTCTGCTGGACATCAACGCGTCGGTCGACTTCGAGAAGCTGTTGGGATGGAAGGGCGGGACGTTCTATGTTGACTTCTACTCGACCGATATGCGGGGCGGAACGCCCGACGTGGGGTCGATCCAGGGGATCGACAACTCGGAGACGGGCGGCAACCTCGATCAGGTCGCGGAGGTGTGGTTCGAGCAGAAACTGTTCGACGACGTGCTTCGCGTCAAGGCCGGCAAGATCGACGCGATCAGTGAGTTCGCGTTCGTCAACGCCAGCAGCGACAACATCCACGCGACCGCGGGCGCGCTGAACACTATGGTTGGGTTTCCGACGTACCCCGACCCGGCGACGGGGATCGTTGCGTTCGTGTACCCGCTCGAAGTCTTGTACGTCGGGGGCGGGCTGTTCGACGGCGCGACGGTGGACGGGTTCGCGACCGGCCGCCGGGGGCCCGGGAGCTTCTTCAGTGACGACCGATCGTCGTCGTGGTTTTCGATCGGCGAGGTGGGACTGACCTGGAAGAAAGCGGGTCCGATGGGCGCCGGTCGAGCGTTGGCGGGCGCGTGGTATCACAGCGCGACCTTCAGCGCGTTCGACGGGAGAAGCCATGACGGCACGGGCGGTTTTTACGTCATGGCCGAGCAGCAATTCTGGGTGCGCGGCGAGGGCGACGACGCGAAGCGCGGACTGTTCGGGTGGGTGCAGTACGGGCACGCCGACGACGAGATCTCTGCGATTTCGGACCAGTACGGCGCGGGCGTCAAGCTGGTGGGCACGCTGCCAACCCGGGATGACGACACGACCGGCGCGTTCTTTACCTTCGCCGAGTTGAGCGACAAGGGCGGGTTCGCGGAGAACGAGTCGGCGCTTGAGCTGTTCTACACCGTGCAGGTCACGCCGGCGGTAAAGGTGAAGCCCGATCTGCAATTCATCTTCAACCCCTCTGGAGACAAGACGATCGACGACGCGGTAGTGGGCGGGTTGCGGGTGGAAATCGCGTTCTAGCGGGTGGAACGGCTTTCGTGATCGGCTCGGACGCGGGCGGGGCGAGGCTGATCGCTACGATCGGGCGTGACGAACACTCGGTCAGCATTCGATCTTCCGATCGTGGACCTCGGGCGGCTTGGGTACGCGGACGCGCTCGCCGTCCAACGTGCCGTCCAGTCCGAGGTGATCGCGTTGCGTGAGAACGAGACTGCTGCGTCGCGGTCTCGGCCGGGCCGGATTCTGCTCGTCGAGCATGATCCGGTGATTACGGTTACCGCTCGCCCCCGAGTACGGGATCACTTGCTCGCGTCGCCCGAAGTGCTGAGGATGCACGGGGTGGACGTGTGCGAGACGGATCGGGGCGGAGACATCACCTATCACGGGCCCGGCCAGCTCGTCGCGTACCCGATCCTGGACCTCAACGCGCTGAATCTCGGGCTGCACGAGTACATGTCGACGCTTGAGGCTGCGGTGATCGACACCTGCGCGGCGCTTGGGGTCGCGGGGCACCGGGACCCGGCGGCCCGAGGGGTGTGGGTCCGCTCCGAAGATGCTGGCACGTCGGCGAAGGTATGCGCGATGGGCGTTCGTGTGCGGCGCTGGGTGTCGATGCACGGGCTCGCGCTCAACGTGCGTCCGAACTTAGATCACTTTGCGATGATCGTTCCGTGCGGGTTGGTGGGCCGGCCGGTGACGAGCCTGTTCGCCCTGCTGGGCGAACGCTGCCCGTCGATGGGCGAGGTCAAGCGCGAGCTGGCGGAGAGGTTGATCGCTCACGTCGAGACGGCCCGGGATCGTGCGATGGCGAGGCGAGGCGAGGGTGCGATGGGCTCACCGTTGAGCGCGGATTTGAAGTAGGCTTGCGCCATGCGCGTGAGCGAGATTACGGTGCGACAGCAGGGCGGTGAGCGTGTTGAGACACCGCCGCGCCGGGCGATCGTCGTTTTCGCGTGCGTGTGCGTGGGCTACCTGATTGCGCGGTGGCTGCCGATCGCGCCCGCGGCGGTGTGGTTCTCGGGGGCGTGCGCGAGCGCGGCGGCCGCCGGGGCTTGGGGCGGGCGTGCGTGCAAGGTCGCTCTGTGTGTTGGGGCGGTCTGCTTCGGCGGAGGATGGTGGACGTGCCGCGTCGCGGAGCGGCCGATCGATCTGCTGTGGGCGATGATGGATTCGCCGCGGGTCTCCGCTGGAGCGCGGGATCTCGTGGTCTCGGTCGAGGGGATCGCGCTCGATGAGCCGCGAGCCTCTCCGATCTCGGGTGCGATGGCCGCGTTCGGTCAGCGTGAGCCGTTCGGACAGTTTCGCTTCGAGGTCAGCGCGATTCGGACCGATCGCGGATGGGTGGGGTGTTCCGGGGTGGCGTGGGCCCGCGCCCGAGGCACGACGTGGGACGCCACGCACGGGCTCGGAGGCTTTGGAGTTCACGCGGGCGACCGGGTTCGCGTCACGGCAAGGGGTGAACCGACGCACGGTCCGAGCAACCCGGGCGAGGCCGACCGCCGGATGATCGGCGTGGCCGAGGGAGTCGTCGGCTCGATCCGCATCGATAGCCCGGCGCTCTTCGAGCCCGCACCCGGCGCGGGCCCCACGTTGGTTTCGGCCCGGGCGTATCTGCTTGGCGCGGCCGCGCGGACTCGCGAACTGAGCTGCCGCCTGCTCGACTCCGGCGTCGTCGCGTCCAACGACCCTGAAGCGGCGCGGCGGGCGGATCGCGCCCGCGCGGTGCTGGCGTCGTTGTTCCTCGGCGTGCGCGAAGCGGGCGAGCCGGAGGTCCGGGCGGAGTTCACGCGACTAGGGCTGGCGCACGCGCTCGCGATTTCAGGGTTTCATGTCGCGGTCGCGGTAGGAGTGGCGCTGCTTCTGGTGAGAATCACGGGTGACCGCGGGCGGCTCGAACCGGTGCTTCTGGCGATGCTCGTTGGGGCGTACCTCGTGCTTGTTCCGGCGGAAGCGCCGGTCGTGCGGGCGGCGGTGATGGTGCTTGTTGCGCTCCTCTCTCGCGCCATGGGGAGGCGATACGACGATCTGAACACGCTCGCGTGGACGGGGCTCGGGCTGCTGATCTGGAGGCCGATGGACCTGTGGTCGCTGGGGTTTCAGCTCAGCCTCGGGCTCACGGGGCTCTTGCTCTGGCAGGGGAAAGCGTTCCACGCACGACTGTTTGGTGATCGGATTCTTGGGTTGTCGCAACCAGCGATGGGTACGAACGCGGTGCTGGATGGCGTTCGGACGGTGCGCGAAGCAGCGGCGCGGGCGCTTTCGGCGGGGGTGCTCTGCACGGCAGTGTCGGCCCCACTCATCGCGGTCACCACGGGGATGGTGAGCCCGCTGGCCGCGGTGGTTGGATTGGCGGTCCTGCCTCTCGTGGTGGTGCTCATGTGGGCCGGGTACGCGATGCTGGTCGCGGGTTTGGCAGCGGCGATCCTCGGGATCGATCTTTCATCGTGGACATCGGCGGTGCTCGGCCCCATCGCATCGGGGATTGCGCGATTCGTGGGCTGGCTCGATCGGGTTCCAGGAACGAACTTCCAAGCGCCGCCTCTGAGCGCGTGGTGGGGCGCGGCCGCAACGGTGGCTTTGCTTCTTTGGGTGGTTCGTTGGCACGCACGCGTCAAGGCGGCATGGGTGGTCAGCGCCCTCGTTGCGGGATGGGGCTTCACCGAATGGCTTTGGCCGAGAGTCGGGGAGGCTCGCGTGCGCGTCACGATGACCGAGCTCTCGCTCGGGAGCGGCGTGTGTACGGTCCTCGAGAGCGCTGGCGAAGCGGTGCTGTGGAACTGCGGCGGCACGCCGTCGAGCGGGGGCCGGATAATTCTCCGTGCCGCACGCGAGGTCGACGTGTTCCGCGCGCGAACGGTCGTTCTGGTTGGCGACGACCTCGCATCGATGGCTGCTTTGCCGGAGGTCGCGGCGCCGCTCGGCGTGCGCGACGTTTGGCTGAGCCCGGCGTTTGTGGAGCAGGCCGCCAAGGACCCCGAGGGGCGCGCGGCGTGGATGCTCGAGTGGTTGGCAACGCACGGCATCGCGACGCACGAGGTGCACGACAGGGAGACGGTTCGCTTCGGCGCTGCGTCGCTGACGTTCCGGGTCTGCTCCGCTGCTCCGGGAGGGGCCGGGGTTGAGAGGGTTCCGCCGAGCGCTTTGATCGGCGTGCTGCGGGTCGAGCCCGGAACGTTGGGCTCGGTTGGTACGGCAGGGGGCGTGGTGCTCGCGAGCGAACTCGGCGATCGGAACGCCCCTGCGCTCGCGGCGCTCGCTGGTGATATTCACGCCACTCTCGCTCAATGGCCACGGCATTCCGGCGCTCATGTCGCTACCGGGACCTTGATGGACCGAACCGGAGCGGCGATCGCGATCACCACGCTCCCGGTCGCAGAAACGAACGCGCGCGACCCGCACATGGCAAACCTCGCGATTTCGACGCGATCGTCGGGAGCGGTGAGCGTGCTCATCAGGGAGGACGGGTGGGCCCGAGTAAGGACGTTGCGACCGCGGGACCAGGAACTGCCCGAGCGTTCGCGATTCAATTCAGCGGAGTGAGGTCATCGCGGTGTCGGCCTCTCTTTGCTGGTTTTGATCGGTGAGCTTTGATCGCACCTGCGTGAGCATCGCCATGGCTTCGGGCTTTCCGATCACACGTGCGAGGGCGGGAGCGAGGTCTGCGGCGTCGCGTGCCGGTTGTTCGGCGCGGAGGTGCTTTCTCAGGAGTTCAAGGAGGGCCCGATCGGTCGTGGTCGCGAGTTCGTGGGTGCCCGTAACCCAGAGGGCGTCTCGCATCAGCCCATCGGAGGCCGTTTTTTCGTCGAGTTTGGAATATGCCTGGGCGACCGAATCGTGCCGGGCAGATCGGACCAGCGGGAAAATCGAAGCGGCGGCCGCTTCGGAAGTGAACTCGGTGGGCTGGTCGTGCATGATCGCTGCGGCGAGTCGCCCCGCGTCGTTGTCGCGCCCGAGCAATTCGAGGTCCGCGATGGCGACGGCGAACGTCTTGGCTCGGAGCGCCTCTCGAAGCTCCGTGTCAAGATCAACGTTCGCTTCCAACGCTGGCGACCCGAGCGGAGCATCGACGCGCTTGGCCGGCGGGCCGACGGTCGTGAGTGGATCTCCAAAGCTCGCCAACCGCCACATCGGGCCTTGATCGAGACGCAGCGCCGCGCCCCAGGCCGCCCCCGCGCAGAGGCGGGCCGCGGCGTTGGGTGTGGGAACGAAGGCGCTCAAGTACGGTTCGTGGACCGACCCGAAGTAGGCGTACGCGCCCGCGTCCATCCAGCGGCCGCCGACGGTCTCGCGGATCGCGGGGAATTGAACGGACCAGGAGTGGACCATGTGGACCATGGACGGAACGAGCATCAGCGGGATATCGCCCGGCCGACAGCGGCCGGGTTGGAGCTCGAAGAAATCGCAGTTTCCCATGCTGTTGATCAGGATCAGTCCGGCGTCGACCGGCGCGGCGGCGCGGGCCCGCCAGTCCGCTCGGGACTGCTTGGGAGTGTCGTCGAGCGTGACGCGGAAGTTGGCTTCTTTGAGAACTTCGCCCGCCTTGGTGCAGTCCCAAGTGGCAAAGGGCTGTGCTTCGGACGCATAGCCGTCGAAGAGCCAGGCGGAGCGCTGCTGGATGAAGAGCGCGCACATGGCTCGGTAGGCGGCCCGCGGCTCGCTCCCGAAAATCTGCGAAGCCCACGCCCAGCGGGCGGAGTGGTCGGCCGGTTCGGGGAGCCGCCCGATGCGGTCGGTGGTGGCGGCCATGTCGCCGTCTTTGACGGGCGGGCGGCCGCCTGTTCCCCCGTCGCGCCCGCCGGGGACGAGTGCAACCTTTGCGGGGATGTACGAGCAAAGCGTCACGGCGTCGAGGTCGTCGCCCAGCTTGTCCCACGCAAGCCCCGTCGCGGCCGCGGCGGACCGGATCTGGTTGTCGTAGAGATCGCACTCGGCCATTGACCAGGCGTTGTTGATGTTCGGTTGGGATCTGATCCAGGTGATCGGCTCGGCTCGTCCTGCGGCGAGCGCGATCGCGGCGGTCCAGGACGGGTCTTCCAGGTTTGCGACGATGAGGCCGGGGGGAACGATGCCGATTGATTTCCAGTACGCGATAAGGGCCTTGCCGTCGGCGTCGGTCTTGGCGCTCCAGGCACGCTTCACGGCCCGCTCGACGACGGCCTGGCGCTCGGGAACGCCCGCCGGCCAGTCTTCGGGCTTGGGAGTGAAGGTCCAGCGAACGACGCGTTTGGGCTCAAAGCCCCGTGAGAACCGGGCGATGTCCTGGCGGGATTCGAGCGAGCCGTTGTCGATCAGCACCGGGTACCGAGCGGCGGGGGTCCAGCGTGCGATGGCCTCGACATAGGACGCGACGTTGGGAACGAGGACCAGAACCGGGACAACCGGCAACTGCTGCCGGAGAAGATCCGCCCGCACGCCAAGCCTGAACGGTGGCGGGAGGTCCTGGATTTTCAGGCTGGTCGGCCGTGCGTCCGCGGGCTTGGGCTCCCTGGGGGGAGTTGTCTCCACTGGTGGCTGACCACTGGCTTGCAGGCCAAGGAAGACGGAGGCGATCGCTGCAAGGATCGGGCGCGAGGGAGAGGAGCGGGCCGCGCCGATGAGCGATCCACGCTTGGGTTGACCAAGGGGCCGTACTGATGGCAGGAAACCTGTGCTCATGCACGAAGCGTAGCGATCGCGCGTTCTCGTTTGTTCGCTCGCACGCGCGGATTCTGATTGAGAATTGGGACCGAAATTGCCTCACAACGCGAAGACGCCACGACGAGGCCCTCTAGACTCTGCGAGCCATGCCCAACCTTTCTCGGCACGAGTTTGTGGATCTTGTTCGGGCCCGTGCCACGAGTGATCGCGCCGCCGTTGTACCCATCTCCATCCGGCTCTTGTCGGACCAGCTCACGCCGGTGCTGGCGTACCGAAGGCTGGTCGCGCCCGACGAGCGGACCGCGCCGTCGTTCCTGCTTGAGTCCGTAGAGGGCGGGGAGCGGCAGGGGCGGTACTCGATTTTGGGTTCCAGGCCGATCATCGAGGTCGTCGCGGGCGGGGCGGCTCGGAGTTCGGCGACCGTGGACGTGCGGGACCATCGGCCGCACCATCACGGTCAGCGACCGGCACGGGCGGCTGAATCGCATGGCGAGCATCCTCTCTTCACGCTCCGAGAGATCTCGCGCTCGTTCGAGCTCGTGATCCCATCCGGCCCCGGCGGCGAGGCGTTGCCGAAGTGTTTTCTGGGCGGATGGGTCGGGTACGCCGCCTACGACACGGCGCGGTCGGCCGAGCCCAAGCTGCAGACCTCCACGCCGCGCGACGATCGCCATTTGCCGGATCTGAACTTTGGCTTTTACGACGGCGTGGTGGTGTTCGATCACGTTGAGAAGGTTGTCTACATCGTACACCTGGCGATCGTCGAGCCTGGCGCTGACGCGGGCGAGGCGTTCGATCGTGCTATCGCGCGGCTGGACGCGAAGGCCGAAGAAATCCAGCGGCATTCCAAACCGCTGCCGGCGGGGCGGATGGAGCGTGAGGCGGCCCGCAAGCCGTTGCCGTCGAACCTGACGCGCGAGCAGCACAGCGCGATGATCGACCGGGCCAAGGAGTACATCCGGGCCGGGGACATTTTTCAGGTGGTGCTCGGGCAGCGTTTCGAGCGGCAGAGTTCGGCCGACCCGTTCGATGTGTACCGCGCGCTGCGGGCGGTAAACCCGAGCCCGTACATGGTGTACTTGCAGGCTGAGGATTGCATCCTGGTGGCGAGCAGCCCTGAGATTCTGTGCCGCGTGCGGGTGGGGGCGCAGAATGGTGCGAGCGATCGCTACACCGTAACGAACCGTCCGCTGGCGGGCACGCGGCGGCGCGGGGCGTCGGCAGCGGAGGACGCGGCGCTCGAGAAGGAATTACTCGCGGACGACAAAGAACGGGCCGAGCACATTATGCTGGTCGATCTTGGACGCAACGATGTTGGTCGGGTCGCGCGGCCGGGGTCGGTCGAGCTGCCGGCGGTGATGGAGGTCGAGCGGTACAGCCACGTCATGCACATCAGCTCGACGGTGACCGGCGAGCTGCGCGAGGGTTTGGATTGCTGGGACGCGCTGGTGGCGGCGTTGCCGGTGGGGACGATCTCGGGCGCGCCCAAGATCCGCGCGATGCAGATTATTGATGAGTTGGAGCCGATCAAGCGCGGGCCGTATGGCGGCGGGATGGGGTGCGTGGGGCTCGACGGGCAGATGGACATTGCGCTGGCGTTGCGCACGATCGTGGTGCCGACGCGGCTGCACGAGGGCTCGATGTGGACGTACCACCTGCAGGCGTCGGGCGGGATTGTTGCGGATTCGCAGGCCGAGGCGGAGTTTCAGGAGACCGTGAACAAGGCGGCGGGGCTGGCGCGGGCGATCGACGTGGCGGAGCATGCATTCTCAGAGAATCGGTGATTGTGAGGTTCGCCACGTGCGACGCGGAGATCGGCGCACTCGAGGACGCTTTGCGATAGGCTGGCGTTGGAGGTGGGTATGCGAACGTTTCGAGCTTGCGTGGTTCCCTCGGCCTTGATGTTCGCGGTGCTGGGTTTGCCGCTCTTGGCGCACGAAGCGCAGGCCAAGCCGCCGGTGCCGCTCCCGAACCCGTTGATTACCGAGGTCCTGTACGCGGTGCCGACGGGCGACGAGGGCGACGCGGACAAGGACGGCGATCGGAGCGCCACCGGCGACGAGTTCGTCGAGCTCTACAACCCGCACGATAAGCCGATCCAGCTCAAGGGCTACACGGTCTGCGACGGCACGCCGGAGGAGGCGTACGACAAGAAGAGCACGGGCGGCAAGGGCTCGAAAGGGAAGAGCGACGGTTCTCAGAGTCGCGCCAAGCCGGACGGCAAGGCGGACAAGAAGCCCGAGAGCAAATCTGACAAGGAGACGAACAACAAGAAGGACGGGCCGAAGACGTCGCTGCGGTTCGTGTTCCCAGAGTTTGAACTCAAGCCCGGCGAGGTCGTCGTGCTGTTCAACGGTTTCGAGCAGAAGATCCCCGGCCCGGTCGGCACGAAGGACCGCGCGCCGGCCGGCAAGAACGAAAAGTTCGGGAACGCCTGGGTGTTTTCGATGGGCGTGGAATCGCGCTTCGTGGCGTTCAACAACAAGGGCGATTGCGTGGCCATCAACGACCCGAGCGGCGCGACGATCGAGGTCGTGACGTGGGGCAAGCCCAGCAAGGAGCCGCCGAGCGGGGCGCTGCTGACTGAGAAAGCGCCCGAGGCCAAGGGGAGCGTGCAGCGCGTGGGGCTCACGTCAAAGCTGGTCGAGCACGAGGAGATGACGTGGAGCAAGGGCGGCGGGCGCGAGCTGTTCAGCCCCGGCGTCTTCGACCCGTCGTTCACGCCGGTGCCGCGCGGGACCGGGACGAACGGGAAAGATTCGACGGAGCCCAAGAGCAAGCCCGCAAAGTCGAAGTCGCCGGCGGACTCGCCGGCGGATCCTGCCAAGAAGTAAGTTGAGAGCGAGCACGAACGCATGGAGAGGCCGCTGGTTGTTCAGACTGAGGAACTTGGGGCGGAGCCCGCAGCGTGGTTGGCGGAGCGCTGCCGGTTGGTCGTGTGCCCGTTCGAACAGCGGGAGCGGTTTGGCGAGTTGCTGAAGGAAGCCGAAGGGCTGGTGATCCGCACGTACACCCGGGTCGATGAGGCGATGCTCGCGGCCGCTCCGAAGCTCCGGGTTGTTGGGCGCGCAGGCGTGGGACTCGACAACGTGGATCTGCACGCGTGCGCGCGTCGGGGCGTCGCGGTGGTGTACACGCCCGACGCCAACACCGTCGCGGTGGTCGAGTACGTGATGGCGTTGATCTTCGACGCGGCCCGTCCCCGGCTGTTCCTGGAGCGCCCGGTTCCCAAGGCCGAGTGGGCCAAGCTGCGGCGCGAGCTGACCGCGCGGCGACAGCTCAGCGAGCAAACGCTGGGGATCTACGGCATGGGGCGGATCGGTCAACGCGTCGCGCGAGCGGCCGCCGGGCTGGACATGAAAGTCATCTATCACGACCTCATCGAGATCGCGCCCGAGCGGCGCAGTGGCGCGACGCCGGTCGGGCGCGACGAACTGCTGCGGCGGAGCGACATCCTGACCGTGCATGTTGACGGTCGCCCCAGCAACCGCGGGCTGATCGGGCCCGAGGCGGTGAAGCTGCTCAAGCCTGATGTGGTGCTGATCAACGCGAGTCGGGGCGCGATGGTCGATTCCTTCGCGGTCGCGGAGTTCATGCTGGCCCATCCCGGCGCGACGGCCATGCTCGACGTCCATGAGCCCGAGCCGATCGAGGCAAGCAACCCGCTGCTTGAGATCCCCAATGTGCATCTGTCGCCGCATCTGGCGGCGGGGACTGAGACGGCCCACCTCAACATGAGCTGGGTGGTGCGTGATGTGTGGCGCGTGCTGAGCGGCGAGAGGCCGATGTTCCCAGCGACGGCGCTCTGAACGCTCAACGACGCGAAAAACGGTGACGGGCGAGACGTTGGTCCTTCCCCGAAGCGCGTTCGGCCGGTTGCTGCAGGTCTTGCCGAGCAAGATTTATTCTTATTCAACTAGAACTTTTCCGGCCTGAGATTATGATTTCCGACGATGGCCGCACCTCGGGCAATCCGATCGGGTTGGAGATCGCTGGTCACGGCGATAGCAGCGGCCTTCTACCTTCTCGCGGGATTGGGCGCGCTGCCCAGCCACGAGGCCATCGTCGGGTGGTTCGGCGAGCGTTCGAGCGAACGGTTCATGTGCGAGTCGGACGGCTGCGGGTGCGCGACGGCCCATCACTGTTGGACAAGCTGCTGCTGCCACAGCGTGACCGAGCGGCTGGCGTGGGCGATCCGTGAGGGGGTTGCACCGCCGGCGTTCGTGACGTTTTCTAACGAGCAGTGGCTGGCGGCGATGAACTCGGTCGAGCCGGGCAAGGCGCACTGCGAGTTGTGCGTGGATGAGGCCAAGTCAAGGCTGTCGCGGGGCGAGAGTACGGCGTGCGCGTCGGATCGCGGCACGATCGCTGAGAGCGCCGGGCACACTCCTCGTTCGGGTTCGTCGGTGTCGCCGCTGTCTTGCAAGGGTGTGAGCACGCTGGTGTTTGTTTCGGTGCCGCCGTCGCTGCCGGTGGCGGTGATCGTGGTATGGCCTGAGTCAGAGTCTGTCGTTGCGATGACTGAGGTCTGCGACGATGCGGCGAGTTCGCGTGGGCTTGATGTTTCCGCCCCGCCGCCGCGAACTGTCGCGTGACCGCTCGTCTCCGCGTTCCCATCTGCTCAACCTCATCCTCTGAGATTCGTCTCATCGCTCCGCCGCAAGGTCGGGCGCTGCGGTCTGATCTCGTGCAAGGAGTTCGAGATGGCTCGCACGCCTTTCTCGACGGCCTCGGTTCCGCGTTGCGCCTCGGGCTTGCCCGATGCGGCGCGGGCTGATCGCGCGTTCACGCTGATCGAGTTGCTGGTTGTCCTGTCCATCATCGCCGTGCTGGTCTCGCTGCTTTTGCCCGCGCTGGGCAAATCGCGGCAGGCGAGCAAGGCCGTGGTGTGCCTGGCCAACCTGCGCTCGATCGGCACGTCGATCGTCCTCTACAACAAGGATTTTCAGGACTACTACCCACTCAGCAGCCACTCGGCCGGGTCGGTCACCAAGCCCGACGCGTGGCTGCAATCGCTCGATCCCTACGGCGTC
>JBGAOD010000201.1:0-3334 GCA_044221955.1 Phycisphaerales bacterium | reverse complement strand
TCCCGCCCGGCCCGCCGTCGCGGTAGGCCTGCCAGCGCTGACGGAACACGTCTCGTGTCTCGCTCAGCGCCTTGAGCGCCTCTTCCAGCGCCCGCTGCGATTCGGCCTTGATCTTGTCGGGCTGCAAGTTCGGGTTGTTCTTGATCTCTGCCAGCGCTTCTTCGATCTTCTTTCGGGCCTCCGCCGACCAGGCGTTGCTCGACCCCGATCCGAACGGCCCGAACTGGAAAACCTGTCCTTCCTTCCCGCCCGATCCAGCGCCGGCCGCCCCGCCGCCAACACCGCCCGGGGCCCCACCCAGGCTACGGACCCGCGTTACGCCCAGCTTGCTCGCGTCGTACGCGATCAGGTCCAGAGTCACCATCTCGGGTTTGCCCTGACGGATCACCTTGAGCTCAAGATGATCCCCGGCCTTCTTCCCGCGCAGAATCTCGCGGAACTTCTCCTGCGTCGCGGGCGTCTGCCCGTCGATCGCCGTCACCACGTCGTGAGGCTTGAGCCCACCCTTCTCGGCCGGCAGCCCTTCGACCACGCGGTCCACGCTGAACGCCGCACCTTCCTCCAGATCGAGATGCTCGAGCAACGAACTGTCCACGTCTGACATCGTGATCCCGACCATCACTGGCGGGGGCTCTTCGCCGCCCAGCCCGGCCAACCCAAGCACGTCGGCACCATCGCCATTGGAATCGGACCACGCGAAGGCGCCGTGTTCTCTGAGGGCGTCGAGCACCGTCGGGTCCAGCCCGTTCGCGTTGAACTTCAGCCCCCTTAAGCCCGAGAGCCCGCTGCCCGAGAAGATCTTGTTGCCGTGCATCCCCTCATGGATTACGCCCACGTCAAAGGTCTTGATCGTCTTCCCTGCCTTGTCCTTGATGATGACGACGTTCTCTTTCCGCTCGATCTGCTCCGGCGGCACCGCCTTGCCGTTGTGCTCGGCCGAGATCGTGCCGTCGCTCATCTTGAGCGAGAACGTGTCGTCGCCGCTGCTCTCGTACATCATCACGTTGGTCGAGTTCTGGTCCTCAGCGCTCTTGGACCGAGCGCCCTTCCCGAGCGGCTGGTTGTACGACCCGAGCAGTTGATCCTCGGCCTTGCCGCCGCCCGACCCGCTCTCAGACTTGACCGCCGACTGAGCCAACGCGTGCGAAGACACCGCCGCGCCCGCGAACACCGCCAGCACCAACGCACCAAACCGAATGTTCCGTGAAGAAGCCATCGTTCAACTCCTGTTGCGGTGCGGCCCGTGCCGCGCCATGTCCCGATCCACCACAGTTGGGATTCCGAGCCCCGCGATTGCGTGTCAACGCCCCGTCGCGCCCCGATCAACCGCCCAACACCCGCCCGAAGACCACGATTTCAGAACCAATCCGTCGATTTCTAGTACGAACCCTGCCGCCGCGGGGCCGAGATCCGGGCCTTCACCGGCTGTAGTTGTCCGCCCTCGCTCTCGGTGAACGTGTACAGGTTCGGAACCCGCGTTCGCTCCACGATCTGCCGCACGAAGTACACCTCGTACCCGCCAACCTTATCGTCCATGGGGACCGCCTCGATCATCATCTTCGAGGGCACTTCCGCCACGACGTTCCCCGAGGCCTGCCCGCGACGCAGGTACTCGGCCAGGAGATCGCTCGCCGACGCCGTGCCGAGCAACGACGCTTCAGCCCCGGCCGGACCCTCCGGGCGAGCCAACCCGCCAGACGGGTTCCCGGTGCGAACCCCCGAGACCCACGCCAGCGCCAACGCCGCCGCGGCCGCCCACCCAGTCCACCGCGCCATCGCGTTGAAACGCTTCTGCGCGTGCTCTTGAATGTTGAACGACACCGGCGCTTCGTCACGGTCCTCGCGCCCCCGCCCCCACGCTCCGACCGAGCTCCCCGCCGACGTGGCCAACTCCACTCCGTCCGTGCCGCAGATCGCCGCGTGAACCGCGTTCGTCAGATCCGTGTTGCACCGCTGGGCCTGCGCCAGGTCGCGCCAGATCGCCGCGTCCGTCCGCGCGATCACGTCCATCGCCGACCAGTCCGAATCGCTCGCAACCCCATCCACCACGCGGCTGATCAACAAATCCCGATCCAGAGGGTCCATCACACCGCCAACGCTTTCCATCGCCCGACCCCCAACCCGATCGCTGGCCGCGTCGTCGGCCCCGTCGCCGAGTTGTTCAGAGTTCCTCTTCATCATCCGCTCCAGAATCCGCTCAACACTCGGCCCGACTCCGGGCCGCTCCAACACTCCCACCCCACACTCCACCAGATGCGCCGCCCAGAAAAACCCGTCACCCAAACACAGCCCAAGCCGCGACTTATCGAACCGTCTGAACGGCTCCCTCACGCCCCACACCCCCGACGTCAACTGGGTTGAGCGCCAACTCCCGCAGCATCCGACGCCCCCGCGCGATCCGCGTCTCGATCGTCGATTCCGGCAGTCCCATCAATTCCCCGATCTGCCGGTAGCTCAGGTCCTTCAGGCACCTCAACAACAACGGCTCGCGGTACCCCTCGGGGAGTTGCATCGCCAGGCTCATCAATCGCGACGCCTCGTCGTGAATATCTGGTCCCGGAACTCCATCCGCGGTGTTCGCCCCCGATCCCGGGCGGCCCGCGATCGATCGCTCACCCACCTCGTCAACCGGCAGCCCGCCGGCCCGCGCGTGCTTTCCGCCGTCCCGCGCCGCCGCGCGGGCGGTGTTGATCGCCACCGTGCGAAGCCAAGGCCGCAACGCCCCGGGCTCGCGCAGTTCGCACACCTTGCGCACCAGCGTCGCACCGACGTCCTGAAGGAGATCCTCCACGTCCGCCCAACGCGGCTTGTGGGCCAGGAGGATCGCCGCCACCCATCGACGGTTGGCCGTCCACACCGTCTGCAACGCCGCTTCATCCCCCGCCATCGCCCGCGCTGCGAGAGAACTCTCAACGTCGGAAACGACCGAGAGCCCCGGTACACCGGCAACGTCCGCGCCGCCACCGCCCCGGCCAGCGACGGGCGAGGGACCGGTCCAGGCCGCGGACGATGTCGGCTCCGACTGGGGCAACGCGTACTCCACGTTTGCTAGATGCGCCAAACCCGCTCACCCGTCACTACCGGCGAACGGCCCAACCTATGCTGAACAATCTTGGCGAGACCACGAATCTGTCGGCAAAGAACCCGCTCAAAGTCCTAAAAATCATCGACCAGTTCACCCTTCACTCGCCGTCCCACGCTCCCACCCCGGACCCCCACCCCGGACCCCACGATGCGCGACCCCGCGTCCGACAAGGCCCCTCATCGCGACCCCCAGGGCCATGTCATGTCCTTTGGCGACCACCTGGAGGAACTCCGTCGTCGCGTCGCCATC
>JBGAOD010000200.1:0-3336 GCA_044221955.1 Phycisphaerales bacterium | reverse complement strand
AGAAACTTGTCGAGGGGATATCCGCGTGGTGACCACCGATGGCGTTGAGCACCGGCTCTCGCTCGCCGTGCTGACGCGCGAAGTCCATGCCGATCTTCGGGTGGCCGCCCTCCATCTCGTGGTCCATCGCCTTACCGATGTCGTGCAGGAACCCGCACCGGCGTGCGATCGTGCCGTCCAGCCCCAGCTGGTCGGCGATGATCTGGCACAGGTACGCCACTTCGATCGAATGGCGCAAGACGTTTTGGCCGTAGCTCGTTCGGAAGTGCAGCTTCCCCATCGCCTCGACAATCTTCGGGTGCACGCCGCGCAGGTTGACCTCGAGAATGGCATCCTTGCCGTGCTTGATGATCCGCTCATCAATCTCCGACCGTACCTTCTCGACGACCTCTTCGATGCGTGAAGGGTGCATCCGGCCGTCCGCGATGAGCCGCTCCAGCGACTCCACCGCCACCGCCTGCCGCACCTTGTCAAAGCACGACACCACGATCACGCCCGGCGTGTCGTCCACGATGATGTCCACGCCCGTGGCCTTCTCGATGGCGCGGATATTCCGCCCCTCGCGCCCGATGATCCGCCCCTTCATGTCGTCGCTGGGGATCTCGACCGTGCGGACGGTGGATTCGGAGGTGTGCTCGCTGGCGAAGCGCTGGATGGCCATGAGCGTGATCTCGCGGGCCTTCTCCTTGGCCTCGGTCTCGGCCTCCTCGGTGATCTTGCGGACGACCTTGGCGACATCCAGGCGCGAGGTCTGCTCGATCCGTTCGAGCAACAGTTCCTTGGCCTGGGCTGGCGAGATGTCCGCCAGCCGGTGCAGGCGGTCGGTCTGCTCTTCCAAGATTTTCCTGGTCTGGGCTTCGGTCTGGGCAACTCGTTCTTCGCGGGCTTTGAGGTTCTCACTCTGCTTGGTGAGGGTCTGCTCGCGGAGCGACAGGGCTTCTTCCTTGCGGTCGAACAGATCCTCGCGCTTCGTAAGCCGGCGCTCCGCCTCGCGCACCTCGTCACGTGCGGCCGAGACTTCCTTCTCGAACTTCTCTTTCCGCTCGATCGCCGATTTTTCGGCGTCGATGCGTACCTTCTCGGCCGCCGCCCGTGCGTCGCTCTCGGCCCGGGAGATCAACTCCTGGGCCTGCGCCTTGGCGTCCCCGATGGTTTTTCCCGCAAAGGCCCGGACCAGTCCGTACCCGATCGCAACGCCCAACACGAGGGCGCCCGCGGCCACCCCCAACGACGCCGCGTCGATCGCGGCGAGAAGCACCTGAGGAACACACGTCATGACTCCGGCCCTTTCATCTTCGCGCACGGCCAGCCGCCGAGTCGAGACCAGCCGCCCGCCAACGCGGGGGCCGCCGGAGCCAGAGGGTGATGAGCAGGTTCGACCCGCAAGGGTCGGCCCAATGCGGGCGCTCCCACACGAGCGACAATTCCAACGGGTTGCGGCGCAGCGTTCCCGAACACTTCCGGTTCAACCGACTGACCGCTCCCCGTCCGAACCTCGGGCCCCGACCGTCACTCGTCGCACGCCTCATCGCCCGGACCGCCACCGCGATCTTTCGATCACGCAGGTCGGCTCAGCGGGTCAGACACGCGGAACGCACGCCTTCTGTGACGCCCGAACCCATCATCATCAAGGCGGGAAGATCCTTCCCGCACAGAAATCCTCAGACCGCGGCGGCGGGGTTTTCAAGTTCCCCACCGAACGCGACGTTGCCGTGCCTCGTGATTTCACGAGACAACAACACTATAACCATCCCCTCGCAACAATGGGACTGGCATCGTGCCCGAATACGCCCGATCGGTCACGATTTCCGTCCGAGTCCAACCCCAGGGGATTCCCGATGAACCACGCTCCAGTCCACCCAAGCTCCGACAACGCTCCTCTCGGTGATTCGCTCGGCTGGCTGGGCGCGGCGAGCATGGGGCTGATGCTGGCGGCGGCGTTCACGCTCGCGACGGTTGGGTGCGCCTCATCCAACTCCGGTTCCCCCATTGCTTTAGAAGCTCCGGGACCGTGGGCGGGTGAGCTGAGTATCGAGGTGGAGAACGACCTGGGCGAGGTCTCGATCCAGGTCGATCCCTCGCTGGCCGCCCCGGTGGTGGGCATCCGGCGGTTTGGGGAGTTTGAGGGGAACACTATTGATTTGGCCGAGGGACTTACGGTGACCCGGCTCGGAGGCACCTCCGGGCAAACACTCAAGGTGGTCGCCCGGCCTGTGGTGTATCCGGCGGCCGCGTCGTTCTTGAAAGCCAAACGGCGTGCCTTGTCGATCGACATCCGCACGCCGACGGTCTTTGGCGTGATTGTTCGGAACGCGGGAGGCAGCGTCATGCTCACGGGCGTTGGCGGCCCGATCCAGGTGAACAACGGGATCGCCGACCGACGGGCGATCGTGAACGGCTTGGATTTCACCGATCTGGCGCGCGTGGTCGTGCGCACGGATCGACCACTCCGCGAGCCGATCGATATCACCAGCGGCCAGGGCGGCATCTCGTTTGAGATTCCCGAAGATTCAGACCTGAACCTGGCAGTTGCGGGAGCCAAGGGCAAGACCATCGTTCACGCCCCGGCCGCCGCGTTCGCGGAAGTGAGGAACGATCCGTCGGCGTGGTCTGCCAGGTTGGGAGATGGTTCCGTGCCGGCCCAGCTCAAGGCGGGCGGCGGGCCGGTCGAGATCGAGGTGACGCGCGTGAAGAATCGCCGACCGCCGCGCTGATTCTCGGCCGCTAGGCTGCTCGTTCGCCCCAGCGCTCCGGGCGAACGTTGGCGGGGGTGTCGGGGAGTTCGAGCCAGTCCTCGGCGGCGCCGATGCGGAGTTCGCTGGGCATGGTCTTGCGGTACCCGAGGAGGCGAACGACTTCGAGCACGTCGGTCCAGGTCGGGTACGTGCGGTGGTTCGCCTTCTTGAACGCGTCGATGGCCATCAGGAACAGGAACTGCTCTTTGGTGAGTTCGCCTTCCTCGGCGGACTTGGTGAAGTCGCTGAGGCGGCGTCCCGCGCTGCGGCGTCGTTCGAGGCCCGTCGAGCCGTTCCCTCCGGGCATGTTTCGACGGTCGATTCCCAGACGCCGATCCACCACCGACCCCGGCGGCGGGCCGCCGCTCTGGGAGCGGCGCTCGGGCCGATCCGAGGCTGGGCGCGGAGCCCCCGGTTCGTTGGGCGGGTTCGGGAGGGGTGATTCGCCGACCACCCCTTCGCGGCAGCAACCCTTGCCCGGCGGATTCGAGCAACCGCAGAGGTGTGCGGGCTGATTTGTGGCGGTCTTCTTTGATGGTGAACGCATGACGGGCCCTTCGGGCGTTGGACGCCCCCGATGACTTCGGGCCCGCGCGCCCGG
>JBGAOD010000043.1:9106-29188 GCA_044221955.1 Phycisphaerales bacterium | reverse complement strand
CTTCTCCGGCGGGTTCCTCGGGCTCGACAACATCGGCGTCTTCGACCGCTCACGACCGCTCCCAACCGGCGGGCACCTCGAACAGGCCGACGGCACCGCGTGGATGGCGTTCTACTGCGGCACCATGCTCAACATAGCCCTCGAACTCGCGGCCGGCGACCCCGCCTACGAGGACATCGCCACCAAGTTCTTTGAGCACTTTATCGCCATCACCGACGCCATGAACACGCTGGGCGGCACCGGGCTCTGGGACGAGAAGGACGGGTTCTACTACGACCAGATCCGCATGGAGCGCCCGGACTCCGGGGCTCACGATGCGCCAACGCCCCTCCGCGTTCGTTCGCTCGTGGGCATGATCCCGCTCCTGGCGGTCGAGGTGCTCGAAAGCGAAACAATCGACAAGCTCCCCGATTTTAGGGCCCGCATGGAGTGGTTCCTCAAGAACCGCACGGACGTTCCCTGGCACGCCACCTGCGCCTGCGCACACAGCGCGAGCTCGCAGCGCCTTCTCGCGATCCCGACGCGCGAGCGGCTCGTCCGCGTGGTGTCGTACCTGATGGACGAGCGTGAGTTCCTCTCCCCCTACGGCGTGCGCTCGCTCAGCAAGCACCACCGAGAGAATCCTTACCTGTTCCATGCCGACGGTCAGGAGTTCCGCGTCGACTACACACCCGGCGAGTCGACAACCGGGCTCTTTGGCGGCAACTCAAACTGGCGCGGGCCGATCTGGTTCCCGCTCAATTACCTGCTAATCGAGGCGCTCGAACGCTACCACCATTTCTACGGAGACTCGCTCAAAGTCCCGTTCACAAGCGGCCCCGGCGGCGAGATCACGCTCCAGCAAGCGGCCGACGAAATCCGCTCTCGCCTCGCGCGGCTGTTCCTTCCCGAAGCCGACGGCAAGCGCCCCAGCCACGGCACGGAGGCGGCCTTTGCCAACGATCCGCACTGGAAGCACCTCGTCTATTTTCACGAGCACTTCCACGGCGATACCGGTCGAGGGCTCGGCGCGACGCACCAGACCGGGTGGACCGCACTCATCCATCAACTGCTCACCAAGGGCTCGTTGAATCGCGAGAGGACTTCGGCACCCTCCAAAGAACCAGCTCCCGTTCCCGCTATTGTCGAGGTGAACTCGCCCCAGAAGACCCGCGTTCTGGGATGATGGCCTGAAATTGTCGCGCTCCGCGCGAAACGCGGACCGCGTGGCGGCATCAGTAATAGTGTGCAGGAAAGCGATCGCACGGCGAAAAGATGCGGTCTTTGCGATCATCCTCTTCAGACACTTTCTTAAAGCGCTCTCTTCAAGCATCCACGCCGCACAAGCTAAGAGGTCTGTTACCAGATTGAACGCAGTCCTCCTCAGCACGCCCTTGCGTGCTCCGGCCACCTACGCCTCAGCCGCGGGGTCGCCGTTTGCTCTTGACGAGATCGAACCTCAAAGGAATATAGATATGAACCATCGAACGCTGGCCTTGGTAATGACAGTCGGCTCACTCAGCATCGGAGCGGCCGGCTTGGCTGTGGCCGAGCACGGGTCACCCAACAACAAACCAGCCGCTGCGTCGCCGTCCTGTTGCGACGACCAACTCACCGAGAACGGCGCCGTTTCCGTGAAGCACATCCTCACGCTCGAAGGCGCCAACCGCGTGCTCGCGGCCGCTATCGCCAAGGCCAAGGAACGCAACGCCGGTGGCGCCATCGCCGTCGTCGACGACGGCGGAAACCTCATCGCGCTTCAGCGCCTCGACGGCACCTTCGCCGCCGGATCAAGCGTCTCGACCGGCAAAGCTCGTACCGCCGCGCTATTCAAGAAGCCCACAAAGGCCTTCGAGGATTCGATCAACGGCGGGCGCATGGCTCTGGCCGCGGTCCACGAGATGACGCCGCTCCAGGGCGGCATCCCGATCGTGCACGACGGTTTCGTCGTCGGCGGCATCGGCGTCAGCGGCGCTCACAGCCAAGGTGAAGACGAGGAAATCGCCATCGCCGGAGCGGCTGCGATCTCGGGAGCCACCGCGTCCAGCGGGACTCTTCCCTCGGCGGCCAAGTAAATCAGCTTCAGCGTACCACGTCACCATTTCCTGAATCTCGGAGGTGTCTAACGATGAACTCCCGTCTCGCCTTTCGGTACTCAATCTCCGTCGCGTCGTCTCTCATCCTTCTCAGCGCGCTCCCCGCGTGTTCAACTCCGGGCCGGTGCATCGGCGACGATAGCGCTGCGGCCCAGGTCGGCGCTCAGAAGGTCCTGCTCAATCTCGATCAGAACGGAGTTGCAATCGAGGGCTACGACCCAGTGGCCTACATCACCGATGCCAAGCCCATTCCGGGCGACGCAAAGTTCCGCTCGTCCCACGGCGGCGCGGTGTACCACTTCGCGTCCGCCGAGCACAAGGCGATCTTCGACGCGAACCCTCAGAAGTACGAACCCCAGTACGGCGGATGGTGCGCCTACGCCGCGTCGATCGACACGCTCTCTCCGATCGATCCGCAGTTCTGGGAGGTCGTCGACGGGCGGCTGCTCCTGCAGCACAACCAGAAGGCCTGGGACCTGTGGCACAAGGACGCTTCGGGGAATCTCGTCAAAGCCGACAAGAACTGGCCCGGGTTGGTCGAGCGGGAAGGTGCCCCGCCGCGTGCTCTCCTGAATGTTGATGAGAAGGGCGTAGCGATCGCCGGCTACGACCCGACCGCCTACTTCCTCGACGGCAAGCCCCGCCAAGGGAACGCGAGCATCGCGCGCACCTACCAGGGTGCGACATACTTCTTCGTGGATTACGACCACAAGAACGCCTTCGAGAAGGAG
Source organism: Phycisphaerales bacterium (assembly GCA_044221955.1). GTDB lineage: Bacteria > Planctomycetota > Phycisphaerae > Phycisphaerales > UBA1924 > CAZCPB01. The sequence continues at coordinate 26,382 of JBGAOD010000043.1, read as the reverse complement.
CCGAGCAAGTACGTTCCGCAGTTCGGAGGATTCTGCGGGTACGCGGCCGCGATCAACAAAGTCTCGACGGTAAACCCCGAGCTCTGGCAGATCCAGAACGGGCGGCTCGTGCTCCAGCACACGCCCGAGGCGTTCCGCCTGTTCAACGAGGACGCGAGCGGGAATTACGCCAAGGCCGAGAGAAACTGGCCCGGGCTCTCACACCGCCGCTGCGACGACTGAGCACTCTTTCTCTCCTCGGCGGCGTGATCGAGCGCCGCCATCCTCCAGGCCCGGGCCGCATGACTCGCGGCTCGGTGTCTTTTCGATCTTCGCTTTTCCGCGATGACGCGATCACTCCCACAGAGGAGCGACACCTGCGGATCGCCCCAATGGAGTACATCGAGATGAAACGCTTAGCCTGCCTTATCCACTTGTGCACGATGGTGACGACCTGTTGGGCACGCTCCGATCAATCGCCGGCCGTGCCCGATGCCGTGCTCGATCTGCGAACCGCCGAGGGCGTCTCGTCTGTGGCGGGTCAGTGGCGATACACCGATGCTCATATCGTCGACGCCGAGAATCGTGCGCTGGGCCCGGACCTCAAGCCCGGCAGCGTGGTTGTGAAAACCCACGACATCCACCCGCGCATGGGAACCCCCGAGTTCAAGGCAGCGCCCTGGGAATCCGTCACTCCCACGGACCTCGAAAAACGCCGCACCAACGGCCGACTCGCTTTCGGCTGGTACACCATCAACCTGACCGTCCCCGATCACATCGGCAACCTCCAGACCGCTGACGCGACCGTCGTGTTCGAGATCGTGGTCGACGACTATGCCGAGGTGTGGATCGACGGGAAACTCCCCGAGGTGCTCGGGCAGTCGGGCGGACCGGCGATCCGCGGATGGAACACCCCGAGCCGAACAACGATCGCACGGCATGTGACCCCCGGGCAGAAGATCGAGCTCGCCGTCTTCGCCGCCAACGGCCCGCTCTCCGATCCTCCCGCGAATTACGTGTGGATCCGGTCCGCGACACTCGATTTCTACAAGAGTGATCGTGGTTGGCAGACCGCGCCCGTCCCAGTCAAGACGGACCTGACCGTGCTCGACCCCGCGTTCAACGAAATCGCCCCGCCCGGAACACATGCTGAAAAACTCGCTGACGGTTTCTCGTTTGTCGAAGGCCCCGTCTGGGTGCCGGCCGTCGCACCGAACGACCCACGCTACGGCGGCGGGGGACTCGGCGGGTACCTGCTTTTCAGCGATCCCAACAAGAACGTGATCCACCGATGGGATCCGACCACCGGCGAGACGTCCATCTTCCGTACCAAGAGCGGGTACTCGGGCGTCGGGGGCGCGAACATCGGCGAGTACCACCAACCCGGATCGAACGGGCTCACGCTCGATCCCCAAGGCCGACTCACCATCTGCGAGCACGGCAACCGCCGCGTCACACGCCTCGAACCCAACGGCTCCATCACGGTCCTCGCGTCGGAGTTCGAGGGCAAGCGGCTCAACAGCCCCAACGACCTTGTGTACCGATCCGACGGGGCTCTCTTCTTTACCGACCCGCCCTTCGGGCTGCCCCGCGTGTACGAAGACCCGCGAAAAGAACTCCCCTTCAGCGGCGTCTTCTGCGTCTACAACGGAAAACTCAGGCTCGTCGCCTCCGACCTGAAAGGCCCCAACGGGCTCGCGTTCTCGCCCGATGAAAAGCACCTTTACGTCGACAACTGGGACGAAAGAAGGAAAGTCATCGTCCGCTACGACGTCGGAGCCGATGGCGAGCTGACCAATCCGACCACGCTCGTCGATCTCACCGCCGAGAAAGGCGAGATCTGCTTCGACGGTTTGAAAGTCGACGCACGCGGCAACATCTACGCCTCCGCTCCCGGGGGCATCCGAGTCTTCGCATCACAAGGCCGTCCGCTCGGGATCATCGCTACCCCCGAGCTCGCAGCGAACCTCACGTTCGGCGATGCCGATCGACAAACGCTGTACATGACCGCAAGAACCGCGCTCTATCGGATACGGGTTGGCATCCCCGGCAGATGATGAAGGACTCTCTGTACCCGTCCGCCAACCCCATGCCCGAGCGGATTCGCCGCGGTTGACGACGGGGCGAACGCTCGCGAACCGCAAAGCCCGCGAGGAACAGCGGAACCTGTGGCCAAGTGGTGCAGTCGAGATCCCGTGCAACTCGGTCCGATGAAAGTCGCACAGAGGTCGAAATCTGCCCGCGAAAACCCTTCGAGATCGCCGCTCCCGGCGATGCTGTCGCGACGAATGGAGCGGAAGAGACTCGAACTCTCAACCCCTAGCTTGCAAAGCTAGTGCTCTACCAATTGAGCTACCGCCCCGGGACCGAGAGTGTACGGCCTCGGATTCGCGGGGGACATAGGGGGGCGTTGGCTTCCCTCCGATCACGTTGTCCGCGCGTCTGCCTTTCCGGGTTCGCTCGGCCGCCCTTCCAAAGGTGGATGTGGCGCGGAGAACAAGGCTGGGCGGCGAGAGAGTGGCCGTCGGGCACAGTCCCCGCCGGTGTGTTCCGCGTGATCGCCAACGCCTACGCTTGGCCTGTGTTTGGGCCCAACGCGCGATCGCGACCAACGCCGGAGATCTGACCTTGCCGTACACCCTCAAACCCGACGATGGCCTTGGTGTTGACGCCGATAAGATCGGGTACCTCGCCTCGCACGTCGACACCGGCGACCGCTGGGTCTTGAACTTCGGCCCGCAGCACCCGGCCACGCACACGACGCTGCGGCTCGTGCTCGAACTCGACGGCGAGCGGATCGCACGCTGCACGCCCCACATCGGGTACCTGCACTCGGGCTTCGAGAAACTCGGCGAGAATCTCGACTACAACCAGTACGTGACCATCGTGTCGCGGATGAACTATCTCTCGCCGATCGCCAACGACATCTGCTGGCACCACGCGGTCGAGACCCTCTTCGGCATCGACCTGACGCCGCGCTGTAAAGTCTTGCGGACCATCATGGCCGAGATCGCGCGGATCCAGGACCACCTCCTCTGCGTCGGCGCGGCCGGCCTCGACCTCAACGCCTTCACGGGCTTCATCTACTGCTTCAACGTCCGCGAGAAAATCTACGACATCTGCGATTTCATCAGCGGCCAGCGCTTCCACCCAGACTGGACCCGCGTCGGCGGCGCGATGCAGGACCTGCCCGACGAGGGGACGTTTCAGCGGATGGTCAAGGCGTTTATCCACAGCGAGCTGCCCAAGGCCGTGGACGACCTCGAAGGGCTGCTCAACCGCAACCGGATCTTCATGGACCGCACGCGGCACATCGGCGTGATCAGCACAGAAGAGGCGATCGGCTGGTCGCTCTCGGGGCCGATGGCGCGGGCGTCGGGCGTGAAGCGCGACCTTCGCAAGGACGCGCCGTACCTGTGCTACGCCGACAACTGGGACGGGCAGGGTGCCAAGCCCGTGCAGTTCCAGGTGCCGATCATGCAGGAGGGCGACGCGTACGCGCGGTACATGGTCCGCGTGGAAGAGATCAAGCAGTCGATGAAGATCATCGAGCAGTTGATCGACAACATCCCCGGCGGGCCGATCGACACCTTCGCCGACGGCAAGATGACCAAGCCCAACAAGAAGGACGTCTACGGCTCGATCGAAGGGCTGATCCAGCACTTCGAGCTGATCATGAGCAACCGCGGATGGACCCCGCCGATCGCCGAGGCCTACGGCGCGAACGAGACCGCGAACGGCGAGCTGGGATACTTCGTGGTCAGCGACGGCGGGCCGCGGGCGTTCCGAGTAAAGACCAGGCCGCCCAGCTTTATCAACTATCAGGTCATGGCGAAGCTGATCGAGGGGCACCTGCTCAGCGACATCGTGGCGGTGATCGGCTCGATCAACGTGGTGGCGGCAGAGTTGGACCGGTAGAACTCGCCCGCTCGCGGTGCGCGTGCAAGGGCCGACCCGAACTTCCCAAGGAATTGACCATGAAGAACTCCTCCATCGCGAGCGCCGCCCTCACCGTCGCTTTCTCTCTCGGCCTCGGCGGGTGCCTCATCACCAGCCACGACCACACCGACTACTCTGGCCGCCGCGTCGATTCCTCGACCTTCTCGCAGATCGAGCCCGGCAAGACCACGAAATCATGGGTCGAGGCCGCGCTCGGTCAGCCGAGCTCGACCACCAAGCTCGACGACGGTTCGGAACTCATGAAGTGGGAGTACACCGAGCGCAAAACCAGCGGGGGCTCCGTCTTCCTGATCTTTGCCGGCGACAGCACCAACGAAACCCGCCATGCCGCGTATGTGCAGGTCCGCGACGGGGTGGTCAGCAAGGCGTGGCGCGAGCAGTAGGGCAACCTTCTTATCGATCCCGGGACGCCGGATCTGAGTCTTCGCAGAGCTCTGGGGCGTTGCTGAGATCCGGGTTCGGCACCACCGCGTGCGAGCTCGTGTTCACTTCGATCACTTCCCCGGCACGCGCAACCCCGCTTCCTTGAGCAGGCCGTCGATGATCTCGATCTTGTGCTCCGCGCCGATCGACGGGTGCAGCCCCGCGTGACGCACGATCCCCGCGGCGTCGATGATCGCCACTTCCGGGATGCCGCGGATGCCGAAGTCCGGGTTGAACACGTCCTGCCTGGTGAACGCGACGTTCCAGTTCATGTTCATGTGCTTGATGAACTCACCCATGAGGGTGTACTGCAGTTCCGGGTTGCCCTTGGTATTGATCGACTCGGCCTTGCCGCTGCCGTCGGGGTTGGGGTACTTGATCGAGGCGTCCTGCGGGCTGGTGACGCCGAGGATCACCACGTCGTAACCCTCGTAGCGCTTCTGGAGTTCGCGCACCTTGGGAAAACTCCCGATGCACGGCCCGCACCAGGTCGCCCAGAAATCGAGCACCACAACCTTCCCCTTGAGGTCGGCGATGGTCTGCGGGCTCCCGGGCAGCGTGCTCCATGTGAAATCGAGGTGTGGCGAGACATGCCCGATCAGTTCGGCGCGGGCGTGCGCGCCGTCAAGGTAGGCACGTCCGCCTTTGAGCCACCGGCGTGCGGAATCGCTCAAGGACTTGTCGTCGAGCGCGGCGTCCATGACGCCCGCGATCTTGAGTCGAAGCTGATCGCGTATCTCGGGGTCAACCCCTTCGATAGTGCTCAGGCAGCGAACGAGCCCGGGCAGCCCTCCGACGACGTTCGGGTGCATCCCGGGCCCGATCACCGATCCCAGCTTGAGCAACGAAGGGGCGAGTACCGCGGCGGTCTTGGGTCCGAGAGACGCCACGGCGTCCATCACCGTTTCCCGCGAGTCCAGCTTGAGCGAGTCGGCGACGCCGGGGTGCTCGAAGGCCGCCCGATAGAGCGAGACGACATGCTCGCGCAGTCGCTTCTGAACTTCCGGAGGCTGTTCGTCGTTGGGGCGTTCGCGGTTGTTGTTGATCCGCATCGCCGCGGCGACCGCGCCCTGGGCGCCGGGGTCCTTGGCCAGTTCAACCAGCCGGGCGTCGATCGCGGCGTGCTTGTCGGCGTAAGTGATCAGCTCGGCATCGTTGAGGCGCTGGATCTGCGCGATAGAAGCCTGCGAGAGGTCAATCGTCGCCAATTGCTCCGCGGCGAGCTTCTGGGCCGCGGGTTCGTCCATGGTCCCGTTCATGCTCAGGAAAAGGTCGTTCATGGCCTTGGCGGCGTGGTCGATCTGTTCATCGGTGGGCGGCGTGCCCACGCACCGTGTCGCCGCCAAGCCCACAAGAATCGCGGAGAGAACAGCGGCGTTGAGTTTCATGGCCAGCTCCGAGTGAGGTTTCGAGGGTTCCAAGGCGCAAGTCTACTACAAGCATAGTAGACTTGCGTGGTAGGTGTCAAGCACAAAGAGACCACCGAGGGTCGGGCTGAAAGTGGGTGGGCGCGTCCTCAGCACCCGCCAGTGATGAACTTCGCCACGAACCCATCAAAGTCATCCGCGGTGACAAACCCATCGTGGTTGAAGTCCGCCTCCAGATCCCCGGCCACAAACAGATCCGCGAACAGATCAAAGTCATCGCCGGTGACAAACCCGTCTGCGGTGACGTCCGTGGCGGGCGAAACCTCAACCACCGTCTCGGGCATGAGCGTCACCGCGCGGAAGTTTCCCGTCAGCCGCAGCCGGTAATGGTCCGCCCCGCACGCGTTCCCGGCCGTGATCGTCACGCTCAGCGAACCGTCCAGGTTCTGCGACACCGCTCCAGCGCTCGTCAGCGGCGTGCCGCTCGTGTTCGTCACGTCCAGCGCCGACGCGGGCAGCGGAATATCTGCTCCCGTGTAGTCCTTGGCCCGCACCGTCAGCACACCCTTGGACACGCCGTTGGCCTGAATGAACGCGCGGTCGAGCGTCGCCGTGCTCACGATCGCGTCGGGCTTGCCCAGCAGATCGGCCCGCCAGGAATCGAACTTCGAGCGCAGCGTGAAGACCGGGTCGGGGTCGGTGGTCGTTTGGTTGGGCACGTTGAAAGTCATGAAGAAATCGCCGCCACCGAGCCCGCCGGGGTTGGGGAAGACGCCCTTGCTGAGAGCCTCGGCGATGAGCAAAGTGCCCGAGGGCATCAGCGCGTCGAGGTCTCCGTCGCCGTCGAGATCTTCAAGGACCAGCTTGTTCCGCGCGAATGTGAGCGGGAAGCTGATCGGCGTGCCGAAGCCGCCGGCGGCGAGTTGGGGGATGATCGCCAGTCGCGCGGTCGAACGGAGCGTGGTGACCAGATCGGGGAGCCCGTCGCCGGTGATGTCCTTGAGAACGATCCCGCCGACCGCTGAGCCCGCGGGGACGAGCGAAACATCAAACCCAGTGCCGTTGCTCTTGGCGTAACGGATCGACGGGTCGGTGCCCACGCCAAAGAACAAATCCGCCTTGCCGTCGCCGTCGGCGTCGCCCGCGGCGAGCGAGATCAAGGCCGCGTCGGCGGGGATCACGGTCGTGCGCGTGAACGCGCCTCCGCCATTCGTGAACGTCACGACGGCGTTCGGCGTCGTGGTCCCCACGGCAACGTCAAGGTCGCCGTCCCCGTCGAAATCTCCCGTCGCGATGAACGCGGGTGTTCCGCCGCCGATGGGGAGCGACACCGGGGCGGCCCGGTGAGGTAGGTCACCCAGGGCTGGAACGTTCCGTCCCCGACCCCGATGAAGACCGCGACGCGGTCGGCGGTGTTCGAGATCCCGATCACGTCCGGCTTCCCGTCGCCGTTCATGTCCGCGGCGGCCAGGTCGCGGTTGGTGATGCCCGTCGCGGACTTGTACCCCGGGGCGAACATCGCGCTCCGACCGGGCGGTGTGATGTTGTTGAGCACCGCGATCGAAGGGCTCGCACCCCCGGCCGCGATATCCGGCTTGCCGTCGCCGTTGAAATCCGCGACCGCGATGGAGACGGCCGTCACGCCCTTGTACATCGGGTTCGTGCCGTCGCGGTCGCCCGCGCGCGCGATGAGCATGTACGCGATGTGGGCGGATTTTGTGAAGACCGGCGGCGGCGAACCGCAACTGTCGGGAGTCCCCGTGGTACACGAGCACCGCCCGTCCCCGCCGTAGAACCGCGCCGCTTCCATCGCGGCCATCAGCTTGGTCGGTACGTCGCCGGGTGTGCTCTCGATCGCCGCGACGGCCGCGTCCACGACGGGCGCGCCGGTGAGCACGTTCCCCTGCACGGCGTACACAAGCTCGCCGACCTTGCCCGTGCGTCCGCCGGCCCACTTGCCCGCTCCGGTGCCCGTAAACGTTCCCGCGTGCCCGGTGACATCCACGATTCCGTACTGGCGCGATTGGGGAGAGGTGTCAAACGTCAACAGCCCGGTCAGGATGTCCTGCGGCGCGACGCCGAGGTTGAGCTTGTCACGGATGTACGTGCGATTTGTCGAGTCCGAATCGACCGATGATTGAGCGGTCGCCGCGCCGATGCCCGTGAGCATGACGGGCGTGTTCGCCTGAAGATCGAAGTTGGTCAGGCACGTCGCCGAAGCCGCGGCCACCTCGCCCGTTCGCGTGTTCACGATCACGATCGACCACGTCGCCGAAGCAGACCCGGCCGACGCCGCGAGCACGGCGCTGACCGCGAGGGTTCGTGTGCGGGTGAGCACGGAGCGACGCGGAGCGCTGGCGGATCGGAACATCGGTGATCCTTTCGGGGATTCTTCCAGGGGAGGGACGGGTGCTTCATCGTATGTTGGCAGGCCCTCGTGCGCTTGCATCCGCAGGCCCGAAAACCTGATTACGCCCCGTGCAGCGCGAGCTGCCGAGGATCCGTCTTGGCAATGATCAGGCTTACCCCCGTCTGATTGAAACCCTTGAACCCGTCGTTGCGCTCCAGGTTTTCCAGATGCGAGCCGACGGCACCGTTCTTCCTGAACTGCTCGGCCTGCTCGGCCGTGATGTGCTTGGCCTTGAGCAGCTTGTCGATCCTCTTCGGCTCGACCGCCCACTGCTCGCCCTCGGTAAACGCCTGGCGCAGGAACGGGAACGTGGTGAACGGGTCCATCGTTTTGATGTCGCCGATCGTTGCCATCTGATCGCGCAGGGCGTGCCAATCGAACTGGCACTCCAGGTGGTGCATCCCCGCCTGCAGGAACGCCTCCCCGTGCAGCTCGCACCACAGCCCGACCGTGCCCAGGTGACCGGGGCGATCGGTCAAGCCCTTATGAGCAAAGTCCCCTTGCAGTTCCTCCGACGACATGTCCACGTCTGCAAAGATCGTGATACCGGCAATCGGCTGCTCCAGAACCTGCGCGCCCCACCCGGCCTCCGCCCCCGCGTAAAACCGCTCGCGGCAGTGGAACCCGAGTTTCTCAAGGATCGCTACCAGGCTCGCGAAGCTCGCACGCGACGACCGGTACGTGTGGTGGTCGTGGTTGGCCCACCCCAGCCCCAGGGCGTCCTGGCGGGCCTTCTGGAACCGGGCCGCACGGTTGCGACGCTGCCAGTAGTCACGCTCGGCCTGAAACCACAGATCGCACGCCCAATCACGCCCGAGATCAGCGATCGCCGCGTCCACCAAACGGTTGGCCTCCGAGAACCCCTCCGCGTTGCTTGAAAACGCCCTGCGCCGCGTGCGGAACGCCTCCAGGTGCTTGACGGCCCGCACTCGCAGTTCCATCTTTGAGCTGTCGTAGTCAAACGCGCGGAATCCGTGCCGTTCGATCACCCACATCTCCGCGTCGTCGGACTTGAACGCCAGCGCCATGCGCAGGCGGGACAGCTCGTCGCCTTCCACTTCCTTGACCAGCGGCAGATTGTTGGCGACCGTGAAGTCAACGACGGAATCGACCTTGAACGCGACCAGCCGCGTGCTCGGGCCGGCAAGGAGAATCCGTGGGAGCATCGCGCCGGGATGCTCATACGCGTCGGGCGCGTGCTTCTCGGGCGCATGAACGTACCCCGCCGTCTTGAGCTTCGCGGCCAGCGCCGGGCTCTTGGGAACGGCGATGTGGTCCACCCAATCCCCGAACCGCCCGCCCGCTTCATCCTTCAGACGCTGAGCAAACTTCTCCGCGGCCGGGCAACGCCGGAGGAAGTCCTTGAGAAGCTCGTTGACAATCGCTTGCGCGGCGGGCTGGGGTTCCCAGTGAAACTGTTCGAGCGGGCCGGGACGCTTGCTGACCATGAAGAACTCCGAAAGGGCGTTGGCGCGGGCCCCGAGCGACACATACCTCGGTCGGCCCACGCGCCCCGGATGGTAGAAATGAAAACCCCCCGCGTGAACGGGGGATGGGGTGAATCTGACATCGGCGAGAGTGCTCTTTAGGTCAACGCCGTAAGGTCTTCGGCAACCCACGAAGCGCCCGGCTTCCACCAGTACCGGATCACATGCCCGCCCGCGTTCACGCCCAGCAGGCTGATGGTGCCCGCCGCCGACGTCACGCCGCGGATCTGGCCCGAGGGGAGTTCCGCGCCCGCAATGAAGTCGCTGATCGGGGTCACCGCCCACTGGTCCAGGCCCGGGGCCCACCAGTACAGCACGACCTTGCCCGACTGATCCAGCCCCGCCACGTTGAGCCCGCCCCACGGCGTGACATAGCTGGAGATGCTCGACGCCTGGAGCGCCGGCCCGTTGAACGCGTCGCTCAGGTTGTTGGTGACCCAGTTGCCGCCGAAGCCGGGAACCCACCAGGTGACCGTCAGCTTGTTGGACCCGTCGATCCCCGCGAGGTTAATCCCGCCCCAGCCCGTGAGGTACGCGGTGAGCCCGCCCGACAGGGCCGGCGCGGCGGTCACGGCCGAGAGGTTGTCGGTGCGCCACGAGGTCATCCCCGGTGCCCACCAGACGGACTGGATCGCGCCCGACCCGTCAAGCCCCGCGATATTCAGCCCGTTCCACTGCGTCACATAGCTCACCAAACCGCCCACGAATTGCGGCGTGGTCTGCCCGTTCACCGCCAGGCTCGACACCGAGATGTCGTTGAACGTCCAGGGAGTCGTCGGCGCGGTCGTCGATTCGTCGTAGGTCACAAGGTCGCCGTTGGCGATCAACCCGGCGATGTGCGCAAAGCCGTTGATGTCGATGAAGACGGTCAACTCGCTGGTGATCTTGGCCGAGCCCGCGATCTCGTTGCTCAGGTTGCGGACCGTCCACACGTTGGTCTTGGGGTTGAGCCGGAACAGCAGCAACCCAGATGCCGACGGCGCCGCGGCGAACGACGACCCGTCCTGCGCGTCGTTCCACGTCACGACCTCTCCCGAGGGCGAAGCCGACGCCGTGATCGAGGTCAGGTTGATCACGCTCCACACGCCGGTCGTGCTCTGGCGGAAGGCGATCGCGTTGCCCAGCGCATCGTGCGAAACAACCGTCAGTTGGTCGGTCGGGTTGGTCGACCCGTTCGCGGCGGCGCTGGGAATGGCCACGGTGCTCAGGTTCAGCGGCGTGGCGAGGTCGTCCAGCGTCGCGTCGGCCTTGACGTTCTCGTCCGCGATCGTCACGTCACGAACGGTGCCCAGCCCGTTGGCGAGGTTGGTCATCACCACCGTGTAGTTGCCCGGGGCCAGCGCGATCTGGTAGTTTCCCGCCGCGTCGGTCGTGTAGGTTCCGACGACCGTCGAACTCCCTTGCACACGCACGTCGATGCGGACGTTGCCAACGCCCTCACCGACGCCGTAGAACAGGTTCGAGTCGGCGTCGTCGTACACGACACCCAGCAGGTAGATGTTCGGCGAGGTGCCCTGGTACCCGAACTCCTCAACAAAGTAGCTCGTATACGGGGCCGCGGCGGTCGGATAGAACAGCCCCGGCCCAAACTCGTCGTAGTGGAACGTCGCGTCAAAGTCCTCGTACAGACTCAGCACGTTCTTTCGGTGCCCCAGCGATTCCAGCCACGCCTTGTGAACCAGGTCGATGCTCGAATACCCGGCCGCGATGTTCTCGCCCGCCGACAACGAATATCCCTGATCGACCGCGCGCTGGGTCGGGTCTTTTCCGTCCGGGTTGACGTGCGAAAAGAAGGAGCGGTTGGCCATGTCCTGGGCGTGCAGGCGTGCGGCCTGCGTGAGCAGAGCGTTAAGCGCGAGAGGCTCCTGCGGACCAAGCCGGGCGAGCTCGCCCGGTGTCAGCGCCTGCGTCAGGTCCACACCCAGCAGCGCGGCTTCCGCCGCAGGGTCGGCGCGGGCGCGGTTCACCAGCTCGGCCAGGTAGACCTCGCTCGCCGTCCATGAAAAGCCCGAGAGGAGCGTGCGCGGCTCAAGCTGCTCGGAGATGAAGCGTTCCCGGACTTGCCCCTTGCTGGAAAGACGAGTCCGAGAGAGAGAGTTGAAACGGTTCGGCAATGTCATGGCGCGAGCCTCCCGCCCGCATGTCGGGATTCCCACGGGCGCGGATCAGCGGTGTGGGCGAGGGGCGCAAGATTCGACGGTGACCGCAACGCCTGTGCCGGGCGTGGGGGCGATGATGCCCCGCGGTTCTCGGCGTGCCCCGAGCTCGGTCCCGCTTACCATGCCGCGATGAATCCAGCCCCGACCTCCACCCCAACCCGGCCAGACCCCCGGCCAGACCCCCAAACACCCGAGGAAGTCCTCGCCGCCGCGGACCGGTTCCGCCGTGATTTCTCGGGCGTCCGCGAGCAAGTGTCGCGCGTGATCGTGGGGCAGGCGGGCGTGATCGAGGGAGTCCTCACATGCCTCTTCGTGGGCGGGCATGTGCTTCTTGAGGGCGTGCCGGGCATCGGAAAGACGCTGCTCGTGCGCACGCTCAGCCGCGCTCTGTCGCTCTCCTTCGGGCGTGTGCAGTTCACGCCCGACCTCATGCCGGCGGATATCTCGGGCACGACGATCGTGGTCGAAAGCGAGTCCGACGGCGGCTCGCGCCAGCGCGAGTTCCGCTTCCAGCCCGGGCCGATCTTCGCGCAGATCGTTCTCGCCGACGAGATCAACCGAGCCACGCCCAAAACCCAGTCGGCCCTGCTCGAAGCGATGCAGGAGCGGTCGGTCACGGTCGGTACTCAGACACACCACCTGCCCGAACCCTTCCTCGTGCTCGCCACGCAGAATCCCATCGAGCAGGAAGGAACCTACCCGCTCCCCGAGGCCCAGCTGGATCGCTTCTTCTCCAAGCTCATCGTCGGAGTGTCGGGCCGCGCCGAACTGGCCGAGATCCTCAACCGAACCACCACCGGAACCGAGGCCACCGTCGAGCCCGTGCTCGACGCGGCCGCCGTCGTTGCCCATCAACGATTGGTCCGCCGCGTTCCGATCGCCGCCCACGTCCAGGACTACGCCGTCCGCATGGTGCTCGCGACCCAGCCGAACTCCGTCCCCGGCGGCGGAGAGTTCGCGACCCCGATGGTGAACCAGTACGTGCGTCTGGGAGCCTCGCCCCGCGCCGCGCAAGCCCTGATCCTGGCCGCCAAGTGCCGGGCCCTGGTCGAAGGCCGTGCGGCCGCATCGAGCGACGACATCCGCGCCGCAGCGCTCCCCGCCTTGCGGCACAGGCTGATCATGAACTTCGAGGCCAGCGCGGAAGGGGTCACGCCCGACGCGGTGATCGCGAACCTGATCTCAACGCTCCCCGTGGATGTGGGGTAGCGGCGTGGAACCCACAAGCACCGCGCCGGCTGAGCACATGCGGCCAACGTCGGGAACGAAGCCGGGTCACTGAGGCTCGGACCCTCCCGCGGGCGGATTCGCGCGGGCACTCCAAAGCGCGGCCTTCTCCGATTTCCCCCATCGCTCGTAAACCTTGACGGGCAGCTTCGCGGCGTCGGCGGCCACCGGGCTTCCCGCGCCGAACAGCTTGACGTTGCGTTCGTAGTGATCGATCGCAATGGACTCCGCTTCATCAAACCGCCCCTGGTCCAGCCGGAGGTTCGCCAGGACGGCGAGCGTGGACATCGTGGCGATCTCGGTGGGGCCGGCGACCCGTTCGCACCTGGTCATCAGAGGGGTGAGCACGGCGTCCGCGTCGTCCAGGCGTTTCTGCGAGAGCAAGACCGCGCCCACGTTGCTCTCGTAAAGGAGTGTGTCGGGGTGATCGGGCCCGTGGACTCGCTTGGAGATTTCGACGGCCTCACGCATCAGGGGCTCGGCGTCGGCACCCCGGCCCATCCGCTCGTAGACCGATCCGAGGTTCGCGATGTTGACGAGCGTATCGGGGTGGTTCTCGCCGTCCATCAGGCAAACGCCCAGGTTGCTCGCGCCCGTAATAGTGCTGCGGCTGGCGGTGCCCTCGCGTTCGCGGCTGGACTTGAAGCTCAGCCGGTAGAGGCGTTCAGCCTCCTCGGGCTTGCCCAGGGCTTCCTCGATAATCGCCAGTTCGGTGACGAACGCCTCGGCGATTTGGCTGTCGGGACCAAACGCGATCTTGGCGGATTCGAGCCCCTCCTTGGCGATGACCTCAGCGTCCGCGTAGCGCCGGAGTTCCACCAGCGCGATCGTCAACGCACGCGCGGATTCCACGGTGCCCGGGTTGTTCGGGCCGAACACCCGGCGGTAGAGCTCGAGCGCCTTTCGGGCCTGTTGCTCGGCGTCCTCGAAGAGGGCGAGGTCCGTGTACGCCCGTGCCAGCGTTCGGTGCGTCGTGGCGGCGATCTGCGGGCGGTCTTTGAAGGCCGAGTCGATCCGCCGGGCCCCGCCGTCGAGCAACTGCCGGACCGTCACCGGCTCGCCCTTGGTATTGACCGGGTCCACGCTGGCAAACATGTCCTGAAGAAAGAGGTTCAGCGCGATCGCGGAGTCGGCCGCCTGATTGGCCTTTTCAGCCTGACGGCGCGTCGCGATCAACCCCACCAGCAGCGCGACGAAAACGCCGGCCATCCCCACGACCACAGACTTGTTGCGCTTGGCGAACTTGCCGAACTGGTACACCACGCTGGGCGGGCGGGCCACGATCGGTTCGTCACGCAGCGAACGACGAATGTCGTCGGCCAGCTCCGACGCGGACTGGTAGCGGCGTGTGCGGTCCTTCTCTAACGCCTTGCCGACGATCGTCTCGATGTCGCCGCGGAAGTCGCGCCGGATGGAACTCAGGCGCGAGGGCTCGTGCGAACGGATGACTTCGAGCGCTTCGGCGATGGGCTTGCGATCCACGTCGTAGGGCAGGCGGTTCGTGAGCAGCTCGTGCAGGATCACGCCCAAGGCGTACACGTCCGAGCGGGTATCAAGATCGGCGGGGTCGAGAGTCGCCTGCTCGGGGCTCATGTACGGGATCGTGCCGACGATCTGCCCCACGCTGGTATGCACGCTTCGTTGGTCGGCGGCGCTGGCCGAGCGTGCGATGCCGAAGTCGAGAACTTTCGGCTGCCCGTCGCCGGTGACAAGGATGTTGGCGGGCTTGAGGTCACGGTGGATGAGCCCGCGGAGGTGGGCGTGGTGTACCGCGTCGCAGACAAGCGTAAAGAGAGTCAGACGAGCAGAATTATCGAGGTGCGCGTTGCGGGCGAAATCGGTGAGCGGCGTGCCGCGGACAAGCTCCATCGCAAAGAACGGGCGGGGCACGCCGTCGTCGAGCGTGGCGACGCCCGCCTCGAAGATCTGCGCGATCCCCGGGTGCTGGAGCCGTCCGAGCATCTGGGCCTCGTACTCGAAACGCTTCAGAAGCTCGGGGGACGCGACGCCGGGGCGGATGATCTTGAGCGCGACCTGGCGCCGCGGGTTCTCCTGCTCGGCCTGGTACACCACACCCATGCCACCCTCGCCCAGAACCTGCTGGACCCTGTAGCGACCAAAGACCGTTCCCGGCGCGAGGGGGCGCGACAAGGCCTCGGTCAGCGATTCGGGGATGAATCCGGCGGGGACGTGCGGGTTGACCGAAAGGAAAGTCTCGGCCTCGTCGTGATGCCGCAGCAGCGAGAGAACCTCGTCACGCTTGGCGGGGTCGCGTTCGGACGCGGAGCGAACGAAACTCTCACGCTGCGCGGACGGAAGTCTCAGTGCCGCGTCGAAAAGATCGGCGGGGGAAAGATCCGAGGGCGCAAAGGCGGGGAACGAAGGGCGCGGGTCGTTCATGACTCGCGGCCCGCGCTCGCCATCTCACGGTGGAGCCAGGCCTTGGCGTAGTTCCAGTCGGACTTGACGGTGGTCGCCGAGAGCCCGAGAGCCAGCGCGGTCTGTTCAACGCTGAGCCCGGCGAAATACCTCAGCATCACAACCTGGTAACGCCGGGCGTCGTGCTTCTCGAACTTCACCAGCACGTCATCGAGCTCGCAGAGATCGACGGCGTTGGGGTCGTGGTCGGACTCCTGCGCGGCGGCCTCGTCGTGGAGCTGCTCGCGGGCCGCGCCGCCGCCGCGCTTGATGCGGCCCTTGCTCCGGGCACGCTCGACCAGGATCCGGCGCATGGCGATCGCCGCGGAAGCGAAGAAGTGCCCTCGGCTGTCCCATTGGAGCGACGCCCCCCCCTCGGGCCCGATCAGACGCATATACGCCTCGTGAACGAGCGCGGTGGCCTGTAGGGTCTGCCCGGAGGACTCGCGGGCCATGTGCTGGCGCGCAAGCCGACGCAGCTCGTCGTAGACCATCGGCAGCAGTCGGTCGGAGGCGAGCCGGTCGCCCCCCGCGATCGCGGCCAGAACCTGCGTGACCGCGTGCGGGCTGGGAGGAGGAGTCTGCGGCGGGACGGGTTGGGGAGTGGGGTCAGCCATGGCGCATGCGCGGTGAGGCCCGAGGGCGGCCCGTTGCATTATCACATTCTACGGACTTCGAGCAAGAAAGATCGGTGCGAACGCCCCCGACATCGGCGTAGGAAATCACGAACGAGGTACCGAGAACAGCGTCCGAACCCCGCCGAACCCGTTGGGCCCTGCTGGGCAGGTCAGCCGAGCGCGCCGCCCGGCCAGCGCCCGCGAACCCCTGACCCGCGGGCGAGGCAGAGCACCGGAACCCTAAAACTGGAAGTAGATGAACTCGATCTTCTCGAACACGCCAAAGAAGATGATCCCGAACCCGCAGGCGAAGTAGCACAGCCAGCGGAACGGCCGCCCCGACCACAGCCTCACGATGAACGCCGGCTTGTACGCTTGAAGCCATTCCGTGGCGATGACCGTCCCGATCATCACCGGCACCAGCGCCATCTCGAAGCGTGGCAGCCCAAGGGCGAAAATGTCCGTCAGGTGGAAGCCGGCGAACCTGGGCATGTGGGTGATGACGTATACCGCGTCGTGGACGTTCGCCGCGCGGAAGAAAACCCACGCCAGGGTGACCAGCGCGAAGGTGGTCAGGGCCTGCGCTACGGCGAGGACGGGCCCCAGACGGTCGAGCCCGAGCGTTGCGCGGAGACGTTCGCGCAACGGTTCGGTAAGCCCGCCGACCACGAGGTAGAAGCCGTGGAGCGCGCCCCACGCGGCGAAGGTCCAGTTCGCGCCGTGCCAGAACCCGGAGATAAGAAAGACGATCATGATGTTGACGTAGCGGTGCAGCGGCCCGACGCGGCTGCCTCCCAGCGGGATATAGAGATAGTCGCGGAACCAGGACGAGAGCGAGATGTGCCAGCGCCGCCAGAACTCGCCCACGCTGCGCGAGAAATACGGCTGGCGGAAGTTGACCATCAGGTCGTAGCCCATCATGCGGGCCACGCCGATGGCGATGTCTGAATAGCCGGAGAAGTCGCCGTAGATCTGCACGGCGAAGAGGACGGTGGCGAGAAGAAGAACCGGCCCGGAGAACTGCTGAGGGCTCGAGTACACCGTGCTGACCGCCGGCGCGACCAGGTCGGCGACGGCGACCTTCTTGAACAGCCCCCACAGCACGATCTGCAGCCCGGAGCGGACCCGCTCGTAGCGCAGGGGGTGGTCCACATGAAACTGCGGGAGCAGGTTGTTGGGGCGCTCGATGGGCCCCGCGACCATCTGCGGGAAGAACGCGACGTAGAGCG
>JBGAOD010000043.1:0-9084 GCA_044221955.1 Phycisphaerales bacterium | reverse complement strand
GCGGCAGAACGAATTGCAGCACGGGGACACCCAGCCCCAGCACGTCGTTGATGTTCCTCGCAAAGAACCCGGCGTACTTGAACGCGATCAGGATGCCCAGGTTCGACACCAGGCTCAGGACCAGGAACACCCGTTTGACCGAGTGCGATCGGGCTTCCTCCATCTTGATGCCCGCGTAAAAATCGATGAGTGTGATCGCGATGATGACCGTGATGTACCACGGCACCGAGCACATATAGAAGTAGTAACTCGCAACCAGCAGCAGCGGGTGCCGGGCCGAGCGGGGCAGCAGGAAGTACAGCGCAAAGACCACCACGTAGAAGATGACGAACTGAAAGGTCGTGAAAATCATGCGCGCCTTTCAGTTCTTTGAGGGGGGCGGTTGTGCAGGGGATGGTTGCTTCAGACGCGGCACGACAAGCCCCGCGATCGCGCGGGTGTACACCTCCGCGCCGCGCGGGTTCAGGTGCGTCGCGTCAGAGAAGAGATTGTTCGGGAAGCGCAGGCAATCGGGCCCGACGATCTCGACGTTGGGATGATCGCTCAGGCCCGCCGCCGCTTTCGCGTTCATCGGTGCTGGCGCGGCAAACTCGTTCTCCCGGTAGTACGTGGGGATGAAGACCGTGCGCACATGATGGGCGCTGAGTGTCGCGAGCAGGCGATCCCGGACCGGCCCCGCCGGGATCGTGCGCTCGAAG
Source organism: Phycisphaerales bacterium (assembly GCA_044221955.1). Classification (GTDB taxonomy): domain Bacteria; phylum Planctomycetota; class Phycisphaerae; order Phycisphaerales; family UBA1924; genus CAZCPB01. The sequence continues at coordinate 8,386 of JBGAOD010000043.1, read as the reverse complement.
GGGACGTTGGGCGTGTCCCCGGGCGAGCGGAAGTCCGGCGGCAGCTCGTCGTTGGCGTAGTGGCTCTGGCGCGCGATGAAGTAGTACCCGCGGTCGGTCTGGACTTGTTCCACGATCCGCTTGCTCTCGTGGTACACGCCCGAGAACCGCCCCGGGCTGCCGTGCGCCTCAATAAACATGATGGCCGAGTCACGCGGCAGGTGCCGGAACGGGAAAAGCTGGTCCATGATCTCGCGTTCGTGCCGGACGAACTGGAAAAACGTGGGCCCGGGCTCGTCAGCGGCGGTCCAGGGGATGATGAGCAGGGCCACGTCCGGCGCGACCCCGCGCTGGGCCATGGTCTCGAGATCGCCCACGAACCTCTCGTCACCAGGGAGCCCGTAGTTGACCGAGAACACATTGGAGACGCCGCCCTCAGCGACCACGCGGTCAAAGAGAGCGGGCATGAATCCGCTCAGCGTCTTGCTGTTGCCAAACGTCATGACCTTCAGCGCGCCCGCCGGAGCTTCCGCGAACGGCGCGCCCGACCGGGCCATCTCACGCTTGGCACGCTTGACGAGCACGGCCCCGGTCTCCACATAAGGGAAGCGGGTATGGATCGCATAGAAAAACGCGTACAACACGGCAAAGACCGCGAGCAGCCCGCCGAGGGAACGCAGGCAGCGGCGCAGCTCGGCCCGCTGGTTCACCGGGCCACTGTTGGTTTGAGTTTCGAGCTGGGCCATCGGGCTTGCGTCCAGGACAAGGGCCGATTCAGTACATCGCTCGAACGCCCCGAGCGCTGGGCCCGCGCAGGCCCGCTCCCCGCGAACGGCCCATGACGGGAGGGTCCAGTATACCGGGCATCGCGGCGCAGAGCCCGTCCTTGTTTGGCGCTGTGGGTGGGCACCGGCTAGGCCGCGACCCTCGGCGCGGCGTCGGTGGTCAACGTCGATTCCACCGGCAAGCCGCTGACGATCCGGTCAACCAACCGGACCATCTCCGAGAGCTCGGGCTTGGAGACCTGGGCGTCGGCCCCGACTTGCTGGCCCTTCTTGAGGTTGTCCTGGCTCACGAGCGAGCTGAAGAGCACCACGCGAACAGCTTTGAGATGGGCCGTTTCCTTGATTCGGCGTGTCAGGTACAGCCCGTCCATGCGGGGCATCTCGATGTCGCTGACGATCGCGTCGATGCTCGGCCCCGGCTTGGAGATCGCTTCCCAGGCGGCCTGCCCGTCGCTGTAGACCTCGATCTTGGCGTACCCCGAGTTGATGAAAATATCGCGGATCAACTGGCGCATGAACGGGGAGTCCTCGGCGATGACGACCCGCTTGGAGCCTCGATCGACGTTCGTGGGGTTGTCGACGCGATCGACGTGCAGCCTCTTCTCCGCCAGGATCGAATCGGCGACGGATTCAAAGTCAACCATCAGCACGAGCCGCCCTTTGAGCTCGAGCACGCCGGTGGTGCAGCCCGCGGCCTGCGCCGGGCCCGAACCGACATGCACCTCCGGGGCGGGCTGGATCTTCGTCCAACTGACCCGGTGGATCTGCTCGACACCGTCGACCAGGAAACCGGTCTTCGTGCCGTTGAACTCGGTGATGATGATGCGTCCCTCGGGCCGCTTGGCGTCGAGGGACGGTTCGACCATCCCCAGGTGGGCCGACAGATCAACGACCGGCAGGACCGATCCGCGGATGGTGAACATGCCCAGCACCGAGGGGTGCTGGTGGGGCGCGGCCACCATCTGCACGGGGCGGATGACCTCGCGGACCTTGGCGACGTTGAGCCCGAAGGAACCGCCTCCGAGCTTGAAGACAAGAACCTCGAGCTCGTTCGTGCCCGCGTCCAGAAGAATGTCGCCGCTCATGCTGGGGACGTTGCTCATGCTGCGCTCCGTGTGACCAAGGGCGTCCCGACCGCCGTTGCTGGTCCGACGCTGTATCGACGCAATGCGGGAGCGCGTGGAGCACGGTTGACCAGAACGAACGGGAGCCGGAAGAACGCTCAGCGCGAACGCGAGCGGTTATTGCGCAAAGAGCGCTTCAACAAACGCCGCCGGGTCGAAGGCCTGCACGTCCTCGGGGGTTTCACCGACGCCGATGAACTTCACGGGGATGTCCGTGGTGTCCTTGATGGCGATGACGATGCCGCCTTTGGCGGTGCCGTCGAGCTTGGTGAGAAAAATCCCGGTGATGCCCTGGTGCTCGGGCGCGGCGGCCACGGCCTTGCCGAACTCCTCGGCCTGGCGCAGCGCGTTCTGCCCGCTCGTGGCATCAAGAACGAGCAAAACCTCGTGCGGCGCGCCGGGGATCTGACGCGAAACGACGGAGCGGATCTTGGTGAGCTGCCGCATGAGCGGGTCTTGAGTGTGCAGTCGGCCGGCCGTGTCGAGGATGAGCACGTCGACGCCGCGGGCCTTCGCGGCGGTGCAGGCGTCGAACGCGACCGAGGCCGGATCGCCGCCCTGCTGGCCTTTGACAACCGAGACGTTGAGGCGCTCGGACCAGATTTCGAGCTGACGAACGGCCCCCGCGCGGAACGTGTCGCACGCGCCGAGCATCACCGAGTGCCCTTGCGCGTGGAGCAGCGAGCAGAGCTTGGCGATGCTGGTGGTCTTGCCCACTCCGTTGACGCCCGTGACGAGGATGACGGTCGGGCCTTCGCCCTTGGGCTGGAGGAGCAGGCGGCGGTCGCTCTCGGGCCACATGCGCTTGAGCTCTTCTTTGAGGTAATCGAGGACCTGCTCGCCCTTGTCGACTTTGCCCGAGCGAAAGTCGCCGCGGATCGCGGTGATGAGCCGCGTGGTGGTCTTCACGCCGACGTCGGCCTGGATGAGGCGCGACTCGATCTCCGAGATCAGTTGCTCGTCGAGCTTTCTTCCCAGCAGGATCGAGCGCAGCCCGGCGACAAAGGACTCGCGCGTTTTGTCGAGCCCTTGCTTGAGCTTGGAGATGATGGTCTTGAGGAAGCTCATGGGGAGGGCTGAGGACCGAGGACTGACTGAAGACAGATCGAGTGAAGTGGTTTAGCTCAGGGCCTCGTCGGGCGAGATGTCGCTCATCGGGGCATCCTGTGGGACAAGCGGTCCGGTGATGCCCGAGGCCACGACCTGCTTGAGCACCTTATCGAGCAGCCCGTTCACGAACGCGGGAGATTTGTCTGTGCTGAACGCCTTGGCAAGCTCGACGGCCTCGTTGACCACGATCTTGGGACTGGTCAGGCCGGAGGTCATCTCCCAGTGCGCTAAACGCAGGATCGCGCGATCGACCGCCGCCTGGCGATAGGCCGGCCAACCGGGCGCGAGTTCTTCCATCATTTTGTCGGCCTTGGCGCGGTCCTTGTACGCCGCGATGGCACGCGAAACGGCGGTGGCGACGGCCTTGGTCGAAAGCTCGGACTCGGCGGCAACGGACGCGGTGAGTTCTTCGGGCGTGGCCTCGCCGCGCACGTCCAGTTGGTAGAGCGCTTGGAACGCGAGCTTCCGAATATCGCGGGGAGTCGCCATGTCAGCTCTTTGCTCCGCGGCGTGACTTGTCCGGGAGCACGCGAGCGGGGCGAGGCACACCCGGGCTCTTCGCCGCGCGCCCCGCGCGGATAACCCGGACCTGCGCCGCCGTGTCGAGCGCCGCGGCCATGGCTTCCTGACCCTTGTTGCCGTGCGTGCCCCCCGCCCGCGCCTGGGCTTGCTCGGGCGTATCGACCGTGAGCACACCGAGCCCCACGGGAACCCCGGTCTGGAGCGCAACGTGGACAAGCCCTTGTGTCACCGCGTGCCCGAGCACCTGGTCGTGGCTGGTCTCGCCCTTGATGATGCAGGCCAGAACGACCACCGCGTCGAAACGCTTCGACCTTGCCGCGGCGAGGGCCAGCGGAACCGTCTCGAACGCGCCCGACGCTTCGTACACGGAGAGGTCAGAGGCCTTCCCGCCGCGCGCCGCGTACTCCGTTCGAGCGCCCACGAGCAGAGCGTCCGTCACGCTGCGCGTATAAAGGCTCACCACCACGGCGATCCGGTAGTGGGGGACGGCACGGGTTTTTCGAGGGAGCTTTGGCATGTCCAGAGACCCATTGTAGTTCCCATGCCGGGCACCGGCTGAGAACTCAGTGCGCCACGTTCACCTCCGTCTTGTGAACGCGGATCCTCTGGTGGGCGCAGAGCGGGACAAGAACCGGCCCAGAACCGACTCGGACGCACGCTCCGCCTCGGAAACACCACTAGGATCGGGCCAATGCACTGGCTTCTAGAAAGGCTCAGCCCCGTCCTCCGTCTCTCACGCGTCTCGACCGCCTTCGCCGTCGTTGCCAACGCCTGGTTCGTGATCCTGTGGACCAGGCACGAAACGGCCGAAGCCACCCACGCCGCACTGCTCGCTGAGCCGCTCTGGCTCCTCCTGGCGAGTTCGGCCGCGAACGCGCTCGGCCTCTTCGGCTTCGGCATGGCCCTCAACGACATCTTGGACCTGCGCCGCGATCGCGCCCTCAAGCCCGATCGACCGCTCGCCTCAGGGGCCGCGGGGATGGACACCGCCGTCATGCTGGTCACGTCTGCCCTGATCGTCGCCGTGCTGGGCGCAACGCCCTTCGGCATCCGGGCCGTGCTGATGACGATCCTACTCGCCGGCGCGATCCTTGTTTTCAACGGGGCCGCGCGGTTCGTGCCCGCCTTCGGGTTCGTCTCCTACGGGCTCATCTACAGCGGGCACATGCTCGTGCCCAACTCGCACCTGAGCTTCCTCGTCCCCGTCTGGCTGGTCTTCACGCTGATGACGGCCATCAGCGCCGCGGCCCACGTCCTGGGGCGCAAGATGCCGCCGGTCTCCTCCCGCGCCTGGCTCACGACCGTCGCCGGCTGGTCCGCATGGAGCGCTGCCCTGGTCTGGCTCGGCTGGTCGCGCAACAAGCTCGCCGGAGGGTTCTGGCCCGGGTGGGTCAGGCCCGCCTGCGCCGCATGGGTGGGGAGCGTCCTGATCGTGCTGGTCTGGGTCGCGTGGCGCAAAGCAAACATCACGGGGCGCGGGCCTCGCATGGCCGACAAGCTCACAAGGTACGGCGTGCTCGCGATGAGCTTCTGCTGCGGGGCGTGGATGTTCGGCAACGACAATTCCCGCGACGGGCTCGTCCTCACCGGGCTCGCGGCCGCCGGATACCTGGGGATGACCGTCCTGCGCGAACTCTACGCCCTGGTCGAGCAGCCGCTGGGGTTCAGACGCTAGCCCCGCGCTTCCGCGGCCAAATGCCGGGCTTTTCGGGCCGTGCCGCGGGCTCGGCCTGCGGCAGCGTGATCGTAAAGTCCGTCCCCCGCCCAAGCTCAGTGTGGATATCGATCCGCCCGTGATGGGCTTCGATAATCCGACGCGACGCCGGAAGACCAAGCCCGGTGCCGCCGGACTTGGTCGTGAAATACGGCTGAAAAACCTTCCCGAGCGTCTCTTCAGAGATTCCCGGGCCGGTATCAATGACGTGCAGCACCGCGGTGGGCTGACGCTCCGCGTCCAGCGCCGTGTTGGTTCGCAGGATCAGTTCACGCGCGATGATCTGGGTCGGTGCCGGGCCCGTTTCGCTGCGCTCGGGCGAGTTCATCCCTCCCATCGCCTGCACGCCGTTGAGCATCAGGTTCAGCACCGCTTGCTTGATCAAGGGAACGTCGATCCACGCCGGAAGCGGCCCCGGGGCAAGGTCGGTGCGAAGCCGGACGCCCTGCTTCTCGGCCTGGGGCATGAAAAAATCCGCGAGCTCTTCCACGACCGTGTTCAGGTCAGACGGCCGGGGATCCAGCCGAAGCTCGCCCGCGTACTCCAGAAAATCGTTCAGAATTCCCCGAAGCCGCTCGGCCTCACGCCTCAGAGACCCGAGCCGGCGCAGCAAACGCCCCTTGTGCTCGGCGTCAACTTCAAGCTCCTCCACGCCCTCGGCCAGCAACTGCGCGTTCAGCCCGATCGTCGAGAGCGGGTTCTTGATCTCGTGCGCCAGCCCGCCCGTCATCGACCCCAGCTCCGCCAACCGCTCCGCCGAACGAGCCCGACGTTCGGCCGCACGGACCTTGCGCACCACGCGACGGTTCGTCCACCACCAGAACGCGGCGCTGACAGCCGCCCCGGTCCCGAGTCCGATCAGGAATGTCGACACAGCCGCGGGCACGCCCAGAGTATGGGCGCTCCCGTCCCCCGAGGGCAACATCCACGTTACCGCCGCGGCGATCGCTCGTACCCGCGCCGCGGGACGACCTGCACCTCGGCCGTCTCGTTCCGAGTTACCTTGCTCGCGTGCCAGCCCTTCTCGGTCTTGGCGGCGTCGTAGGTCACCGACGAGCCGTCCTTGAGCACCCGGAACCCGTCACCCTGGATGACGGAAAAATGAACGAAAATATCCTGGCCTTCCGGGCCGATGATGAAGCCGAAGCCCTTGCGCGGATCGAACCACTTGACCACGCCTTCGACGCCCTCGATGCGCTGCGCTGACTGCTCACTCACGGCGCGCCCCCTGCGGAAGTCAAACCCTAGAAAGCCCGACGATCGCCGCGTCAAGGCGGCTCCAACCCCGGGCCCTTACCCGCACATCAGCCGCGAACCAAGCCCCCTACGGCTGAAGGTTCTCCAGATTATCACGGTTCACCGTCACAACGCAACAACAAACAAGCCGCCCAAGGGGGCGGCCTGCGCGATGGAATCGAATATTTCTTCTGCGACGGCACAAACCTGTGCCGACAACACCCGTCTCGACGGGTCAGTGGCTCGCCGGAGCCCCCTGATCAGATGGTGCATTCTTCCGAGCCTCGTCAATCAGCACCGCCTTGCGGCTGAGCTTGATGCGCCCCTGGTCGTCCACCAGGATCACCTTGACCTTCACGATGTCGCCAATGCGGACCACGTCGCCGACGCTCTTGACGTACCCCTCGGCCAATTCCGAGATGTGGCACATGCCGTCGGTCCCGGGGGCCAACTCGATGAACGCGCCGAAGTCCTTGGTCGAGACGACCTTGCCGGTGAAGATCGTTCCGACCTTGATCTCGGCGCACAGGGCCTCGATCTCGCCGCGGGCGGAATCGATCGAGTCGCCGTTGGGCGCCGCGATAGTGACCTTGCCGTCGTCCTCGACGTCGATGGTGACGCCGTAGCGGTCTTGCAGCGAGCGGATCATCTTGCCGCCCGGCCCGATGAGCTTGCCGATTTTCTCCGGATCGATCTGGAGCGAGACGAGGCGCGGGGCCAGCGGGCTGATGGCCGGACGCGGGGCAGCGATGGTCTGCTCCATCACCGCGATGATGTCGAGGCGACCGATGCGGGCTTGCTCGAGGATCTTTTCGATCTGCGGCACCTTCAGGCCGCGGGCCTTGAGGTCGAGCTGGATTCCGGTGATGCCCTCGCGGGTGCCGGAGACCTTGAAGTCCATGTCGCCGAAGAAATCTTCCTCGCCGATGATGTCGGTAACGAAGATCTCATTCTGGTCGTTGTCGTCAGAGAAGCGGCCGACCGAGATCCCGGCGCAGGTCGCCTTGATGGGGACGCCGGCGTCCATGAGGGCGAGGCACCCGCCGCAGACCGAGGCCATGGACGAGGAGCCGTTGGACTCGGTGATGTCGCTGACCACGCGGACCGTGTATGGGAACTCGTCGGGGCTGGGGAGGATCGCCAGCAGCGAACGCTCGGCGAGCGCGCCGTGACCGATCTCGCGGCGGCCCGGGCCGGTGATGCGCTTGGCCTCGCCGGTGGCGAAGGGCGGGAAGTTGTAGTGCAGGGTGAACTTCTTGCTGTACTCGGCGATGAGCCCGTCGATGATCTGCTCGTCCTTGGACGTGCCGAGCGTGACGGAGACCAGCGATTGCGTCTCGCCGCGCTGGAAGAAGGCCGAGCCGTGGGTGCGGGCGAAGATGCCGACGTCGGCGGTGATGGCGCGGATATCGTTGGGTCCACGCCCGTCGGCGCGGGTCTTCTTCTCGACGATCAGCCGGCGCGTGATCTTCTCTTCGAGCCGCTTGAAGGCTTCCTTGGCGTGGGCCTTGGCCTTCACGGACGCGGCGTACTCGGCGTAGTTGCCGGTGTCCTTGACGGCGAAGTGCGTCTCGAGCATCGCCTTGCGGAGCTCGTCCACCTTGGTGTTGCGGGCCTGCTTGCCGTTGATCTGGCGGGCCGCGGTGAGGTCCTTCTCGACAAGCTTCTTCACCTTCTCGGTGATCTCGGGCGTGGGGAGGACCAGCTCGCCCACGACCTTCTTCGTGCCGCACTTGCCGACCAGCTCGTCGATCATGCCGAGTGTCTCGTTGATGTACTCGATGCCGAACTTGATGGCGGCGATTGTCGTCGCCTCATCGACCTCGGCCGCGCCGACCTCGATCATGTTCACGCCGTCCTTGTGGCCCGTGAGGACCATGTCCAGGTCGGAGAAATCGAGCTGGCTGACGGTGGGG
>JBGAOD010000042.1:0-29279 GCA_044221955.1 Phycisphaerales bacterium | reverse complement strand
GTTGGTGGTGTCCGCGTCCACGTCGATCGTGAACTCGTACCGCTTCCAGTCCGCCGTTCCAGAGATCTTCTGGTCGGCGATGTTGTTGAACCCGCCTACCCCGAGCGGCGTATCGCACCGCCACCACGCGCCCGCCCACCCGTCCACGCCCTCCACTCGAATCCACGTCGAGAACTTGAGCTTCTTCCCCTTCGCAACCGCCGCCGGGAACGACCCCGACGCCGTGACGAACGAGTCCTTCCCCCCACCGGAAAAATCAACCTTCCCCGCGTTGTCAAACGCCGTCGCCGCCCGCTCCGCCAGGTCCGGCGCGTGGGCTTTCAAGAAAGCGAGCGCGTTCGCCGCCGCCACCGTCGAGGTCTGCATGTCGAACCCCGTGAACTGGATCGGCGTCCGGCCCGGGTGGGCCGCGTTCCAAGACCGCATCCACTCCACCATCTCGAACACCTCTTCCGTGTTCCACGTCCAGAAGTACATCCCGTCAATCAGCTTCCGAGGATCACCGTCCCCGCCCTGAACATACCTGGTCAACGCGTACGCCTCGGGCATGTTCGCCTCGATCGAGAAGATCGAGAACCCCATCCGCTCCACCAGGAACTCGAACATCCGGTGCTTGAACTGGAACGCCTCCCGCGTCCCGTGCGTCGGCTCACCCAACGACACGATCCTCGCGTCCCCGATCACTCGTTTCAGCGGGTCCAGATCGTCAAACCCGTGCCCCGCCACCGGTGTCTTGACCTCGATCGCGTGCTCCCGAATCCAACGCGCGGCCTCCGACCCGCCCTGCGGCGGCACCACGCCCCACGCTCCGACCATCCACGCCGCGATCACCCCGTTCAACATGCTCAGGCCTCCGGGTTCTTCAGTCCGAAAAAACTACCGACCAACCCGCCCTGCGGGTGCAGACCAACACCGAGCCGCTCGTAACTCCCACAACTTTCACGCCCGCTCCGAATCCGTGACAGTCCGTCCTCCCAGGAGACGCATGACCAACAAGAGGCCCTCCCCCGCATCCAGACGCGAACCATGCCCCGCCTTGAGACCGAGCCCCGCTCGCGCTTCAATCCCCGGGACACCAAACATGACCGACCGACAACCAGAGACTTCCCAACAATCGTCCGTCACCCTGCTCCTCGCCCGCGCCCAGCAGGGCGAATCCGCCGCTACCGACGAACTCTTCCCCATCGTCTACGAGGAACTCCGCACCATCGCCGCCCGTTACCTCCACGACGAGGGCAAAGCCCAAACCCTCCAGGCCACCGCCCTCGTCCACGAAGCCTACCTCCGACTCGTCGGACCCAACCAGACCCCGTGGGAAAACCGCGCCCACTTCTTCGGCGCGGCCGCCCGCGCCATCCGAAGAATCCTCACCGATCACGCCCGCCACCGCAACCGCGTCAAACGCGGCGGCGGCGTCGCCCGCGTCCCGCTCGACGAGGCCCTCGGAGTCGGCACCGCCCCCGAAGTGGACCTCGTCGGGCTCGACGAAGCGCTCACCGGACTCGCCAAGGTCGACGCCCAAAAAGCCCGCGTCGTCGAGCTCCGCTTCTTCGCCGGGCTCACCGTCGAACAGACCGCCCTCGCCCTCGGAATCTCCGAAAGCACCGTCGCCCGCGACTGGCAATTCGCCCGAGTTTGGCTCAGCCGAGACATCGAACGCCGCAACGCCTAGCCAGTGGTAGTTCCCGCGGTAGGTCGGCGCTCCGAGCCGACTCTTCTTCTCCCTCTCCCGCACGCTCTCCTTGATCCGCGCCTCCATCCCCGACCACCATCTCAACCCTCGAAGACCACCACCCCGCCCCAACATCCCCAAGGACCAGACGGAGTGGAAACACCCGAAAACCAAGGAACGCCCGCCAACAACCCGCCGCCGAACGCGCCCGGGCCACGCCTCGCGCGCATCGAACAGATCTTCTTTGAGGTCGCCACCCTCGCCCCAAACGACCGCGACGAAGCAATCAACCGCCTGTGCAACAACGACGCCGAACTCCAGTCCGAAGTCCGCGCCCTCGTCGCCTCCGCCGCCCGCATCGGCTCGTTCCTCGAACAGCCCGCCCTCGGACGCGGCATCGACCAGCTTACCAGCGAGTCCGCCAAGCTCGAACCCCCCGACCCAATGCTCAACCCTTGGAGCTTTCCGAGTCGAAAAACGACTCGCTTCCGGTGGCATGGGCACCGTCTATCTCGCCTCGCGCAGCGACGGCCAATTCGACCAGAAAGTCGCCATCAAGGTCGTCAAACGCGGCATGGATTCCGAAGAAATCCTGCGCCGCTTCGCCGCCGAACGCCGAACCCTCGCCGCCCTCGACCATCCCAACATCGCCCGCCTCCTCGACGGCGGCGTCACTCCCGACGCCCGCCCCTTCCTCGTCATGGAGTACGTCGACGGCACCCCCATCGACACCTACTGCGACCGCAACCGCCTCAAGGTCCGCGAACGACTCGCCCTCTTCCGCGACGTCTGCGCCGGCGTTCACCACGCCCACCAGCATCTCGTCATCCACCGCGACCTCAAGCCCAGCAACATCCTCGTCACCGCCGCGGGTGTCCCCAAGCTCCTCGATTTCGGCATCGCCAAGGTCCTCTCCGGCAGCGACACCGACCCTCCCTCGCCCCGCAGCGTCACCTCCGAGACCGAACGCCGACTCACCCCCGAGTACGCCAGCCCCGAGCAGATCGACGGCGGCCCGGTCACCACCGCCACCGACGTCTACTCCCTCGGCGTCGTTCTCTACGAACTCCTCACCGGCACACGCCCCTACCACTTCGGAGTCCGCACCACCGAGGAACTCCGCCGCGTCATTTGCACGCTCGTGCCGCCCGCGCCCAGCGCCGCCATCACCGTGAAAGTCTCGCGCCTTCGGGGCACCTCCGGCGTACTCAACAGCTCCCCCGGCGTTCACACCCCGCCGGGCACGCTCAACGCAGCCCCCGCCGAATCCGCGCAACCCGCCGGTGTCGATGTCCCTAAGACCCGTGGAGTTTCCTCCACCCGCCTCCGCAACCAGCTCCGCGGAGACCTCGACAACGTCATCCTCATGGCCCTCCGCAAAGGCTACGGCTCCGCCGAACAGTTCGCCGCCGACGTCGGCCACTACCTCGCAGGCATGCCCGTCCAGGCCCGCCGCGACACGCTGGCCTACCGCGCCTCCAAGTTCGTCCGCCGTCACGCCTTCACGGTCACGCTCTCCGCCGCCGCGGTCACGCTCCTCACCACCGCGTCAATCATCCTTTACCGCCAGGCCCAACAACTCACGATCCAGCGCGACGAACTCGCCGCTTCCAACCGCGTCCTCACCGAAACCCGTCGATACCTCATGGCTGTCATCGGCGGCGCAGAAACCGCCAACCAAGGGCCCGACGCCAAACTCGGCACCGTACTCCGAGACGCCGCACAAGCGCTCAAATCCACGCCCCCCACCGACCCGCTCACCCGCGCCGCCGCCGAGCAGGCCATCGGCCGATCCCAGATGTCCCTCGGGATGCTCGCCGACGCACGCCCGCTCCTCGAAAGCGCCGAGCGCGGACTCGCCGCCCTCCCTGAAGTTTCCGACACCTACCTCGACCTCCAGGTCGATCTCGCCGAACTCCTCTTCTTTGAAGGCAAGCACGCCCAGGCCGAAGCGCGCTTCCGCGAACTCCTCGCCAGCGAACGCGCCCGCGCCGGCAACGCCCACACCGAGCGCGAGGGCCGCCTTCTCAGCAACCTCGGCGCTTCACTTCGACTTCAAAGCAAGACCGACGAGGCGATCGCGACTCAGCGCGAAGCCATAGCTTCCCGCGCCGCCCTCGAAGGCGACGCCAGTCTCGCCGTCGCCGAGTCCCGCAACAACCTCGCCAGTGCGCTTTTCCAGAAGGGAGATCTCCCCGCCGCAATCGAGGAGTTCGAGAGGACGATCGCCGCTCGCCGCGCCCTCCTCCGACCCGACCACCCGCTCATCGTCCGCGCCCAATCGAACCTTGGTCTCGCCGAACTCCGCGCCGATCACCCCGACCGCGCGGTCGAAATCCTGACCGCCGCCGCCCAAGCGTGGGACAAAGCCTTCGGCCCCGATCACCCCGGGCGAATCCAAACCATCACGTCGCTCTCGCAGGCTCTCCGCCAACAGGGCAAGCAGCCCGAGGCCATCAGTTGGCTCCGCCGCGCGCTCGACTGGCAGACCGAACACCAACCCAAGGATGCCCCGCAGATCGCCGCAACCGAGTCGAAAATCGCGGTTGCGCTCGCCGAGATGCACCAGGACGCCCAAGCACGCGCCACACTGGAACGCGTCCTCCCCGCGCTCAAAGCGCCCGGGGCCGCCACTCCCGCCGTGCTCCGCGCCGCCCGCGAAGCTCTCCTGGGAATCTACGAACGCGCCGGCGATACGCAGGCAGCGCAAGCGCTCAAGCGTGAACTCGACATCGCCAAGTAATCACACGCTCGCGGCGCGCAGCTTCGGTCATTCGCTGCAATCAGAACTTGCCTCGTTCGTCGCAACCCCGCGCTGCGAGAACGAACGCCGCCGACGAACCAACAAGCCCGCCGACGCCGCCAGCAAACCCAACCCGCCCGCCGACGGGACTTGCATATTGAACGACAGATCCCGGATCGTCTCATCGCCATCAACCGAGAACTGCGCCTCGTAGTCCAGCGAATACACGCCGGGGATCAGCACCCCCGACAGGTTCACCTCTTGCGCCGGCATCGTCTGATCCACAAACACCAGCAGGTTCCCGTTCGGATCCTTCAGCTTGATCTTGAACCGATCACCCGGGTTGTCGCTCGGCCGACGCGACGCAAACAACGAAAAAGGCGTCGCCACGTCCAGTTGAAAACCAACCGAAACACTCACCGCCGCGTCGCCCGTCTCCAACCTCGGCGTCCCCGTCCCCACGCTCAGCCCCCCGGCCCCGAACAGCGACCCGTTCACAACGATCGCGTCCGGGTCGAGCTGGCAGTCAATCCCCGCCCCAGCCTTGTTCGTCCCCGTTCCGCCCCCGGGCGTCTGGAACGTCGTCGAGAGATTCAGACTCGCGACAAACGCGCCGAACCCCGGCGCGGCGATCGTCTGAGAGTTCCCATCCGCCGAAGTCGACGCCGTAATCGAGCGGTCCTGGGTCAAAAACCCGATCCCGCCCCACGCCCCAGAACTCAAGGCCGCAAGACCGGCAAACAGTGAGATTCCTCGAATCAAAATCGGCATCCGTTCGGCTCCAATGGTGACATCTCGCCTAGAACCCCGGGCGCGACGTATCTCCTTGTGGAGTATGCACGGATTCCAACCCGTTGCAACCAAAATCCGCTCCATTCCCCCGCTTCGGGGACACACCCCATCACCCGCGACGACGCCCGTACACTCGCACCATGCCCTTCCCGCCAGGAAACGCAACCACCCCCCTCCCCGCCGTCCTCCAGTGGACTCCATCAGGCCGCGCTCTCGTCTTCGTCCTGGCGGCCGCTTCCATCTGGTGCCTGCTCGCCGAGATGTACAACCTCTGCTCCATGCGCTCTTTCTTCTACGCGGTCCTCACCCCCGCCACCATCGCCCTCTACGCCCTCGCCGCTCTCGACCGCTCCGGGGGCACCGGTCAACTCTTCCGCTACGTCATGCTCGGCTCGCTCGCCGGACTCCTCGCCGCCGTCGCCTACGACATCTTCCGACTCCCCTTCGTCTTTTCCGATGCCTGGGGCCTCGCCCGCCTGGGCGTCCCGCAGATGCCCCTCTTCAAAGTCTTCCCCCGCTTCGGCGCGCTCATCCTCGGACAGCCCGCCGAGCAGCCAACATACTCCACCCTCGCCCACCTCCTCGGCTGGTCGTACCACTTCTCCAACGGCATCACCTTCGGCGTCATGTTCACCGCGTTGTGTGCGCCCGCGGCACCCACCCCGCACGCAACACGCGGACCGCTCCGCAACCCCATCCTCTGGTCCTCGCTCATGGCCCTCGGTATCGAGCTCTGCCTCCTCGCCTCACCCTACACCAAGTTCTTCAACATCCCCATGACCACACGCTTTGTCCTGGTCACCATCGCCGCCCACCTCATCTTCGGCCTCGCCCTCGGACTCGCCTACCTCCGCGCCGCGACCCGCTGGCCCGCGCCCTCTCCCATCCTGCCAACCTAAGCGACCTTGTGACCCGCGCACGCAAATCACCGCACGGCAATACTTTATAAAATTCTAAAAAATCGCCTTGCGCCATTACCGCTTTCCACGTTTTTCTGGTATGGTGCCGCTTCTGCGCCACTTCGCGCGTTCCGTTCACATGCTCCAGGGGGGCCGTGGTATGTCACATCGCAATATGTTCGAATCGCTCGAATCCCGTCAGTTGATGAGCGCCTTCACCGTCACCAACGTCAACGACGCCGGCGCGGGCTCCCTTCGCGACGCCATCGCCCAGGCCAACTCCAACGTCGGCGCCGACACCATCGAGTTCGCCACCAACCTGGGCCCCAAAATCACCCTCTCCTCCCAGCTCGACATCTCCGGCGACCTCACCATCAACGGCCCCGGCGCCAACAAGCTCGCCATCGACGGAAACAGCCTCACCCGAGTCCTCAACTTCACCGGCAGCAACGGCACCTCCTACCTCAACAACATCACCGTCTCCAACGGCTTCGCCACCATCGGCGCCGGCATCGAACTCACCGGCGGCTCGCTCACCATCCTCTCATCCGCGATCACCGGCAACCAGGCCACCGACAGCGGCGGCGGCATCCACGCCGCCCCCGGTACCAATCTCACCGTCATCCAATCCCTGATCGCCAACAACCAAGCCACGAAGAACGCCGCCGGAATCTGGGCCCAGAGCTCCTTCGGAATCTGGAACTCCACCATCTCCGACAATATCGCCCAGAAGTTCGGCGGCGGCATCAAAACCGAGATCGGCGGCGTCATCTACAACTGCACCATCGCCGGGAACTACGCCGGCGGCTCGGCCGGGTCCGGAATCTGGGTGACCAACGGCTGGCCCATCGTCTTCAAGAGCACCGTCTTCGCCGGAAACTACCGTGGGTTCCACGTCAGCGTCGATTCCGGCCTGCTCGACAACCTGCAATGCACCAACAACCTCTTCGAAAACTCCAACGGCAGCGGCGGCATCGTCGCCGGCAACGGCAACATCTTCACCACCAACGCGCAACTCGGGCCCTTGCAGGACAACGGCGGCCCCACCCTCTCTCGCGCGCTCGGCGCTTCAAGCGTCGGCATCAACGCCGGGAACAACTTCGGCCAACTCTCCACCGACCAACGCGGCACCGGCTACTACCGCACCCGCAACACCGTCATCACCAGCAACCAGATCGACATCGGCGCCCTCCAAACCCAGCCCGGAAAGTTCGTCGTCAAGAACGCCAACGACTCCGGCGCCGACTCGCTCCGCGAAGCCGCCAACAAAGCCAACGCGAGCGCCGGCTACGACATCATCTCCTTCGACGCCGCCGCCTTCGCCACCAAGCAGACCATCAAGCTTACCTCCGCCATCACCCTCTCCGACGAAGTCGCCATCAACGGCCCGGGCGCCGACAAGGCAGTCGTCAGCGGGCAGCACAACGTCCAAGTCTTTCGCTTCACCCAGATCGACGCGTTCAACGCGCTCAATGCGATCACCGTCACCGCCGGGAACAACACCGTCTTCAACAACGGTGAGGGCGGCGGAATCACGATGTACTACAACAACCTCGCCATGAACGGCATCGTCATCACGGATTGCGACGGGTACTACGGCGGCGCAATCCACGCCAATAACGCCCGCGGCTTCACCCTCGACAATTCCACCATCTCGGGCAACCGCTCCCAATACTTCGGCGGGGGCATCTACTTCCCCGGCACCTCCGCAACCGGCACACTCGCGGGCATCATCACCAACTCAACCATCGCCGACAATTCCTCCGCCAGAGGAGGCGGCATCTACGTCGGTGCCAACAGGAGCTTTCAGATCCTCAAATCCACCATCTCGGGCAACTCCGCCACCGAGCGCGGCGGCGGACTCAACCTCGAAGGCGCCCTCGCCAACGTCATCAGTTGCACGATCTCCGGCAACAGCGCCGGGACCGGGGCCACCGGCGGAGGCATCTACGCCAAGTATGACACCTTCAACAAGGTCGGGCTTGTCAAAGTCTTCAACTCGACGATCGCAGGCAACTCGGCCCCCGCCGGTGCCGGCGGGGGGCTGAGAATCGACGACACCAGCGGCTTCGGTGTCGCCCAGTCCTACAGCTCCATCTACGCCAACAACACCGGCGGTGCCATCGTTGGAAGGTTCAACAGCTCCAACAACGGCGAATACAACTCCAACAACCTCGTCACCGACAGCGGCTTCGCCGGCGGGCTCGACGGGTCGCTCAACGGCAACATCATCATCGGAAACGCCCTCCTCGGCACCTTCGGCGACTACGGCGGGCCCACCAAGACCATCCCCATCCTCGCCGGCAGCAAAGCCATCAACGCCGGACTCATACGCCCCGAGGTCGCGACCATCATCGGAGATTCCGACCAGCGTGGCGGAACCAACAAACGCACCATCGGCTCCACCGTCGATATCGGCGCGTTCGAGTACAACGCCAAGCCCACGATCTTCTCACTCGTCGCCAGCGGCACCACCTTCAACCGCGGCCAAACCGTCACCCTTACCGCCAACGGCGTCGCCGACGCCGACGGCTCCATCGTCCGCGTTCGCTTCTTCCTCGACGCCAACAAGAACGGCACCAACGACAACGGCGAACTCCTCGGCGCCGACCCCGACCCGACCGGCGGGTACACCTTCGATTACACCCTGCCGACGAACGTTGCCGCCGGGTCGCTCTCGTTCCTCGCCATCGCCATCGATGATGCGTCGCAAGCCAGCGACCCCGCGGTTGCCTCGGTCACCCTCAACAACACCCTCCCCACCCTCGATTCCTTGGCCGTCTCTGCCTCAACGTTTACACGCTACAGCACCTTCTTCCTCCAAGCCAACAGCGCCGCCGACCCCGACGGAACCATCGTTCGCGCCGACTTCTTCCGCGACCGCAACAACTCCGGCGTGATCGACTCCGGCGACGACTACCTCGGCAGCGACACCGACTCCACCGGCGGCTGGACCTGGACCATCGACACCACCTCTGTCGCCACTCACCCCCCGGATGGCCTCAACAAGTTCCTCGCCCGCGCCGTCGACAACGACGGGGCATTCAGCCCAGAACGCGCCGCCTCCGCAACCTTCAACAGCAACTACTCCCTCCCCACCCTCGGTTGGCTCACATCCACGCGTAGCACCATCAACCAGGGAGAGAGCATCACGCTCGTCGCCGGCGACCCCCGCGACACCTATGGCTACGTTACTCGCGTCGATTTTTACTGGCACAACTACAACAACAGGACCGGCAACCTCGATTTCATCGGCTCCGATTCCAACGGCGCCGACGGGTACTCCATCACCTTCGACAGCACGGGTGCGCCCCCCCTCGGGACCACGTTCTACGCCGCTGCGACCGACGATCAGGGGGGCGTAGGCGCCTATGCCACCTTCAACGTCAACATCACCCAGATCGCCGCCTCGGGCCTTCCCGCCGGCACCGCCGACAACAAGGACACCCACCGCGTCGTCTACGTCAACGCCGCCGGCCACATCCTCGTCTACCAGCAAGGCTGGACCTATCAGGATCTCCAAGAGAAAACCGGCGCACCCAACGCCACCGGCGACGCCATCACCTGGGTCGACCCCAAGGACAACCTCACCTACGTCTCCGCTCCCTCGGCCGCCGGGCTCCTCCTCTTCAACCGCGCCGCGAGCGGCACCTGGTCCGTCCGCAACCTCACCACCGAGTACACCGCCCCCAACACACCCGTCCGCAACCTCACCCAGTTCACTTCCATCGGCAAGATCGTCGTGATCGCCGGCATCACCTCCGACGGCAAGATCGCCGCCTTCCAACAAACTCTCGCCTCCTCGCCCGTCGGCAAGCCCGCGTTCAAGTTCGTGGACATCTCCGCCCAGGTCACCGCCAACGGCGGCACAACCCCCTCCCTCAACAACCTCATCAGCTACGTCCCCACCTGGGACGCCTGGCACCTCGCCGGAATCGACCAGAACGGGCACGTCCAGTCCATCTGGCTCTACCTCCCCGACGGCGTCACCACCACCTGGCGCGTCGTCGATCTCTCCGTCCAGACCGGCGCACCCGCCTTCACCGGACAGCTCGCTGTCAACCTCACCTCCTGGGGCGGAATCAATCTCACCGGGCTCGACACCAGCGGGAACGTCCTCACCACCTGGTGGGTCCCCGGCAACAACTGGGCCACCAGCAACCTCACCGCGGCCTACAGCGGCGCACCACTCTCAGGCGGAAAAATCAGCGGCTACACCACCCCCTGGGGCGGGCTCAACTACGTCGGCCTCGCCGCCGACGGCACCGTGACCGTCTACTGGTGGGCCCCGGGCCGCGACAACTGGAGCGTCAACCCGCTCCTCCCCTCCACCACCGACACCGCCACCCGCCCCGCCGGCACGCTCACCAGTTCTTCATCCGCCAAGGGAACTCTCAACGTCTACGGCACCACCGCCAACAATCACGTCGTCCGCATGTGGTGGAACCCCAGCGGCGTCAACGCCTGGACCACCGAAGACCTCACCGCCCTCGCCGTGAAGCAGTAAAACCCGATTCACCGACCCGTAGCAACGGTGACCCGTGGCGCTCAACCGTGGCACGGACATCGGTTCCTACCGATGTCAGTGTTCCGCCGTCCGTGGTCCGCGAGAGTGCCATCGCACGCGCACGGGAACTATCGTGCCCACCCCCGATGGAGGAGCTCCGTACACTCCACACGCGTACCCACGGAGCTCCCATGTCCAGGAACACGAACGAACCCTGCGTGGTCAGGAAAGCTCAGGCCACCGCCGCGCACGTCGCTCTTCTCGCCGCGATCGTCAGCTTCTCGGGCTGCGCCACTCACGAGAAACCCGCGGGCGAACTCCTCGCCAACGGCGACTTCAACCGCGGCTCCCAGCTCTGGCAGAGCGTCGGCACCGTCAATGCGCCCGGCGTCTTCAGCACATGGCGGCCTACCGCCGGCCGGGAAAAGTCCGGCACCATCGAGATCGCGGTCGATCCGTCCGCGGCCTCGGCCGCGCCCTCGTGGACCTGCGAAATCCACGACGCGCCCCCACTCCAGCCCGTCGCCATCACCGGCTACGTCCGAGGCATCGGTGTCACCGGCGTGCCCGGCCTACACGCGCGCGTGTGGTCCGCCTCGCGCGGAGCGATTCTTGCCGAAACGACCACCGAGCTCACCAGCGTCCCCACCGGCACCTTCGAGTGGACCCCGCTCGCGGCCGTCCTCGATGTCCCCTGCGACGCGGACAGCGTGGAACTCCATTTGTTCCTCCGCGGGCCGGGCACCGTTTGGTTTGACGATCTGTCTGTCCGCGTTGTCCAACCGGATGCCGGTACTCCCAACTAGACCGAGCCGATCGCTTTGAACGCCGCGAGCACGCGCTCACGCGCCGCGCGATGGTCCACGATCGGCGCTGGATAATCCAGCTTAGACCGCCGCAGCGGCGCGACGCCGGTTGCATCTGAGTACGGATCGTGGATCTCGTCGCTGTTGAGCCCCGCCAATTCCGGGCAGTATGTCCTGATGAAAGTGCCCTCCGGGTCGTAGCTCCGGCTCTGGCTTACGGGGTTGAAAATGCGGAAGTACGGTGCCGCGTCGGTGCCCGTCGAGGCCGACCACTGCCACCCGCCGTTGTTGCTGGCAAGAAACCCATCGACCAGATTCTGCATGAAATACCGTTCACCCCAGCGCCAGTCGATGAACAAGTCCTTGGTCAGGTACATGGCCGCGACCATACGCAGACGGTTGTGCATCCATCCGGTCTGATTCAACTGCCGCATGGCCGCATCGACGATCGGCACCCCCGTCGTCCCAGTTTTCCAGCGCTCGAACATGTTGTCATCGTGGCTCCAGGAAATCCGATCGGTCGCTGGCTTGAACGCGCGGTGCTTGCAGACGCGTGGGAACGCCTCAAGGACGTGAACGTAGAACTCGCGCCAGATCAGCTCGCTGATCCAGCACGTCGGCCCCGCGAGACCGCCGTCGAGTTTCCCGTTGTTGGCCTCGATGGCGATGTGCAGGCACTGGCGTGGGGAGATGACGCCGGTGGTGAGGTAGACAGATTGTTGACTGGTGCCCGGGATACCCGGGAAATCTCGGTCGGATTTGTAGCGGTCGATGTGGTCGCTCGCGAACTTCTTCAGTTTTTCCATCGCCCTGTGTTCACCCGCGGGCCAGAGGGTTGGGTCGGCTTTAGAGTTGAATCCTGGGATCGAAGTTGGGATGGGGGGAGGGTGGGATTTGGGTGGTGGGTTGGGGCTTGGGGGCGGGGAGGACGGGGGTGCCGCCCTGTTCCACGTGGAACACCCCCCAGCGTTTTTTGAAGGGTGTGAAGACGGTGAAGGGTTTCCCTTCCTGAGTGCGCACGGAGCCGGGCGGTAGGCATGTCTGGTCGTCGTGCGCACGGACGGTGATGTGGGCGGAGTCAAGGAGCGCGGTGACGTTTTTGTCGCGGGCGAGTTCGTCCACCTCGTACTCGCGGTTGAAGTGCAGCGTGTCGCAGCGGTGCTGCTGGGCTTCGCGCAGGATAAGTGTGGGAATATCTGTTTCGCGGTCGGCGTGGATGATTCGGAGCGGGATGTTGAGTTCGGCGAGGGATTTGGAGAGGATCGCGAGGTTTCGCAGGATGAAATCGACCCGGGCGGGGGCGTAGTCGTGGCGTTTCCATTGGGAAGGCGCGATCACGAAGAGCGCGACGCAGCCGTCGCCGCTCTGGGCGGGGCGGGTGGCGGCGTGGAGCGCGGTGTTGTCGCTGACGCGGAGGTCGTTGCGGAACCAGACGAGGGATCTCACGTGTTGTTGCTCGGTTGCGGGTGCTGGTTTGTGAGTGCGAGGGCACGCTGGATGAAGTCATGGTGGCGGGAGATGCGGAGGTCGGCGACGGTGCGGTCGGCGATGGTGGCGTTGGGGGCGATGAGGAAGGTCACTCGGCGCATTCCCAGGCCGAAGGGCCCGGTGACTCCGTAGAGCCTGGCGATGGATTTGTTTGTGTCGGGGACGAGGGGGAAGGGGAGGGCGTGCTTGTCGCGGAACTGATGGTGTGAGTTTTCGGATTGCGGGCTGACGCCGATGACTTGGATGCCGGCGGCCGCGAGTTCGGCGTAGGAGTCTCGGAACGCGCAGGCCTGGGCGGTGCAGAGTGGGGTGAAATCGGCGGGGTAGAAGTAGAGGACGACGTGGCCTTGGCGGAGGAGCGCGTGTAGAGAGGTCGCGCCCTGGGGCGTGACGAATGTGAAGTCTGGCGCGGGGTCGCGGGTGTTGAGCATGGCGGAGTGTTCGGGGGGCGTGGTCGGATGACAACCGTTCCGGAGAGATCCTCAGAAGAGCGTTCACCACGGGGGACACGGGGGAGCGCTGAGAGAGAACCCCGGAGTGAGAACGGCGGGAGCGTTCTCTCTGCGTCTCTCCTTGTCGCTCCACCTTGAATGGCTTCCTTGAGGAGGTCCCCGGAGCGGTTGGTCACGCGTGGCGCTTTCAGACTGGAACCCTCCGTGGAACAGGCTCGGCGGCACTTTGATTCGACGGATCGCGGACGTTGGATGTCGGTTGAATGCACCCGGCTCGGATTTGTCGTAGGCTGGTGGATCTTCTGGAGCGAGGTTGCCCATGACGATCGAAACGAAACGAAGTTCTGCCCGCACGCACGAGCCGTCGTCCCATCCGAGGAAGTTGCGGATTTATGCGTTTGATCCGATGCTCGACACGGGGGTTGAGACGTGGATGATCAACCGGGTTGAGATTTCAATACCGCGCGAGGACTTGCTCCCCGGTCCGGTTGGCGAGTACTTGGATGTGATCGACGTGGACCCGGAGTCGGGCGTGTCGTATGAGGCGGTTGATCTTGATGACCCAGAGATCAGGGCTCAGCACGGGCTAGAACCGACGGAGGACGATCCGCGGTTCCATCAGCAGATGGTGTATGCGGTGGCGATGTCGGCGATCCGTCACTTTGAGCGTGCGTTGGGGCGGGTGGTGCTGTGGAGGCCGTTGCAATCCGGGGAGGCGGGGTATCCGGCGCGTGGGAAGAAAAAGAAGAGGGATGTTCCGGTGGAGCGGCTGCGTGTGTACCCGCACGCGATGAGGGCGAAGAACGCGTATTACGACGCGGAGCGTCGGGCGTTGCTGTTCGGATATTTTCAAGCGCCGACCACGCTGGGGACGTTGGGGCGGAACCTGCCGGGCGGGACGGTGTTCACGTGCCTGTCGCACGACATCATTGCGCACGAGACGACGCACGCGTTGCTGG
Organism: Phycisphaerales bacterium; assembly: GCA_044221955.1. GTDB lineage: Bacteria > Planctomycetota > Phycisphaerae > Phycisphaerales > UBA1924 > CAZCPB01. Next base: position 14,961 of record JBGAOD010000042.1, on the reverse strand, counting down.
ACGGGCTGCACCCTCGGTTCATGGAGCCGACGAACCCGGACGCGCTGGCGTTCCACGAGGGGTTCGCGGACATCGTGGCGTTGCTGCACCACTTCACGTTCCCCGAGGTGGTGAAGGATCAGATTTCGCGTGCGCGTGGGGACCTGTCCTCGCAGACACTGCTGGGGGAGCTGGCGGTGCAGTTTGGCGAGGCGACGGGGAACTACGGGGCCCTGCGTTCGGCGATCGGGAAGGTTGACCCGACGGACGGGGTTTGGAAGGCGACACCGCCCGATCCGACTCAGTACGGCAAGACAAAGGAGGCGCACGAGCGCGGTGCCATCCTGGTTTCGGCAGTGTTTTCGGCGTTCCTTTCGATCTATCAGACGCGGACGCGGGATCTGGTTCGGTTGGCGTCGGGCGGGTCGGGCGTGCTGCCGATGGGGGATCTGCACCCGGACCTGGTGAATCGCTTGTCGCGCGAGGTCTCGAAGACGGCCGGGCATGTGCTGACGATGTGCATCCGGGCGCTGGACTACTGCCCGCCGGTGGACATCACTTTTGGCGATTACCTGCGGGCGCTCATCACGGCGGACTTTGAGGTGGTGGGCGATGACGATTTGAACTATCGCGTGGCGCTGGTGGAGGCGTTCCGGCGTCGTGGGCTGTACCCGCAGGGTGTTTCGTCGCTCTCGCCGTCGAGCTTGGTGTGGGCCTCGCCGGGGAAGGGGCTGGCGCGGGGCTCGGACGAGCACGTGCTGTTGCGTCAGAAGTTCGTGAAGCCGATGCTCGCGGAGTACCGGGGCAGGCTGTCGGAAGTGGCGAGGGAGCACGGGTCGGGGTGGTGGGGTGTGGACACGGACCGGAGGGCGGCGGGTGAGTTTGCGCTCGATCTGCGTGCGGCCGCGCATGGGATTTTGGTTGCGGCGGCGAAGAGGTTGAAGAAGTCGGAGGTGGCGACGCTTGGCAAATCGCTGGGTGTGGTGCTGGACGATCCGAGGATGAAGTTTGAGGTTCACTCGGCGCGGCCGGTGCGGAGGCTGGGACCTGACGGGGAAGTGCTGACGGAGCTGCTGATCGAGACGACGCAGGAGATGGATTGCTGCGTGACAGGCATGCCGGAGTTGCTGGACGATTCGGGGGTGCAGCCTCCGTCGAAGGAAGTCTTTCCGGTGAAGTTCAGGGGTGGATCGACGTTGTTGATTGACCCGGAGAGCGGGGAGGTTCGGTACTGCATCGGGAAGGGGATTTTGAAGGCGGAGCGGTATCGGCAGCAGCAGATGTTCTTGGCCGAGCAGATGGGGAGTTCGGCGGCGGCGCACTTTGGGATCGGGCAGGCCTTTGCGCGGTTGCATGGGGAGCATGAGGAGGATTAGAGAAGAAGAAGAGAAAGGCAGAGGGTGAGTAGAGGCAGGTTGAAAACCTGCCCCACTAGATTGTGGCAGCAGGATGAGTTGGGTTGGCAGAGGGACGTGTAGGGAGAACGGATATGACGCCGCCGGCAGGATCATCGGGTTTGAAGGTTCGCGTGAGGATGTACCGCCAAGGGTTTGGCGATTGCTTTTTGCTGACGTTCATGGAGGGTGGGAAGAGCACGCACATGATGATTGAGTGCGGGGTGCATGCGTCGTACCCGGGTGGGCCGAAGCGGATTCAAGCGGCGGTGGATCACATCAAGAAGGAGACGGGGGGAGAGTTGAGCGTGCTGGCGGTGACGCACGAACACTGGGACCACGTGTCGGGGTTTCATCAGGCGCGCGAGACTTTCAAGACGTTCAAGGTTGCGGAGTCGTGGTCGTCGTGGACGGAGGATCCGCACGATCCGGCGGCGAAGGCGATACGCGGGCATTACGCGAAGGCGCGGATGGCGCTGGGCGCGGCGATGGCGGAGTTGAAGAAGACGCCGATGTCGTCGCGCGATGGCGAAATGAAGGCGCGGATGGTGGGGCTTGATGGTTTGATGGGGTACATGGGGCCGCTGGGGGTTGGTGAGGAGGGAGGCGGGAAGGTCGGGGAGGCAATGACGTGGGCGAGTTCGTGCGGGAAGGTGGCGCGGAATCTGAGCCCGTTTGGCGGGGCGTTGGAGGTGCCGGGGGTGGACGGCGTGAAGGTGTTCGTGCTGGGGCCGCCAAAGGATGAGGAGCGGTTGGAAAAGGATGATCCGAACGCGGGGGAGGGGTTCGGGGCGAAGATGGCGCGGTCGCTGGCGCTGGGCGGGTTGATGGCGGATCGGTTGGAGGCGACGGTTGAGGCCAAGCGGGTGCGTGGGGAGAAGATGAGGTCGGTGAAGGATTGGGATCGTCTGACGCCGTTCACGCCGGACCACTGGGTGATGAAGGGGAGGGAGAGGGCGGCCCCGTTCCCGGAGTCGTACACGAAGCGGAGCGAGAGCTGGCGGCGGATCGATGGGGCGTGGGCGACGGCGGCGGAAGAGCTGGCGCTGTGGATGGATGGGCACACCAACAACACGAGCTTGGTTTTGGCGATTCAACTGCCGCGGTCGGGGAATGTGCTGCTGTTCGCGGGGGATGCGCAGGCGGGGAACTGGCGGTCGTGGCACGACAAGCCGTTTGAGGTTGGGGGTGGGAAGAAGGTGACGACGAAGGAGTTGCTCGGGAAGACGGTGCTGTACAAGGTTTCGCACCACGGGAGCTTCAACGCGACGTTGAACAAGCAGGGGTTGGACCTGATGACGCACCCGGATCTGACGGCGATGCTGCCGTTGTTTATGGAGCCGTTGGGGAAGAAGTGGAACATGCCTGCGCCGGGGCTTTATCAGTCATTGATGGAGAGGACGCGTGGTCGGGTGATCTGGGCGGACCCGAGGCCGCCGGCGGGGATGGTGAAGAAGGGGTCGGGGTTGAGCGCGGCGGAGTGGGCGAAGTTTCAGAAGGTGGCGAAGGGAGAGGATTTGTTTGTGGAGTGCGTGATCTCGGACTGAGTGCGGATGAGATTTGGGAAAAATGTTGTGGGATCGCCGGGGCGCGTTACGATGGTGCCGAGGTGATTCACTTGAAGATGAACGGACTTTGGCGAGGTCTCGGGCGCGGTGTGTGTTTGGTGGCGGGGGTTGTCGCGTGCGTGGTTGGGGAGAGCGCGTTGGCTGGGCCGGTGACGGCGAACTGGCCGGTGGTCGGGCCGGATGACTCGGCGGCGGTCGCGGCGGCGGCGTTGTCGGGGTGGTACGCGGTCGCGGACTCGTATGAGGACAACGTTGAGATTCGGGATGTGAACCGGGCGTTGGTTCGGGTGATCAGCAAGGCCGAGATTCAGGCCTTGCTGCCGTGGATGAGTTTGGATGGGTCGCCGGACGGGCCGGATTCGCTGGCTTTCAGTGATTCGGGGCGGTTGCTTTTCATCGGAGTCCACGATGCGAACGCGGCGAGCGACGGGTTTCCGAGCGACGCGGTTTTGCGGTATGACACGCTGACAAACTCGCTGTCGGTGTTCGCGCGGGTGGAGTTGTCGGCGTTGGACGGGCCCTGGCCGCATCCGGGGATGGTGTTTTTCAAGGGGCGGTTGTATTTGGGGACGACGGGTTCGGTGCGGGTGTACCGGGCGGGAATGAACGATGTGGTTGGCGTGCCGTTGTTTGCGAGCACGACGACGGCGGGGGCGATGGTGACGGGGTTGACGGTGGATCGGGATCTGGGGCAGGTGTATGCGTGCTGGAACGGGCAGGTGTGGCGGAGCACGATCTCGGGGAACTCGCTGACGTGGACGGGGGTTGGGGCGATCGCGAATGCGCGCGAAGTCGCGTATGGCTCGCACTATGGCGGGGCGGCGAACGCGGGATTGTCTGTGCTGGCTTCGACATCGGTGCCGGCGTCGAGTTCGGTGTGGTTTGTTTCGCCGGCTCAGGCGCGGGGGCAGGCGACGTTTGCGCCGGTGTCGTATTTGACCTCGGGGGTTGAGTGGCACGATGTGGCGGCGACGGCGGACGGCGCTTTGCTGATCGGAGCGGATGAGGATGCGGTGCTGGTCACGGATTCGTCGGATACTCGGCTGGGGTTTGATGCGTGGAAGGCGGATGAGTTTGCGCAGGTGGTGAAGTTCGGGAAGGGATTGATTTCACCCGATGGTGAGCCGGCGGGGTGGGTGATTGATGGGGACGTGCAGGTCGGGGGGACTCGGTTTCATCCGGCGACGCCGGACGCGGCGTGCTGGGTTGTGCTGTTGCTGTTGATGAACGACCACGTCAACGGCGATGCGTCGGCGCAGGGGCTGGTGGGGCAGATTTTGACGCGGTACGCGGGGTTGATGCCGGACGGGATCGGGCCGACGCGGACGAGCGATGGGATTTTTCGGCATTGGATCGATCCGGCGACGGGGGGGCCGAAGGGGACGTGGGACCCGGAGTGTGCGACGCTGAGCACGATGAAGATCGTGATCGCGGCGGCGCGGGCTCGGCAGTATTACCCGGGCGATCCGGTGATCCGCGCGGCGGCGGACGCGATTATTTGCGGGATTTCGAGCTGGGATGCGTATCACGTGCCGGGCGGCGATGCGATGTACTTCAAGGGGTTGGGGAGCGGCGGGCCAGTGACGAGTTCGGCGGCGGGCGCGTTCCATGAGGGGATTCTGTTCGTTGAGCAGATGGCGGTGTATGGGGGCGTGAGCTCGGTGACGGCGTATTCGCACTGGCTGGATCGGTCGCGGTGGCTTACGGCGACGCTGGTGACGGGGAGGCCGATCACGAGCACGGCGGCGAACCTGTTTGAATCGTCGTTCATCTCGCTGTACCCGCTGCTGGTGTCGAGTGACTACAGGGCATCGTCGGCGTGGCGCACGCAGGTATTGAATCTTCGTCTGTCGAACGCGGCCTGGACGGACGACAACGGGCCGCGGTACAGCACGGTGTTTTCGGCGGGGACGACGAAGAGCGTCTGGGGTGGGTACCACGCGGACAGCCTCGGAGATCACCCGGGAGATGTGACGACGTTTACCTCACTGCTGGCGTTGACGGCGGGGAACGGCGATGGAGTGCCGAGCACGGCGGAGGCGGTCGGGGCGTATGAGGCATACCGGCGTGGGGCCCGGCAGACGTTTCTGACGGGGGCGAGCATTTTGTATCGGCGGTCGAACGTGGACCAGGCGTATTCGCCGGATTCCGCGGGGATGCCTGACGTGGCGCTGGGGGCGCTGGGCTTGGCGGACTTGCTGATGCCGGGGTCGGTGGGCGCTGTGCTGACGGGGACGTATCCGTCATGCACGCCTTGTGCGGCGGACTTTGATGGGGATGGGTTTGTGACTGGCGAGGACTTTGATGCGTTCGTGGCGGCGTTTGAGGCGGGATCGGCGAGCGCGGACTTCGATGGGGATGGGTTCGTGACGGGCGAGGACTTTGATGCTTTTGTGCTGGCGTTCGAGGTGGGGTGTTGAGGGGAAGGCATCGAGGGACCTGGGCATCAAGGCATCGAGAAAGCATCGAGGGGGAGTGAGCTGAAAAAAAAACAGCCCCGGCGCGGGCCGGGGCTGGGGAGTTGCGGAACTGGGAAAGACAGAGATGGTGTAGAGGCAGGTTGAAAACCTGCCCCACTACATGGAGAGGAAGAGAAGAAGAGTCGGCTCGGAGGGCCGACCTACCGGGATCAGCAGCCGGACTCGAAGGCGGCGACGTAGGCGTCGAAGTCGTCGCCGGTGACGAAGCCGTCGTGGTCGAAGTCGGAGGCGATGTCGCCGAGCTCGAAGGCGGCGACGTATGCGTCGAAGTCATCGCCGGTGACGAAGCCGTCCTTGTCGAAGTCCGAGGGGCAGCCTTGGCGGAACTCGATGTCGTCCCAGAAGATGGTGCCGGTGGCGGAGAAGGAGCCGAAGCGGAGTGCGAGGATGCTGACCGAGGTGGCGGCGGGTGGGAACTGGGTTGCGATGAGCTGGACTTGAGAGTTGGGGACGACGAGCTCGAAGCGGCGCCATTCGCCGTTGGTGGTTCCGCTGATGGTGAGGGCTTCGACGGCGGTGGCGATGGAGTTGTTGGGACGGCGGAACTCGAGCTTGAGTCCTGCGTTGGCGCCAACGAGCGGTTGACCGGTGGGGATTCGGTACCAGCCGGAGACAGTGAAGTCAGGGCCGGGCAGTGCGATGATGACGTTGTTGGTTCCGCCGAGGTCGAACTCGAACTGGTCGCTGGTGAAGCCCTCGAAGTTGTTTCCGCTGGCGAGTTCGATGCAGTTGGTGCCGGTGTGGGCTGTGAAGGCGCCGAAGCCGTCGCCGGGGAAGCGCCAGCGTTCGCCGGCGTTGGTGAAATCTTTCCATCCGAAGGGGTTGTCGTTGTTGGCGTTGGGTGTCTCGAAACCGCCGTTGACGAGAGCGGCGACTTGGGCGCTGGCTGTGGTGGCGAGTCCGGCGAGTGCGAGGGCGGTGAGGACGGTGCGGGCGTTGTTCATTGGTGGGCCTCTCTCTTGTGGGAAGGTGTGCGTGATGGGACCGTTTCCGGTTCCGTGCGGGGTGGGAAATAGCCTGATGGCCGAATTGCTCGCTTCTTGAGAAAGTAAGCGCTTACATTCGAGCATTCCTGGGGGTTCGTGTCAAGGGGGTTGGTTGTATTTTTTGTCAATTCGCGTGTGCGCAGTTGGTCCGGGAACCGGTCTGTAGGCCCCTTTGAAGAGCGTTCACCACGGAGTGAGACGGAGGAGCACGGAGAGGGACATCCGAGATTGTCGTGCGAGCACACCGTTGGCGTGCGGGATGCGGACCGGGTTTCCGGGGGTGGCGTCGCCGAGCCGGCTTCGCCCCCCCTCCCCCACCCCCCGGCTCCTGACTTGCAGGCGTTGGGCCTGGAGAGAGGGAGGAAGACGCTCACTCTTTAATTCCCTGCGTGGCGATTCCTTGGACGAAGGCGCGTTGGGCGAAGAGGAAGACGATGAGAACGGGGAGGATGACGAGGGTGCTGGCGGCCATGAGGAGGTTCCAGGGCGTGTTGCCGGCCTGGGATTGGTAGAGCTGTAGGCCGAGGGCGAGGGTGAACTGATCGCGGTCGCTGAGGAAGACGAGCGGGGCGAGGAAGTCGTTCCAGACGAAGATGAAGTGAAAGAGCGCGACCACGCCGAGGGCGGGCTTGGAGAGGGGCAGGATCACGCGCCAGAAGATGCCCCATGTTGAGCAGCCGTCGATGCGGGCGGCCTCGTCGAGCTCTCGGGGGATCGACATGAAGAACTGTCTCAGCAGGAAGATGTTGAACGCGCCGCCGAAGAAGGCGGGGACCCAGAGCGGCTTGAGCGTGCCGATCCAGCCGAGTTCGCGGAAGACGAGGTAGAGGGGGACCATGAGTACGGGGAAGGGGATCATCATGGTGGCGAGGATGATCGCGAAGACGGTGGAGCGGCCGCGCCATTGGAGGCGGGAGAGGGCGAAGGCGACGATGGCGCTGGAGAGGACCATGCCGATGACGCTGAGTGCGGCGATGATGAGCGTGTTGCGGAGGTAGAGGGGGAAGTTGACGGAGGGGTCGTGCCAGACGCGGGAGTAGTTGTCGGCGGCGATGCTGAGGGTTTGGCTCGCGGGCGTCGGGAGGAAGTTGATGCTGCGCTCGACGGTCTGGGCTTCGGGCTTGATGCTGGTGGAGGCCATCCAGATGAGAGGGAGTGAATACGCGATACCGATGGCGATCAGCGCGGAGTAGAGGAGCATGCGGCGGAGGCGGGATTGGGTGGAGCGGTGGGTCATGCGGGCGATCATGGAGGGATCAGCAAGTAAGAGGTAGATGAGGTAGAGGCAGGTTGAAAACCTGCCCCACTAGATTGCGAAGTAAGAACGGGGACGATCAGGCGGAGCGGTAAAAAACGAGCTTTCGGCTGACGATGAACGTGAGAGCGGTGAGGACAAGAACGATCACGAGTTGGACCCAGGCCATGGCGCTGGCGTAGCCCATCTGGCCGTAGGTGAAGGCTTTGTCGAACATGTACATTGAGTAGAAGTACGTCGCGCGGTCCGGGCCGCCTTGGGTCATGATGTAGGGGGCGCCGAAGACTTGGGAGGAGCCGATGATGGCGACGATGACGTTGAAGAGGATGACGGGGGAGATGAGGGGGAGCGTAATGTGGTAGAAGCGTCGGATCGGTCCGACGCCGTCGATGGACGCGGCCTCGTGGAGTGATTCGGGCACGTCCTGCAACGCGGCGAGGTAGATGACCACGGACTGACCGACGCCCCAGAGGCTCATGAGCACGAGCGCGGGCATGGCCCAGGCTTTGTCGCCGGTGCCGCGGAAGCCGATCCAGGCCGGGCCGTGCAGGCCGAAGGGTTTCAAGATTGGGTTGATGATGGCGTTGAGCAGGCCGAGTTCGCCGTTGAGAATCCAGAGCCAGATCATCGCGGACGCGGCCAGGGGGACGACGGTCGGGAGAAACACGGCCGCGCGAAAGAATCCAACGCCCCGGACCTTGTTGTTGAGCAACGCGGCGATGATGAGCGCGGCCGCTGTGCCAAGAGGGATCGATGTCGCGGCGTAAATCGCCGTGTTTCGAAGCACGATCCAGAACACGGGGTCGTCAAACATGCGGCGGTAGTTCGAGAGGCCTACGAACAGCGGCGGTTCGAGCAGCGGATAGTCGCAGAGGCTGTAGTACAGGCTCATCGCCGTGGGGACGGCCAGGAAAACGATGAAGCCGATAAGCCAGGGGCTCACCCAGATCCAGCCGAGGGTGTTGGCGGAGAGGGATCGCTTGCGCGGCGCGGGGGTCATCGAAGATCGAGGCGCGTGGTTCGGCATCGGCCTCACACCTTAGCACGAAGGGCGGCCCGGGCGTTGCGCTGGCGTGCGGCGTCGGAAAGGAGCAGTTGCGCACGATCTTGAACCCGCTGGAGAACGACCTTCGCCGGTTCTTCGAGCCGCCAAAGTTTTTGGAATCCGCTTTCCATTTCGTCTTTGTACTCCAGCCACACACGGGTTCGCGGGGAGGTGAAGGCACGCGGGCTTTTCGCGAGCTGGTCGTGGATCGCGACGCAGCGGTTCGGGTGGGTTGCGAAAAACTCCGGCGAACTCGTGGCCAGCGTCGATGCTTTGCAGTGAATGCGGCTGAGCTCTTCGACGTTCTCGCGCCGCTGCGTGAACGCGATGAACTCCATCGAGGCTTCGGGGTTGCGAGCGCCGCGCGGGATGACCAGCACGTCGCTCTCGATGAGGGCGATGGGCTGCGTGGGGTCGTAGAGGTTGTCGATCACCGGCATTGGGGCCGCGCCGTAGTCGAGGTCGGGCGTGAATCGCTTGATGATGTTCGCGAGCCAGGGACCTTGCGCGACCATGGCGACGCGGCCCGAAAGGAAACCCTGCTCGGCGGAGCTGTAGTTTCCGAGGCCCGATTGGAGGCCGAGGAGTTTTTCGACGCCGTAGTTTCGGCCGTAGCTCTGGACCCAGTCGAACGCGGCGGCGTTGGCCGCGGCGGTTGCTGTGGCGCTGTCCGTGCTCGGGTCGTAGAGCGAGCCGCCGAAGAAGTGGCCCCAATCCCACGACCACCAGCCGGGCTCGGTGTGAACAAAGCCGACGCGCGAGAGACGCCCGTCGGGCGCGGTGATGGTCAGCGCTTTCGCCACGTCGTCCAACTCCGCGATCGTGCGCGGCGGGCGTTCGGGGTCGAGGCCGCGCTCGCGGAAAATTGATTTGTTGTAGTAGAGCCCGACGCTGCCGCAGGTGTTGGCGACCCCCCACTGCTTGCCTTGATGCTCGACGAGCTTGCGGACCGCGAGTGCGTAGTTTTCCTGGTTGATGCCGGCGCTCGCGGCGAGGTCGTTGAGCGGAAGGATCGCGTTGCTCTCGGCGTAGCCGGGGATGTTGTAGGCGTAGAGCCCGATGAGGTCGGGGGGCGAGCCGCCGGCGATCGCGATCGCGGCCTTCTTGTCGATCTCGCGGATGGTGAAGTAGCGGACGAAGAGTTTGGATTGAGAGTTGTTGAAGCGATCGACGATGGCCTGCATGGCCGCGCCTTCCTGGCCGGTCCATTTTTCCCAGTAGTCGAGGACGAGGCGGCCGTCGCGGTTGTCCTTGGCGCCGCGCGGGCCGAAGAGGGCGAAGCCGAGGCCTGCGGCGGTGAGCGAGCCGAGGACGGTGCGACGGGCGAGGGTGGAGAGAGGGGTTGGAGTTGGATGATCCATGGCGGGGTGGGCCGTGTGGCGTTGGGGTGATGAGGCAAGGCCAGCATACGCGGGATTGTGACGGACGGGCCCCGGATTTGGGGGAGTATCGGCTTCGCAGCATGGGGTTTGATGGTGTGGGGGACGAGTTGGTTGCGAACTGTCACGCGAGGCCTGAGGTTGATCGGAGAGACTGAGTTCACATTGGACCGGTCCTTGTCGAGGTGGGCCAGCGTTCCGATTGCTCGTCGCGCAACTTTTCTTGATTGACTCGATGTGCGGCTCGGATCGTGGAGAAGTTCAGTCTGGATAGGTATTTTCAACCATGCATGATCTTCCCTACACGTTCGTCCTCGGTGCCTCGCCTCACAACCTATCGCTTCTAACCACGATCGCCGCGGGATTTGCGGCGGCGTGGGTGCTGGGTCTGATCACTCATCGACTGGGGTTGTCGCCGATTGTGGGATATCTGCTGGCGGGCGTAGCCATTGGTCCGCACACCCCGGGGTTTACGGGCGACGTGGGGCTGGCCCAGCAACTCGCCGAGATCGGCGTGATCCTGCTGATGTTCGGCGTCGGGTTGCACTTCAAGCTCAAAGATCTCTGGGCTGTCAAGGCTGTTGCGATCCCGGGAGCCATCGGGCAGAGCCTGGTCGCGACCATCGCCGCGGTGGTGGTGTTTCACGCGCTGGGCTGGCCGCTCAGGTCCGGCGTGATGCTCGGGATGGCGATGGCGGTGGCGAGCACTGTCGTGCTGCTTCGCGTGCTCATCGACCGGGGGATGCTGAACACGGTCCATGGGCATGTCGCGGTGGGATGGCTCATTGTCGAAGACATCATGACGGTGCTCCTGCTCGTTATGGTCCCGATCTTCGCAGTCGACCCCACCACGGGGGCGGGCAAATCCGGCGGAGCCTCCGGGCTCGCGACGATGGGGTGGGCTCTGCTCAAACTCGGGGCACTGGTCGCGATCGTGCTCCTGGCCGGATCCAAGGTTGTCCCTTGGATTCTGACGCGCGTGGCGAAGCTCCGCTCGGCGGAGTTGTTCACGTTGACGGTGCTCGTTCTTTCGGTGACCATTGCCGTTGGGTCGGCCACGATCTTCGGAGCGTCGGTGGCGTTGGGGGCGTTCCTGGCGGGCATTGTGGTGGCGCAGTCGCCGGTGAGCCACCAGGCCGCGGCGGACGCCTTGCCGATGCGCGATGCCTTCGCGGTGCTTTTCTTTGTTTCGGTGGGGATGCTCTTTGATCCGTCTTTCCTCGTCACTCATCCGCAGATGGTGGTCGCGGGACTGGCGGTCGTTCTGCTGTTCAAACCGCTGGCGGCTTTGGTGATCGTTGCGATCTGCGGCTACCCCGTGCGCACGGCGCTCACGGTCGCGCTCGGGCTTGCGCAAATCGGCGAGTTTTCGTTCATACTCGCTCAGGTCGCCCGCGATAACGGGCTGCTGCCCGCCGAGGGGATGAACGTGCTGGTGGCGACGGCGATGATCTCGATCACGGTTAATCCGTTGCTCTTTGGCTCGCTAGACATGATCGAAAGACGGGTGGAGAAAATCGGCTGGCTCTATCGCCTTCTTAACGCGCGTCACGCCAAGCGGACGGCGCGATTGAACGCCGACGCGACGACCGTGATCGCCACGAATGAAGATCCGCTCGCGTTGATCGTGGGCTACGGCCCGGTGGGGCGGCTCGTCGACGCGATGCTGCGCGACGGCGGCCTGAGCACCGTCGTGATCGACATGAACGTCGACACGGTCCAGTCCCTCGCCAAGGCCGGACGAAAAGCGATCTATGGGGACGCGACCAAGCGAGAGGTGCTCGAGCAGGCGGGGATTCACAGGGCGGTCCACCTGGTCGTGACGTTGCCCCATACCGAGGGACGCAGTTCGCTCGTGCTGGCGGCGCGGGAGCTCAACCCCTCGGTCGAGATCTCGGTCCGTGCCCGCTATCTTGCGGAGCGGGAGCCCCTCGATAAGTCCGGCGCGAGCAAGGTGGTGTTCGAGGAGGGCGAGGCGGGGATCGCGCTGGCGAGGCACGTTCTCACGGCGCGAGGCAAGTCGCCCGAAGTGATCGACAGGTTGCTGTACGCGGTTCGTGACCTCTGGAAGATGTGAAACGAGAGCGTAACCAATGCGCTCACGCCCGAACAGTTGGCCGCAGGCCGAAGCAAAGGAAGAGATCACGCCTGCGGCCGGCTGCTCTGCCGAATTACCAACGACGTCCGCAACCGTCGCCGTTCCGGTTCCAACTCGGGGTTCCCGATCCGGGCCAGCAGCAGGTCGATCGCGGCGGAGCCGAGCTCGGCGAGGGGGACGCGGACGCTGGAGAGCGCGGGGCGGACGAGGGTGCAGAGGCGGGTGTCGTCGAAGCCGATGACGCGGAGGTCGGAGGGGACGTGCAGGCCGGCCTCGTGGGCGGCGGTCATGATGCCCCAGGCGATCTCGTCGTTGCCGGCGAGGACTCCGCGGCCACGGAGGTGGCCGTCGCGGATCATCTGCGAGGCCCAGGCGCGGCCCCAGTTGACGGAGTATTCGCCGAAGTAGCAGGGCGTGGGGTTGGTGTTGTTGCCGCGCTTGTTGAGGACGGCGCGGAAGGCGGCGGAGCGTTCGATGGTGTCGAAGTTCTCGGCGGGGCCGCCGACGAAGACGCAGTAGTTTGGGGGCGCGAACTCGAGGAGGTGGTTGGTGGCTTCGGCGGTGCCGGTGGTGTTGTCGACTTCGACGGCGTCGACGTGGAGGTCTTTGGGGTCTGCGTCGAGGAGGACGATGGGGACGCCGGAGGCGCGCGCGTGCGTGACGAGTTTCTCGCTCGGCTCGGTGATCATCATGGCGAGGCCGTCGAGCAGGCCGAGGGGCATGTACTGGTCCTCGGCCTGGTGGCCTCGGGTCTCGGTGCTGACGAGGAGGTGGTAGCCGGCGGCGCGGGCGCGGGCGTCGGCGGCGCGGAGGATTGCGGAGTAGAACTCGCCGTGGAGGTCGGGGACGGAGAGGCCGATGACGCGGCTCTGGCGGGTCATGAGGCCGCGTGCGAAGAGGTTGGGGCGGAAGCCGAGGGCGGCGATGGCGTCGCGGACGCGCTGGGTGGTGTCGGCGGAGACGAGGCCGGGGGTGTTGAGGACTCGGCTGACGGTGGCGATGGAGACGTCGGCGGCCTTGGCGACGTCGCTGATGGAAGCGGAACGGTGGTCCTGGGAAGAAGGCTTCGCGGGGGCGTCCGTCTCCCTCCCGGGGTCTTTGCTCGCGAGCTTGTTGTTGCGGCCGATCGCGGACATTTGGCACGATGCTACCATGCCCGGGCAGTGGTGAGCGTGGAATCCGGTCGTGGGTGTGCTGGAATCCTGGCCTGGCGCGGGCTTGGACGCCGGACTTTGATGAGTACAACGGAACTTTGGACATGGTGAAGAACCTTTCACGCCCCATAAATGGAAGCGCTTTCATGCGAAGGTTTCATGGGGGCGCGTGCGGCCGCGCGGCGTCGAGGACGGCGAGCGTGATCGGCGTGGGTATGGCCTCGTGCTCGGGGTCGAAGGACAAGGTGAAGGTTGAGCCCGAGCGTGAATCGCGGCTGTCGAAATCGGCGGCGCAGGCCGCCGGGCCCGAGTTGGTGATCGAAGGTTCGAGGGATCGCAAGAGGCCGCCGTTTGCGTTCGGCGCGGAGGATGAAAAGTTTCTTGATGACGTGCAGCGTGGCGCGTTCAATTTTTTCTGGTCGGGTGCGAACGCCAAGACGGGCATGGTGCCCGATCGCAGCAGCATCACTCTTGTGAGCGTCGCGGGAGTTGGGTTCCAGCTCTCGGCCCTCCCGATCGGGGTTGAGCGCGGGTGGGTGACCAAATCGCAAGCCACCGAGCGGGCCCGTTTGATCCTGTCGAGCCTGAGCAACGAACCCACCAACCGCAAGCGTGGGCTCTTCTATCACTACCTCGACGGAGCAACGGCCGCGCCGACCAATGACGGGTATGAGAAGGCAGTCAGCACGATCGACTCGGCGCTGCTGTTCGCTGGCGTCATCACCGCCTCGTCGTACTTCGGCGGTGAGGTCGCGGCGCTGGGGGATCGTCTGATCGAGGAGGCGGACTGGGCGTACTACTGCGTGAACGACACCAAAGAACCGTGGTTTCGAGGCATGATCACGCTGGCGTGGAAGCCGGACAAACGCGATGACCCGACGGGTGATGGGAAGTTTGTGCCGTACTACTGGGCGGACTGCGGCGACGAACAGAAGTTGGTGACGTTCCTGGCAGCGTCGGCACCGGTGGAATCGCGTCGTGGGAGCCCGGAGCTTTACTACCGGCTCCGGCGTCGGCTGGGTGAATGGAACGGTGAGACGCAGGCCTGGTTCCCTTGGTCGGGTGCGCTCTTCACGTCTTTCTTCGCGCACTGCTGGATCGACTACGCGGGCATGGCACCCGACTCGCCAGCGGCCCACGGGATCGAGAACCGAGCGCGGGTGGACTGGTGGGAGAACAGCCGGCGGGTGGTGAACATGCACAGGGATAAGGCGAGGATGAACGCGGGAAAGGTTCCGACGCTGGGCGAGCGTGCGTGGGGGTTGACGGCGAGCGACGTCGCCGGCGGGTACGCGGTGCCGGGGTTGTTCCCGCGGCCGGTCGAGATGGCGGGGACGCGGGCGGAGTACGACTTTGCGGTGGCGGACCCGAAGGATGACTTTGGGGATGGGACGGTTGCGCCGTACGGGGCGGGGAGCGCGATTTTGTTTGAGCCAGGGGCGGCGGTGGCAGCGCTGCGGTACTACGCGTCGCTCAAGGGGGCGGATGGGACGCCGTTGGTCTGGCGCGATCCGGCGACGGGGGGGCGGGGATTTGTGGATTCGTTCAATTTAGGTACGGGGTGGGCGGCGGCGGATGATTTGGCGATCGATCAGGGGCCGTTGCTTCTGGCGATAGAGAACG
>JBGAOD010000041.1:0-29607 GCA_044221955.1 Phycisphaerales bacterium | reverse complement strand
CGGGCCTGGCAGCAACTCACGCCCGAAACTCTCCGATCCGTCTGCGCCTGCAACTACATCGGGCACGAGGAGTAGTCACGTTCCGTATCAGATGCCCACGAGATGATTTTCAAGCTCCAGGCGTGCGGAATGCCCGAGACTCTCGAATTCAAGTCCGATGTCGGCTCGAAGCCGCCTCGGTGTTCCTCCGATCAGGATTGATCCAAGCGAGCACGGAGGAGCAACGATCGATCAATCGGGACTTAAGTCCCGGTACTGAGCGTGACAATCCTTGCAAGACGCTGCAACGAGTTCGAGCTGCGTGTCAAGTTTGATCGCCTCCCTTTCACCCGTTGCGAGAAGGTCTGCCAGCGATTTGACCCGTACGTTGCTCTCACGCAGTAGGGTAGTGAACTCAGCGGGCTTGCGATTGGTGTACGCGCTCTCGGATAGTTGGCGGAAGCAGCCTGCTAGTCGCTCCGCCTCTGCAACGGGCACGAGGTCCGAACGATCGGCGGGTACGTTCCACTCGGCCTTCGCAATTGTCTTCATATTTTCATAAACTTCGTCGATATCAAGCATGGCTTTGACAAATCCGGAGGGCTTGACGACCGATGCGAAGTTTGCCGGTACGGCGTCGATCAGATTCGCGCTTAGGACCGTCGCGCCAATGGCGCAGGCGTACAGCCCTTTGTATTTGGGTGCAGTGCCCGACACCTTCATTCGCTGAACTCCAGATTCGGGGGTTTGCCAACCAAGGCTGGCTGCTATCGTCGCTGCGGCAGCGGCGCTGCGATGTTTGCCGTGTTGGCAGTGGATATACACCGGACCGACCTCCATCGCATCGCGTGTAGCCCGCACCAGTTCGAGCTTGCGGTTCTCGTCAAAGCCGTTGTAGCCGATGGGCAGGTGGATGTACCGGATACCACGGGAGGCGGCCTTGTCCACCTCCGGTTCCGCACCGTACACGCTGATGATGGTCTTGATTCCCATTGCCGCAAGGGTCTCAAATCCAACATCTCCCTCTGGTACGCCGCCGCTGACAAAGCCCTCATGGTAGGTCACGGCGTTGCGAATGCCGGGAAAGTCGCGAGGCCTAGTCTCGCCGATCAAGGGCGGCGTGATGGGCGTGCGGGCAGGCTGTGAGGCGGAAGTCTGCGGCTCGCTCGTGCCCTTTGACCATATGCACGAATCGCTGGTCCCAGAGAGGGCTGCGAGGGTGATGACGAAGATAATTCGGCGAGTGATGTCCATGAATGCTCCGTCGAGATGGTAGCTGCACGAGCGCGATGGACGGCCCGCGTCTCCAAGCCAAGTGTGGTTCCCCTCCCGCTTCAAAACTCGCCTTATGACTCCCACGAGCAGGTACTTTGCCCAGACAATGTCGAGAGACGGCCGCCGCCGCAACACGGGCAGCGCCCGCGACCTACCGGTCTTGACCTCATGCGGTTTTGCCTGCTAACAAAAGCCATATCGCAGGCTCCCAAGCCCGTATCCACTTGACAAAGAGTTCAACTGGCGTCCGGTTACTCCGATTTCTTTCACGATTTCACGTAGATGGCTCGGGAGTCAAGGCATGACACGATCAAAGTCTCCGCCTTCGGCGGCAATCCTGACCGCCTTCGTGATGAGCGCAGCACCCCGCTTCAAGCCATCCTCCTCCGCGTCCGAAAAACGGGACCTGAGCAGCGCGATTGCGCCTTGCGCTCCAATCCGTGAAGGAAGCGAAACCGTCAGCCGGTGTTCTCCAATTTGGTGTTCAAGCCCGACGGGCTCAATCAGTTGCTCATCGCGCAGGATCGCCTCAACGATTCGCGTCGTCACGATCCCGATCCCGTGCTGGCTAGCGCCTGTTCCCTGGATGATCTCGATATTCGCATCTCGCACCGAGCCTTCAACTTCCGCCCGGAAGGTCGAAAAGTCCTGCTTCCGCTCGGCAACCAGATCCGACACCAGCTGCCCGCCGATCCTGGCAGTGGACCAGGCGTAGACCTGCGACTTGCCGTGCTCGCCGATGACTGTCGCTTCAACCGACTTGGGTGTGCAGTCAAATCGCTTGGCGAGTTGGAGCCGGAAGCGTATCGAATCGAGGAAAGTGCCAGTGCCGAGGATCGGGTTCTTAGCACCCAACTTGTCGCGTTCCTCAACGGCGACATCCGCAAGAGGATCTGGCGGGTCGGTGACGACCACGATTGGCGCGCGGCAGCCGGTCCGAACTATCTGTGGAATGATGTCGCGGTAGACTGGGACGTTTTGGATCAACAGGCGAAGACGTCCCCAGGGGTCTTTCGGGTCGATGGCGCCGCCCTTCTTCTCATTGGCGCCTGCGGTGACAACAACGACATCGGCGTCGGTAATGTTCTCGTAGCCGCCAATCTCGACTTGGGTGTGCGGGCAGAGCACGGCTCCGTGCGAAAGGTCGTTTGCCACACCACGGGTGTACAACTCCCTGTCGGACTTGGTGAAGTCGTCCAACAGCACGATCTTCGTGCAGGAGCCGCGAAGGAGCATCGACTTCGCGCAGGCTGTGCCGACGAAGCCCGCACCAATGATGGCAACCTTCGTCTTCATCGGCGAGGCACTCCGTAGTGAGGAAAGTGGTTCTTATCCACAAACGTCTCCCACTCCATTGGGCAAGTCGGCGTCGCACCGTGCGGATCGTTTGAATTAGCAACGAATGTGTTCTTGCTGACCTTCACGAATAGATCCCTGAAGAACTCGCCCCATACGCGACCCCTTAGGACAATACCCTTGTGGTCGCCATCGCCGGTACCGAGTCCGCCCCAGTGAATCAGAACGCAGTCAATCGAATTCTCGACTGGCTCTATCGAAGCCGTTGCCGGAACACGCGGGCATTGCCCCATGAGCGTCATCCCGAAACCGCGCGGAAGATGGTCGTTGTGAAGTACGGCGTCGGCGACCTGCCAAGATCTGAACACGCGAACCGTCATCCCCCCGTCACTACGTGGATTCATTCCCGCGCTGAGATGCTTGGTGATCGCGGACCTGAGCACCTTTGCGTCTTCGGCCGTCAGGGGCGGGAAGAAAATACGCTCGACATGGTTGCCTCTCTTTGTAAATGATTCGACGCATGCGCCATAAAGACTATCGGCGGTCGCCTGATCCTTGCGGCCACATACCGCCCACACGGCCTTCGTGCGAATATCCTTCAGTATCGCAGGCACATAATCGGTCTGGCTCATCGGATTGTTCAGCGCATCAGCCAACGCAGACAAAGCGTTGTCCCGGTCCTCCTCTGTCAGCCCGCGAAATTCCCGTTCGTGGTAGAGCTTGAACCCCCTTGAAAACATGAACGGCGCGTTGGGGCCATTTTCCTCTGCGACAAGATGCTGGATGGGATCGATCTTCCTCTCCGCCTCAACCCCCATCGCGACGGCGTACATCCCCATCGGTATGAGCATCACTTGACCGATGATCCACACGTGATGATTGACGAGCAGCTCCAGCCCGATCACGATGGCCTCCCAAATCACGAACAAGAGCGCGTTCGTGAGTGCAGCCCGTGTTGTCGCTGGCCTGTGAAACAGCGAGACAATTCTGTTTAGTCCTTTGAATGCTGCTAGGTCCATTTGGAACCTCCTCCGCGGTCAGGCATTGTACGGGACGACAGACAGGCCCAAAACCCTGACCGCTCGCACCACCCCACCCCAGCAGCCGTCAATCTGCCGTATGGCCGGGCGTCGCACTACACGAGGATAAGCCAAGGTCTGAGGATCGCGTTTCAGGGTTGTTCTTTTGGACCTGCAACTGGGCGCGGGGCACTGAGGATTGCAGACAGTGGTTACTCTCTGGTTGGTGCAAAAAAAGCCTTCTCAAGCGGAGGGCCACGTTGGGGCATGCGTCATGAGGCGTGTGAAGTAGGAAGATTAGCGAGCAATTCTGTAAGGCCACGCTCGTAGTCGGTTAGGCTCACCCATCGACGACCACGAAGGACGAGCGGCAACTCGCAGCTCGATGCAATAACTGGCAAAAGAATGATGCGATTCAGTTGCTTCTCCAAGCTAATGGCCATGTCGATCTCGTCGGCAACCCATGTCGAGTTCACTGAATGGGGCGACAGCACTAGGAGAAGGAAGGTGCTTGAGCCTATGCCTTGTTCAATCCTCCGTCGTATCGACTCTCCGACACGGATTTGTTCGGAGTCCCGCCAAACGCTAAAGCCCCTCCTCCGCAGGCCAGTCGACAACCGGTCTACAACTGCCGCGTCCTGGTGGCTGTAGCTTACGAAAAACTGAGCGGCCTGCTTCGTACCCGCGTTGGCCTCCATATCTTCGACCAATGCACCGATTGAGCCCGAGACCCGGCGAAGAGAAGCCAGCTTTGCTTGGACAACATCTTCATAAGGCCTGAAGTAGCCCCGGGATCCCCGCCACTGCTTGGCTAGAACCTGAATTTCTTGAATCCACTCTTGCTCAAGTGCTTCAACGCGAGACGAAAAGTTATCCCATGTGGCTATCTCAGCAGAAGCGCGCATCGCACCGGTAGTACACTCCACGCGAATCTTCCCTTCTCCAAAGTTGATCGTTCTGTCGAAATCCATCCTTCGTTCTCCTCTTGTGCTCCTCAATTCCAAGGTTCATCCGACCGCGGCCACCCATTTGGCCACCGCGTCGTCGATGTACCGCATCCCCCAGACGCAGATGAGGTTCTCGGCACGGACAGGGAGGAAGGTAGTGATCACATTATTTAAATTATTTCTCATATCGAAGCCAATTCGCCAAATGGTGAACCAAATATCAACGGGTTTCGGCCGCATCTCGTCTCTTCTGTACTAGAATTCGAAGTTCATAGAAAACCGAAGCGCATAGGAGAAAAAGAAACGGTAAACCGCTGCACAACATCAATCGCCACCCCGTAGGTTCTATTTTCAAGATCGCAACACACTCAGCGATGGTTGCGATCGCCGCAAATACGATAATTGACAATCTCACTTCTGCGCGCGACACTAAATGTGATAGTGGCAACACTATCTGACTGATCCCGGAGCATATTAATGTCATTTTCTTGATAGATAGACCGCCATCTAGTATACCTGAAAAACCAAAAATAAGCGCCATCCCCAAAACACCCACACCATGTCCTGCGGAAATGACTATGCATAAGCCCGCTATTTGAAGTGGAAAGATGCGGGATTCTCGCGATTGGAATGCGCGACCTAGACGAGAAGATGTCTGCGTAAATTCATCTCTGTTGGGATTGAATGCTGTCCCACATTCCGGACAGATATTCTGATTCAATCCATCCAATAAATAGTTGCATTTGATACAACGCATTTAATCTCCCAGTGCTTCTCCGGGTCGCAACTTAACGCTTTCGCACGGACAGGCATCAAGCATTTTATCCATCAACATCTTCAATTCTATATTAGAAGGGTTATGGTACCTGCTAAGACGCTCTCTCCTGCTTAACTCCGGCCGATACCCTTTCCCGTACGAGACATCGTCTAAGCCGTGTTCAAGGGCTAGTTTTCGCATTTGCTGAATCGCCTCGTCTTTATCTTTCGACAAACTTCCCCCATTGGGACATGTGGGGCATGCTGTTCCTGCCGATTTTCCGCCCAGCGTGTTGCATAGCGAGGTGACATAATCATTGTACCGTGCGGGGTTGTTGGCGATTATATCTGGGTCTTGGTTGAACAAGCTATCAAGTAGGTGTCCGAGCGCCTCATCGTATCCGTCACCATGCGAGTCTACATGAGCAAATGCGTCTCCTAGTGCATGAACAACGAAGCCGCGTTCCCAGCCAGATTTCAGTTTCCCGCTCTTGAGCAAATCTTGAAGGCAGGTACGACGACCGAGCAATGCCGCCCGATTGCCACTCAGCAGAGAATGAATCCAGTTCTTGATTTTTCGATCAAGTTTATTAGAACCAGATGCTTCATCATGCCAAAGCTCGAAAGAGCGATCCCTCGCATCATACCGCTCGTGCTCGTCAGGAAGTTGAGAGTAATATGCCAACGCAAATGCTTGATCCGGAGTCATGTTTGTGCATATTCTCGCCACAACAAACGTAGTATAAAAATGTCCCGCCTCGTCGTAGAGTCCGGTCGAGTCATAGAACGTGGTGGGTCTGCCTGAAACGTATTGGTACATGTTCATCCCGGCCTTGTACCCGATCGGATCCCTCTCGATCCATCTGCCCAGGTTCGGCTCGTACCACCGGAACCGCACGGAGTAGTTCTTGGTCTCCGGGCTGAACACGTACCCGTCGTACCCGATCTCATTGTCCGGCCCCGCCGGGTCGGAGATCAAGCCCGGCGAGAGGGCCGCGTGGTCCCCGCCGTAAAAAGCGCTGTCGGTCCATGCATCGACGTCCTCGTCGTACACGATCCCGTCGCGGGTGAGGTCGCAGGCCACGTTGTAGTTGCTGTCCCAGATCGGCGTGCCCGTGAAGCTGTTGGCCGTGGCCTGGTCGATCACCGCGTCGTAATCGGGGCTCGTCCCCGAGCTCGTCGCAGAGCCGCTGTTGTTTACGTCGTTGGCCCAGCGGTGCGTCGCCACGCCGTAGGCCGAGTAGCTCACCCGCTCGACCAAGTGCGCCGACTTGTCCAGCAGTGCCACCGTGCTGAACTGCGCGTCGGTCGCATAGAAGTACAGCCCGTCGTCGCTGTCCAGCCAGTCGCCGTCGCCGTTGGAATCCACGCGCTTGGCCACCGCGTCGTCGATGTAGCGCATCCCCCAGATCTGCTGCGTCCGGCGGTCCACGCCATCGGGCGAACCGCCGTTGGTGTAGTTGTCGATGTCTTCCTGCAGCACCTGCCACCCCGCGGAATAGTAGATCACCTTTCGCTGGTCGAGCCCGCCGGGGCTGGACCGGTCGGCGTCGGCCACAATCCGCCAGTGCATCCCGTTGTACTCGTACTTGCCGGTCACCGGCGACGGGAGCTGGTTGGTTGTTTCGACCTTCACCAGCCGGTTCCAGGCGTCGTGCGTGAAGGTCTTGCACCCCGTCGCGGCCCCGGTGCTCGTCATGTTGCCGGCATCATCGTAGGTGAGGGTGAAGGGCGACCCCGTCGCTCCGGTGATCGTCCGCGTGTCGATCTCGTTGGCCTTGTTGTGCGTGCGGGTGTCGGACTCGCCGTTGTCGGTAAAGTCGGGCGTGCCGCCCGTGCCGTTGCCGTTGTTGTCGCTGCGGAAGGTGTTCCAGTTTCCCAGCGTGTCCAGCGACCAGTCCTGCCAGCCCGCGCCGGCCGTCAGAGTCGAGCCGGTGAAGAAGCCGCGCTTGGCCTCGGTCAGGCGGTTCAGGTAGTCATAGTTGTACGCGAAGTCGCGGTTGCTCCAGTTCGCGCCCGGCCGCGCGTCCGTCTTGGTCTTGCGGTTGGAGCCCCGGTCGTAGGTGTACTCCTCCTCGACGATGGGGGGGAGAGTCGGGAACGCGGAATGGCCCGTGTCGTTCGTGAGCGCCCCGTCGGCCCAGGCCTGCCGCGCCACCCGGCCGTGACGGTCCCAACCCGGGTACACGCCGGCACTCTGCGTAGTGTACCCGCTCACCCGCCGCTTGCCGTCGTGGGTGAGGGTGCGGTCGAGCTGAACATCCGGCACCGAGTAGCTCACGGCCGCGACCATGTCGAGCCCAACCCAGCTGTAGCTGGCGACGGTCTCAATAGCGGTGAGGCTCGTGAGCCCAGCCATTCTGATCCTGTCGACACGGCTGATCCGTGAGTCCGACCCGAAGTCGTAGGTCAGTGACGTCCCGCTCGGGTAGGTTAGCCCGGAGACCCGGCTGTAGTTCCCGTTCCCAGTCCCCGACGAAGGAACTGCCGAGGTGCTGATCGTGTATCCGACGGACTTGCTCGCGCTCCCGCCTGACGTCACCACATCCCCGCTGGGTTCCTGCCAAACCTTCTTGACCTGCCAGAGCGGTGAGTACTCGAACTTCACCGCGTTGGCCACGGTCCCGCTCGTGTCGGTGTAGGAACGGACGTACTCGGTCCGCCCGAAGTTGTCATATGCCACGCCGATCCGTTTGATGTGCTCGTCGATGGCGTATGACTTCCCGGTCGTTGTATCGAAGGAAGCCGTGTCGGTGCTTACACGCCCCACCGCGTCGCGCGTGTAGTCGTGCTGGGTGTAGTTCTGATCGGTCACCGTCCGCAGCTCGCCAAGACGGTTGTACGAGTAACGCACGGCGAAGCGGTCGCTCGTCGAGGCCTCGCCTGTTGAGTTATCGGGGTACCGAACCTTGAGCAGCAGGTCCGACGACGCCAGCAGCGAATCGGTCCTGGTTCCCGCGCTCCCCGCCGTGGTGCCATAGTCGTAGGCCGTAACTTGTACCGTGTCGGTGGTCCCGCCCGAACCGCCCGGCACGTGCGCGACCTGCATAATGAGGTGCCCGGCGTCGTCGTAGACGAAGCTTGTCACGCGGTCCACATCGGGGTGCGCAGCATCGATCCCGCTCGCCGTCCAACGTCCGCTGTTCCAGCTGACCGCCGCGTCTACCCAGTTCTCGACCACCGCGATCCGCCGCGAACCGTCGTCGTAGAAGAACTTGCTGACCAACCCCAGCGGATCGGTGCTCGTCTCGGTCAGCCCGCGCGCGTTGTACGTCTGGCTTGTGATGATGGCGTTGGGATAGGTCGAGTACGTGGGCACGCCGCTCGAAGGTGGCCAAGTCGGGGGCGTCCCGCCCGCGTTGAACTGGTCGGCGCTGGTGTTGGTCCCGAAGCTGGTGGTGTACGTCCGCCGGTCGGCCGCGTCGTAGAAGTACCCGATGTAGGTGTTGACCGCCGTTGATTCGGCTAATGCCCCCGTCGCGGTGGAATCGTGAACACGCCGCCGCGTCGTGACCAGATCGAGCCGGTCGTGGGTGTTGTAGCGGTACTCGGCCTGCTCGAAGACGGTGTCGCCCGTCACCGCGGTAGCATCCGCGTAGTTCCCGCTCGCACCCGCCGCAACGTCACCGCCTCGATCGGTCATATACGAGAGGACCGTCCGTCCGTGCCCGTCGTAGACCCGCTTCACGCCCGGCGCATTCGGCCCCCACTCCGCGACGACCCTTCCCTCCGCGTCGAACCAACGGTTGGTGGCCAGGTACTCCGGGCTCGCGTCGCTCGGGTCGATCGCGGTAGTCTGCCGGTAGACCAGCCCGCGCTGGCTGTAGAAGGTCTTTGAGTACAGGCCGCGACCGCTATCGGTGATGCTCGTTGGCGGTGAGCTGAACAACGCCCGCTCGGTCACCCGTCCGAGGTTGTCGTACACCATGAACTCGTGCGGTGCCACCGGGTTCTGCACGGTCGTGAGCCGGTTCCGCTCGTCATAGGTCCGCACCGTGGTCCGCGTGTCGGCCGACAACCCCGAACTCCCCTCGCCGGTGGTCTGCACGACGTGTGTCAGGTTACCGTCCCCGACGCCCTGGCTCGGCGTGGTCGCCGACGGTGAGTCGTAGTAGGAATCCGCCACCGTGACCGGCGTGCTCGAAGTCGTCCCCACCTGCACCTGGAGCAATCGGCCCAGCACGTCGTAGGACGAGTTCTTGGTGACCGTCGAAACACTCAACGCATTTTGTGGCGAAGTGGTTGTGAGTAGCCGTCCTAGCGTGTCGTAGGCAAAGGTCGTCGTTCCCTTCTGCCCGGCCGTGTCACCTGAGGAGGGCAACCGTCCCCAGACGTCCCGGCTTTCGATCAGGCCGGAGAGCGTGAAGACGCTCACGGTGCGGGCGAGCTCGGTGCCGAGCACATATACGAGCGCCGGCGGGTTGTAGGACGAACCCGTGATCCCGTACGATCGAACGGTTCGGACGTGGTTCCCCGCGTTGTACCACGACACCGTGGCGGGGCCGTCGTACTGACCCGTCCCGAGCTTGAACGGAAGTTCCACTTCCGAATAAAAGTAGACCGGAACGCTCGGCGCCTGCCGATCGTCCAAGCGAAGCTCGCGGACGGTGTAGTTCTTCACGCCGCCGGGGGTCTCTCGCCCGATCATGCGCCCCAGCATGTCGTAGGTGAACTTGGTGGTCAGCTCGCCCCCATCCGAAGAACGGCCCCACCCCGATACGTCCAAGCTCGCGAAGCTCGAGCCGCTGAGGGCGTCGCCGCTCACGCCGTCGGGAGCCGACGCCGAGGCGTTCAGCACCGCCTTCAGCACGTTGCCGTGGGTTGGATGAAAGGTCATGAAGGAGAGCGCGTTGTCGGCACCGCGTGACCAGACGCACTGGCCCGTCGGGTTGTACAGAGAATACGAGTCCGCATACGTCACCGACGCTGTTCCGTTTTCCGATTCGAGCTCTCGCTCGGTGCGCGTCCGCGTCCACGCGATCTTCTCGCCGCTGTGGAACCCGTAGCTGTACTCGGTGCGCTCGGTGTCGTTGCTGGCGGTCGAGCCCGCCACCCGGTAGCGGTTCTTCCATTCCAGATACCAGGGATGGGATGACACGTAGCCCATCTCTACGATCGGCACCTGCGTCGTCGTGTTCCCTTTGGATACCAGCACCTCGGTGAGACGGTTGTCCGAGTTGTACTGGTACCAGGTGATCATGCCCGCGCTCGCGGCCGCCGTGTACGACGGGCCGCCCGAGCCCGTCACGGGCGTGTAGGAGCTCAGGGCCGAGGGCAGCCGTGAAGCCGACAGCCGGTAGGAGCTGTCGAAGGAGTTGTTCCATACCCAGAGACGCCCCCCGTCGGCCGAGGGCTCCTGGATCGCGGCGGTGACCAAATAAGGCACGCCGCCGAGCCGTTGCAGGTCGTAGTACTCGGTCCGATGAAGGGCGTATCCGCCGCTGCCGTCCCCCTTGGACATCGTGATGACCGTCGACGGGTCCTGGGTCGAGCCGGTGTTGTAGTACGCGTAGTCGAACCGCGCGCCCTGCGAGGACCCCGAGCACCCGCACCCCGCTTGCACGTACTGGCGGTCGACGCGGTCGGCCGTGGCGGTCACCGAGTTGTCGCGGTAGGACACGATCTTGCTCGCGAGGTCGAGCACGATTCGGGAGTTGCTCTCGTAGTCGTCAAATGTTGCGCCGTCGGTGAGTAAGAGCAATTGGCGGGCCGCGTCGATCACTCGATCGCCGGGCGCGCCGTCGACGTAGTTCAGGCCATCCGCCGTCGAGGTGCCCGCGAAGTACTCGATCTGCTGAGGGCTCAGTATGGCCTTGAGTTGGTACTTCTTCCCTCGGACACGGGTCTGCTCCGGACCGCTCGTCAGCGCGGTCTCCCTGGCGTGGTAGCGGTACTGCGTGACCTGCGGGTAGAACGGCCTCCAGTCGGGGGTGCCGCCGATCGAGTAGTCTGAACCGCCCCTGATGTAGAAACTCGGCCCGTCGCACAGGGTCCAGTGAGTGACCTGGACGAGGTTTGTGGGCGCATCACTCGGCGAGACATCGTCGTCGTGCGCCACGGTCGCCGCGTAGATGTACTGCACGGACTCGGTGATCGTGAACGTAGAATCACTCACGGACTCGCGGCGGGTGACCGTGATGGAGCGCAGCCGGCCGTCGAGCGCCCCCGACGGGACATGGTGCCAGCGGAGTTCCAGCTTGGCCGCGGCGTCAGAGTCGTTGGTGCCGTTCAGGTACACCGTGGTCAAACGCGGCTGGTGAGTTCCCGTCGTCGGGCCGTACATCGTGTACGCGAACGTGTGCGTGTTGTCGTACACGTCGCGCTCCTGGTACTCCAAACCTTCCATCGTGGAGTCCACGCCCGTGCCGGCGCGGTAGAAATCGATCGACCATTGCCCCGGCTCGACGAGCCTCCAGACGTTGGTGCTCCCGTTCGTAGTCTGCTCGAAATACGTGGTCGTCGGGCCGTCGTTCTTCCACACCGATCCCTGCTTGGTGAACTCCATCTTCTCGTAGATCGGGAGCCCGAACAGCGTGATGATCGGGTCGGACGAGGACGTGGTGTCGATGCTGATGAACCGGAAGAGGCTCATCGACCAGTTGGCACCGACGAGCTGACTCCCTCCAAACTCCGGGTCGCTGGTGTACTCGCGCCGCACAACAAAGTTTGAGCCCCGCAGCGGGATGCTCAGGTCGGTCACCGACTCGTACTTTGCGCCGGTCGCGAGCTGGACGGGCCAAAGCGTGTATTCACGGTCCATCTGGGGAACGCCGCCGGGGGTGCCGCCGTGCCCTTGGTCTCCCCCGCTGGGATTGCCCCCGCTGCTCGGTGCTTCGCCGCCGGGCCCGCCCGGACCGCCGGGTCCACCGGGACCGCCGGGACCGCCGGGACCGCCCGGTCCACCTGGCCCACCACCCGGACCACCGCCCCCGGCTCCTCCTCCACCGCAGGTTCGAGGGCCGCCCCGGCCCCTCTTTCGGGTTTCGGGATCCTTCGGAGATCCCGGCGGATTGGTACCGTCCGAACAAGCGCAACCGAGTATTTTCGCTTCCTGCTCTGGAGTTGGTACTCCTACACAGTGCTCGAACGCGGAGAGCAGGGTGTCGGGAGAGATGCATATGCCGCAGTTGTCCTGGACAGCTTGGGCGTACACGCACAACAAGTCGGCCAGGTCATCCGAACTCGGAGGACCACTTGAGCCATCGTCGTCTTTTCCGTTGCAACCGCACACGGTTTGGCACAGCATGCCCTCGGGATCGATGACGCAGTCGTGATCGTCAATCTCGTCCCCATCCGTGTCGTCGATAACCTTCTTGACCCAGTCTTCGCACATGTGAAAGTCGTCTCGCAACGGCGCAAGCCAGGGTTTGCAGCTCAAGATATCACAGCATTCTTGGGCCTGTTGCGCGACGGCCGTTGAAGGCAGCCAGAATGGACTTGAAATCACGAACGCTACTAGCGCAGTTTTCCACCACAGCGATCTCGCTTCCCCGACCGGAGATTCTTTCGAACGCAACCCGGAGGTGCTTCCAGGAACGAGATTCTTCCATTCTGATGAAAGGGCGCAACTCGTTCCCAGTATGCGACGACCAATGACTGGCGCGAACATAGATCGAATGATGAGCATCGCGAGTCCACTTTCAAAGAGATTGCGGGGTATGTCGCGGAATCACCCGCGTGGTCTACCAGCGCGTTGCCGGGCGCGTCAAGCCTATCGCACGAATTGTTGACACATCTCCTTCGACTGCGTCTTGCCGCCCACCGTGTTGGAGCAACTCTGCGCCATCTGAACAGCTCTGCGTTCCGCAATATGTTCGCGGGGAAGCATGCGCCGTCCTCCTCCATCGAACTCGCCATTTAGTTGTAGTGGAACGGCTTACGACGAAATCAACACTGCTATCCATCCATTCGGGTGCTTACAAACACCGCACGAATCGAGCAGAACGCTTAAGGCTTCTTTGCCTCAGCCAAGCCGCGCTCATCCCGCTAGTTCACTTGTAGACAAACGAACACATTGGTACCTTGTCGTTCGTCCGAATGGCTCGCGTGCGCCATTCACGCACGCCCGCAGGTTTCATTTCGAAGGGACTTGACGATGAAGCTGACCTTTCAATCTTTGTGCGTTCGCGCTCGTCTCGCATGCCTTGCGGCGATCACGTTGGTTGGGATGGGTGCGAGCTCTGCCTCCGCCGGTGTCAGCATCGATGTGTCGCGTCGGCTCGGGCTCTCCGCCGATGTGCTGGCCGTCAGCGGGTTGAGCGCGGCCCAGGCCGATGGGTTGATGCAGAGGCTTCTGGACGCTTCCACCGAGCGTGCGCAGCTCGCCAGCGCGGAATCTGCCATCGACGCGATGCTGGCGCAGATCGATTCGCTCAACGCGAGCATCGAGCAATCTGGCGACGCGGAGCTGATTGCCCAACGTGACGCGCTCGTCGCGGGGGTTCCGGCCGCGCGCGGAGCGGTGCGACAAGCCTCCGAAGCGTTGTTCACCGTGGCGCTCGACGGCATCTCGTCGGAAACGGCGGCAAGGGTCCGGCGGACCGTCCAGCGTGGCGGCGTGCGCATCCCTTTGCCTCTCAAGGTTCTCGATCTCACACCCGCGACGCTCGATCAAATCGCCGTCGCGATCGCGACCGAGCGGGTCGAGCAGCGCGAAGGGACGGACCTGAGCGGGAACTTCAACCCGACCGTTTTCCTGGCGACCTACCGCGAGAGCACCGAAGCCAGCGCAGCGAGCGCTAACTTGGCCGCGAACCGAAACGCAATCAAGCAGGTCTTTACGACCTGGGCGTCCCACGAGTAGCCATTCGGCGTGGCACGCCATAAATGTGCCGGCATTCACGGGCCCGGGACTCATTCCCGCACAGGATGGCACGATGGCACTCCGAATATCGACCGCGAATCTCGGGGCCATCGTGGTGGTTGCGTTCGGTTTCAGCGGAACGGTCTGCATGCCGACTTTGGGCCAGACGGCTCCGCCGTCGTCGAAAGCAACAGATTCTGGCCTTTCCCTCGCCGGTCAGATCGATCTGGCGCGTCTGGTGGATCTTTCGGCCGATCGTTTGCGTCTGAACATCGAGTACGACGCTTCGGTAGTGAAGGGGACTGTCACGCTGCGTCTGGGCGGGGGTGTGAGCGACGGTGAGCTGTGGGAGCTGACCAACCGCACCCTGGCAGCGCGGGGGTTCACGACGGAGCGGATGCGCGGGGACGGGACGCTGAGCGTGGTTCGGATCGCGGACGCGGCGGGGTTGGCGCGGGTGAAGCTCGAAGGTGTTGGTGCTGCGCCCGGCGTTGATGGCGCGAAGGCTGACGGCGCGGTCAACCCGGCGGACGCGACGCGAGACCTTGACGAGGCCGTGCCGCAGGGGTTCACGACCACGGTGCTTCGCCTGCAACACCGGCCAGCCAAAGAGATCGTCGAGGCGGTGAAGCTGGTGCTCTCCAAGAGCGCGGCCAGCGGGGGCGGGGGTTCGGTGTCGGCGCTGGGGGACTCGGGGTTGTTGCTGCTGTCGGACCTGACGCCCCACGTGGAGCAGGCGATGGGGGTTTTGGCGTTGCTGGACACGCCCCAGGCCGAGGTGGTGATCGAGGAAGTCCCCACGAAGTTCCTGAGCCCGGCCCAGTTGGCGGCGTCGGCGACGCAGATCGCGGCCAAGCGGCAGACGCTGGCGGGTGAGAGCGGCAGCAAGGCCGACGCGGGTGCGAGCGCGAGCTCACCCGGGTCGGTCTCGTCCCGTGCCGGTTCGCTCCGGGGCGAGGTCCTCGCCGCGCCCGGCGGCTCGTCGGTGCTGGTGGTTGCTCCGCAGAGCGCGATCGAGAACTGGAAGCAGCTGCTGAGCCAGATCGACCAGCGCGAGGGCGTGGAGACGGTGAGTTACTCCCCGCGCAACTTCGGGATCAAGGACGTGGCCAAGCTCATCGAGCAGGTGGTCAAGGACTCGAGCGCTGGCGGAGCGAGCGGCGCGGGTTCAAGCTCCGGCGCGGGCTCGGTGGTCGGATCGAGCTCTGGTTCCGGTTCTGGCTCGAACGCGAGCGGCGACGAGCGCTGGAGGCTCATCACCGATGAGCTGACGGGCACGCTGATCGTGACGGCCACGCCCGGGCAGCACGAGAAGATCCGCGAGCTGTTGAACAGGCTCGATTCCGTGCCCGCCGGTTCGCGGCGGCCGATGCGGACATTCGTGGTCCGCAATCGGCCGGTGACGCAGGTGGTGGAAGTGCTCACTCGGCTTATTGATGCCGGGGCGCTCAACGCGGCGTCGGGTGGCGAGCAGGGCGTGTCGTCCGCACCGTCGTCGCTCGGCGCGTCCAGCTCGCGCGGCGTGACGCTCGCGCCGCCGGGTACGGTCGCGAGCCCATCCGCATCGACGGGCGCGCCGTCAGATCGTTCGAACGATCTGGGTACCTCGTCGTCGTCCGGGAACACCGGGGGTGGCACGAACAACGCATTAGACGGCTCGTCGAGCAGCGGCTCACGCGTCGATCGCTCGTCCCGTGACAACACGCCGAGCGGAGCGGTGATCCGGGACAAGCCGGTTGGATCTTCGCCGTTCCTGCCCGCGGGCGAGTCGGGGCGCGGCGGTTCACGGAGCAGCCCCGCTGGCGGCGGGGCGTCCATCATCGACCGGCCGATCACGCTCACCGCCGACGAGGGGACCAACTCGATCATCGCCATCGGTGAGCCGCGATTGCTGGCGCAGGTCGAGACGCTGCTCGTCACGCTCGACGTTCGCCAGCCGCAGGTCATGCTCGAAGTGATGCTCGTGAGCCTCAACGACGCCGAGAGCTTGAACCTCGGCGTGGAACTCGAACGCATCACCACCAGCGGCGGGTCCACGATCCGCCTCGCGTCGCTCTTCGGGCTCAGCTCCGGCGGTGCCAACGGGACGCGCACCGTCGGCGACGCGGCCGGGTTCACCGGCTCGGTATTAAACCCCGGCGAGTTCAGCCTGATCGTGCGTGCGTTGCAAGGCTTGAACAAGGGCCGCTCGCTCAGCCAGCCGCGCGTGCTGGTCAACAACAACGAGCAGGCGGTGATCAACGCCACGCTACAACAACCCTTCGCTACCACGAGCAACTCTTCGACAACCAACCCATCGACCACCTCGTTCGGCGGCACGTCGAGCGCGGGCACCGTGCTGACGATCAAGCCGCAGATCGGGCAGGGCGATCATCTTCTACTTACTTATGACGTATCGCTGAGTTCGTTCGTGGGCAACGCCGCCAACAGCAACCTTCCTCCGCCGCGTCAGGAGAACAGCGTGCAGAGCTCGGTCACGATCCCCGACGGCTACACCGTGGTCGTGGGAGGGCTCGAACTCGAGTCCGACTCCAGGGCCACCAGTCAGATCCCTCTGCTGGGCGATATCCCGATCCTGGGCGAGGCGTTCAAGACCCGCAACAACAGCACGCAGGCGACCAAGTTCTACGTCTTCATCCGCGCGGCCGTGCTGCGGGACTCTTCGTTCGAAGACCTGAAGTACCTGGGCGACATGGACGTGGCGCGGGCCGCAGTTAACGATGGGTTCCCGGAAGTGGAGGCCAGGGTGATCCGGTAGGAGCGGCATTGGGCGTTCGTGATTCGGCATTCGGCAGAGAGCCAGCGGTGATCGGGGATGATGGAGGTCGATGTGGGTACGGCGAGCGCGGAGTTCCTGGATCATGTCCCGCACGAGTTCGCGCGGCGGCATCTCATTCTCAGCGCGGGAACCCATGTCACCACCCAAGAAATCCGCACGAAGCCGGTTGGTGCTTCAAACACGGACGGTGACGGATCTGAAGGCGTGATGACCGAAGTGCTGCTCGTGGCCGAGAGCACGAGGCCGTTAGCGGTCCACAACGTCGCGTTTGCGTTGAAACGGCCGGTGACGACCACGATCGCTCCGCCCGAGACGATCGCGGTCGAGATCGACCGGGCGTACGCGCAGGCAAAGGCTAACGCGGAAGGTCAGAAGAACAGCGGGCCGAACGATCCGAACGAGGTTCCTTCGGTCATCGTCGAAGGCTCGGGCGACGTCGAGGGCGAGCTGGCTTCGGCCGTCCGCGAGACCGAGCTTGACGTCTTGAGCACGCACGGCAAGGCCCCGAGCGTTCGGCTGGTGGACCTGCTTCTCTTCGAGGCGATCCTGCGCGGGGCCAGCGACCTGCACATCCAGCCCGTCCGTGACCGCACGCTGGTTCGGTATCGAATGGACGGCACGCTGCACACCGTGCGCGAACTGCCCGGGGCGCTGGCGTCCAGCGTGGTCAGTCGTATTAAAGTCATGGCCAGACTTGATGTCGCCGAGCACCGCGCCCCGCAGGACGGCCGCGCGACGGTGACGGTCGGCGGATCGATTGGCGGATCGGGTGGGAACGCCGCCCCCCACGCCGATGCGCACGCCGGCCGCCGGGTCGACCTCCGCGTGAGCACGCTTCCGAGCACCAACGGTGAACGCGTCGTCATGCGGCTGCTGGACCCCGCGCGGTCGCCGCACCTGCTCTCGCTCGCGTCCTTGGGAATGCCGGAATCCGTGCGCGAGACGTATCTATCTCAGGTAAGCCGCACGAACGGGATCGTCCTTTCGACCGGACCCACCGGCAGCGGCAAGACCACGACGCTGTACACCACGCTGGCGTGGATCAACAGCACCAATACTGCGGGCCGAGTGGGATCACGAACCGGCGCAGGATCAGGGACAGGATCAGCGACCGGATCGGGACCGGCAACCGGAACCCGCGTGAGCGAAGGATCGCCCCCGCGCGACAACTCCGCCGGGCGTGGCTGCGAGGTCAACATTCTCACTATCGAAGACCCGGTAGAGTACGACCTCTCAGGCCCCGGCCTCTCCATCAGCCAGACCCAGGTCGACCCCAAG
Source organism: Phycisphaerales bacterium (assembly GCA_044221955.1). Lineage (GTDB taxonomy): Bacteria > Planctomycetota > Phycisphaerae > Phycisphaerales > UBA1924 > CAZCPB01. Next base: position 11,475 of record JBGAOD010000041.1, on the reverse strand, counting down.
AAGAACGTGACCTTCGCCACCGGCCTGCGCCACATCCTCCGCCAGGACCCCGACGTGATCATGCTCGGCGAGATCCGCGACGAGGAGACGGCCCGAATGGCCGTGCAGGCAGCCCTCACCGGCCACTTGGTTCTCTCCACACTCCACACCAACGACGCCTCCAGCGCGGTGGCACGCCTGCTCGACCTGGGCGTCGAACCCTTCCTGGTCGCCAGCTCGCTCTCGGCGGTGCTCGCCCAGCGGCTTGTGCGGACACTCCACCAATCGTGCAAGGGCACAGGCTGCGTGGACTGCTTGCATTCGGGGTTCAAAGGCCGCACCGGGATCTTCGAGCTGCTGGTTGTTGATTCCGCCGTACACGACCTGATCGGCAAGCGAGCCTCGGCCTTGGAGATCAAGGCCGCCGCCCAGCGCGGGACCAACGGGCGATCGAAGAGCGGAACACGCTCAAACGCGGCGGGTTCACGCGGTAACACCTACGGCGGCATGGTCACGCTCCGCGAGGCCGGGATGAGGCTCGTTGCACAAGGCATCACCACCGAGGCCGAACTCGCGCGCGTCATCAGCGTGACGCAAGAGGAAGTGGTGTGAAGAACGCTTTTCCCCTTGCCATCGTCGGAGCCGCCGCGATCACCGCATTAGCTTGGTGGGCGCTCGGGCCGCTGCCGACCCAGAGCGGATCTTCGGATGCGAACAGCATCTCGTTCGCCGATCGTTCCTCGGGATCGGCTTCCGAATCCTCAGACACCTCATCGTCTTCGTCCTCGCCGTCTTCACCAATCGCGCTCGACCTCGCCGCGTTCCGCGTGCCGCTCTGGATCGCGCCGCCCGCTCCCCCACCGCCGCCAACCCCCGCACCAAGTAAACCATCGCCGCCCCCGCTCAAGTGGCAGCTGCTCGCCATCGAGCACGACGACCGCGGCGACTCCGCGCTCCTTTACGACCCCGACGGCGACGCCCTTCTCCGTGTGAGGCCCGGCCAGAGCCTGGGCGAGCGGGCCATCGAGAAGGTCACGGCCAACGGTGTCGAGATCCGCGAAGCGGGGGCGTCACGGACGCTGGCGCTGAGGCCGGACCGAACCAGCCCCGGTGATCGAACCACGGGCACAATCACGTCCGGAGGTTCCCGATGACCGAGCCCGGCGTCCATCTCCGCTGGCCCGCCGAACGCTTCGCTTGGTGCGTGATCGACGCGCCGGGCATTCGCCGCTCCGGCGTTCTTCCACCCGCTTACTTATCCGATCTTGCCGAAGAAGTCCCGGTTCCTGTTGATGATCTCTTTGCCGTGGCTGTGCCGATCTCCCGCAGCAGGGTTGTCGTCTGTGCCGCACGACGATCGGAACTCTCCGCGCTCGACGCGAACTCGCTCAGACTCACGCCCGAGTCACTGCCTCAGGGCGCGTTCGACGCGGCTATCGCCGCAAATATCAAGGATCGCGCAACCGCCACCAACGCTGGTACGACCACAGACTCGGCCACACACGAGTTCGATCCAACGCACTTCAACCTCCTGGTCGGCGAGTTCGAACCGCGTGTTTACCGCCGCGCTCGACAGCATCGCCACATGCTCGCGGCCGCGCTCGTTGTTCTCGCGGCGTTGATCGCAACGGCCGGATTGCTCCGCCGCGCCGCTCACTGGAAGCAAGCCAACGAAGAATCCCGATCTGCGTCCGCCGACCTTCTCGCTCGCGCCGTCACCAACGGCGACGAACGAGTTCTCGACCGCGAACTCGCCCAGCGCCGCGCCGCCGCGCGGGCCTCGCGCGCACTCGCCGCGCCGCTCGACGCGGGGATCACGCTCGCCCAACTCCTCACCGCCTGGCCCGCCGGCGTCCCCTCCAAGCCGCAGTCGATCGTGATCACACCGGGCGGGACTGGATCATTGATCTATCGTTCCGCTGCTCAATCGGTCGCAGTCTCCGTCTCGGTCGAGGGCAACCCCGCCGACTTCCTCAAGGCCTTCCGCACGCCGATCGGCTGGACGATGGACGAGCCCCGTCTCAACACCGCGGGGTCCATCACCCGGCTGAGTCTGATTCTTCGACCTTCATTCAAAGCTGGGAACAGCGCGGCGGCTCCGGAGAAAGCAATGTCGCCCAACGTGGCAAGCACCACGTCGCTCAGCAAAGCGGAGGGGGGCACACCGTGAGCCGCGCGATGACTTCACTCTGGCTCCTCGTCGCCGCCGCGTGCATCACCTGCCCCGGCTTGGCGTGGCGTTCCATGCACAACGCCGAGCGCGACGCCAACACCCAACTTACACGCCTGACCTTGCTCCGCGCCACGATCAATGAACTCGGCCGTCTCCGCAGCATCACGCCAACTCGCTCCTCCAATTCAACCGGCAAATCAATCAGCGGCACCGAGCAGAGCTTCGCCCCCAAGCTCAGCGAGTCCCTCGCCGCGTGCGGGCTTTCATCGTCCTGCCTGCTCTCCCTCACGCCGTCCTCCGAACCGATCACGCTCAACGACGGCGGCCCCGCGCTCACCCGCCGCCGCGAGGCCGTCACCCTCGCGCAGCTCACGCTCCCCCAGTTCGGCGCGTTCCTGCATTCCTGGCGGCAGCGCGAACAGTCATGGACCGTCGCGTCGATCGAACTCTCCCCCGACACCGCCGCGCCCGTCACGCCCGGGGCCGACCTGCAACTCCGCGCCGTGCTTTCACTCGAATCGCTCGGGTCGAGCGAGTGAAGAAGAACAACACCCGACGCTCAACATCGGACTGGACTGGTCAACAGAGAAAGCACTTGAATCCCATGAACACTTCCAAGAGCACAAACAGCCTGATCGCCACACGGAAGCGCAGGAACGTGAGCAAGAGCGATTCAGTGCTTCATCGCACCGTGCGTGCCGTTGCGCTCACTCTCGCGTCGTCAGCGCTCACCGCTTTGACAGGTTGTGTCGCTTCACCCGACTCTTCCAGCCCTTATTCCCCGCAGACCGAGGCCGCCCGCGACCCGCTCAAAGCACAGGCTCTGACGCTCGAAGCCGCGGACCTGCTGAGCAAGGGCGAGCCAGGCACAGACCGCGAGGCGCAATTGAGCAGGGCCGAACGGCTCCTCCGCGAAGCCCTCGCCGCCGACCTTTACCACGGCCCCGCCCACAACAACCTCGGCGCGGTGTATCTCAAACAACAGAAGCTCTACGAGGCCGCCGGCGAGTTCGAGTGGGCCAGAAAACTCATGCCCGGCCACCCCGATCCCAGGATGAACCTCGCCCTCACCCTCGAACGGGCTGGCCGAACCGACGAGGCCATCTCCACCTACTGCACCGCCCTGGAGGTCTACCCCGGCCACATCCCGACGTACCAAGCTCTCACCCGCCTTCAACTCCGCAAGAACAAAACCGACGGGCAAACCAAACTCATGCTCCAGGCCGTCGCCATGCAGGGCGAAACCCAACCCTGGCGCGAATGGGCCCATAAGATGCTCGCCGTTCACGGCCAACCGATACCGTGAAGCACGCACCGGGCAGTAGGTGCTCGGCCTGCTGATTAAGAGTCAGGGGGCGGTTTCTGTAACCGATGATGTCCCAGATACTTATGACACTCCAAATTCTCGCTCCAGCACCGACACCAGCAGTTGGAAGCGGGATACTACCGCGGATTCACTTTTCGACTGGCTCTTGGGTTGTCCAGTTCCCACTTCCGTAGTGGCAAGGGGTGTTATCGTGTCGCTGCTTCAGAGTCAAGCCAAGTGAAGAGACCGGCTGCGGGCGAGTGGTGGCGATACCCACCTGGTGACCGTCAATAGCGACGACGGCTCCTTTGGAAAACGCACGCGGCGGCAAACGCCAGTATCAGCTAGAATCCCACCCACATGTACACCTGGATGCCAGTAAGTTCGGCGGACGATTTGAACAAGCTCCAGCAGTTTGTTGGCGCTGAGTACGCACCGAGGTCCGTAGCAGCGAAGCTCGCGGGCGGACTGTGCACAGCGGTCAGGGGCATCTTGATTGAGCATAACTACATTGACAAGGATTACCGAAGCACTTTCTACAACTTCTATGTCAAAAAAGGCCGGCGCTATCGTCCCGACTGCGTGCGGCTCCATCTGTTCGACGAAACCGTTTCATTTGATGAGAAGGCACTCAAGCTCTCGGCGCGCAACGATCCACGTTTGACCGACCATTATTTCGGCTTCATGGTGCTCCGGCCCACAGGCGTTGCGACGATCGGGCGAAGTGTGCTTACGCCCGACGTGCGGCTTAGTGCGTGCAGGTTCATCATGACAGCGAAGCACAAGGTGCACCTTCTCGGGCACTCTCTGGAAATCATGGGGTTTCCATCGATGGACCAGCATGTCGACATTTCGATTTGTGCGCACGCGACGTGCTGGTCGATACTTCGGCATTATAGCGAGCGATACCGAATCTACAAGGAGTTTCTGACGCATGACATCACCATGATGGCGCAGCAGTTCGACCCGGGCGGGTTAATCCCATCCCGTGGCTTAGCACTATCGCAAGCGGAGCGTGTGTTCCAGGAAGCCGGGACTTATCCTGTAATTGTGGCAAGAGACGCTGACAACCCTGACGACCCATCCTTCTATAGGCAACTGGCCGCCTACCTGGATTCTGGGTTTCCGCTATTCGCGGCGATGCACGGCAAGGGGCACGCTATGGCGGTCGTGGGTTACCAGTGGCGTAACTCGCCAAGTACCGGGCGGAGTGGCATGCGTCACGCATGGGACGAGACTGAATCTCTCGCTGTGGTGGACGATAACCACTTGCCGTACATGACCATTCCGACAGATTCTGTTTCGGCGGGCAACGCTCCCTATTCGGCGATGGACATAGACGCGTTCATCGTTCCTCTTCCCGAGAAAGTGTTTTACCCGGCGGACGCGTTTATCAACCTTGTTCCCACGCTGTTCAAGCTCGGCGGAGTCGTGCAGTTGCCCAAGGAGGATGAGGCGATAGTGCGGTACTTTATCACCACGGGGTCGGCGTTGCGACGCTTCGTGCGAGCACACGAATCTGAATTCGATGCGGGATTGATCCAAGCGGTGATGAAACTCCCTTTTGCGCAATTCATCTGGATCGTGGAGTTCGCGACTGAGGCACAGTGGTCGGCCGGAAGAGTCGCCGCTCGAGCCGTAATCGACGCGACGGCCAGCCTCACAGAGTGGGCTCCATTTTGGATTGTGCACGGGCAAAGAGAAGCTCTCTTATTCAGCCGCGAGTCTGTCGATTTCGATCCAAACAGCGGTATGGGTCTTTTGAGCATGGCGGACATGGGTCACGCTGGATTCTCGCGCATGGACAATAATCTCCGGCTGACGCAGACCAAGTGATATTGTGCATGCGTGGTACGAGTGATCGTGTGAGAGAAGAGGAGAACTCGATGGAACAGAAGAAGAGCGGAGTGTTCAAACTCGTCGAAAATGTCAAGCCCTTGCCGGCAGGGGTACTCGCGGATTTTCAGCGAGAGATGGATGAAAAGACCGTTCCAGCGATCAGAAGAGAGGTTGAAAAACGCCGGCTACTTGCCGCGCAAAGCCGTCAACGGCAGTTGGAGATGCCTGCCGTGACCGATCCTGAGCAGCCCAAGAAATAAATAAATGAGCTATTCTTTGGACTTTCGGAGTTTCTCGTACGCGGCTCGAACGATTGCCTCGACTGCTGCCGCTCCGTCGGCATCCAGGTCGGGGTCTGCACGGAGAAGTGTGGAAATCTGAGCCATCGGCTCCGGGCGTTGCGACCGGTACGTGGACCGAACAAAATCCGATGGGTTTAAGCCGGCCCAAGCGGAAAGTGCGGCTAGGCTGGCTGCATCAGGCCGTCGCCCTTGTGCCATGCGGGTAAGGGTGGATGCACTAACCCCTGTGTCTGTAGAGACTTGCTTCCAATTTTTTGATCGCGCAGCCACTGTGGCCTCTAAAGCCCTATAAAAACCGTCGCCGTCAAATCCTTTTTTTTCTAGTGCCATATTTTTTGTCTTCAAGCTGAAAATTGCTTCACAGCAATTGACTTGCCGATGAGCACTTTCTAAACTGTCAAACGAGTTGCAGTTTAGCAATCATCGGCCAAGAAGGCAAGGAGAAATCACCATGACCGAGGATCAACCCTCCCCTCCCCCGCCCGAAAAGCATGAACCGGACCGTACACCCGAGCATGGCAACGAGCAGGCCGTCACTGTCACCGTTAACGAGCAGCCCGTCAAGCTGGTCGGCGATTCCGCGACAGGTGCCCACATTAAGACCGCCGCGATTCACCAGGGAGTGCACATCGAGCAGAACTTCGTTCTGCAAGAGGAACTTCCTAACGGTACCAGCAAGGTGATCGGCGATGAGGATCTGGTACGTTTGCGTGAGCATCTGCGCTTTACCGCCATCGCGCCCGACGACAATTCCTGAGGTCACTGTGAAAGTCGAAGTTTCAACCGCAATAGAGGAACTCAATCGCCAATTCAGTCCGACCGTGGCAACCGTGCGCGACGATGGCCAGGGAGGTGCCTACGTCGTCATGGAGCGGTGCGAGCTCGGCGCTAAGTTTCAGCCCTCGTCCACATGGATAGGGTTTCACATACCTGCTCAGTACCCCTACGCAGACATCTATCCGGTGTTTATCGACGGAGAGGTTCGGCGGACCGATGGCGCGGCCTTTCAGCCTCCAGTGACGACTGGCCACACCTTTGAAGGAAGGTCAGCGATCCAAGTTTCTAGGCGCTACGCCGCCGCCCATTCCGGTTCCCAAAAGGCGACCGCGAAGGTGTTGAAAGTGCTGGACTATCTCGGGAGACTGTGATGAAGATAAGGTGTCGCCTTCGTATGGCACGCGAGCATTTTGGCGCGGTGATGAAGCACCTCTTTCCGGGGGACATGGACGAGCATGGGGTTGTTCTCCTGGCAGGTCTGTCAGCGACCAGCGGACAGCCAATGCTGCACGTTCGAGAGGTACACTTGGCTCGCGAGGGAACGGATTATGTCGAAGGGAAGGTTGGATACCGGGCGCTCGCTCCCACATTTATCCATCGGCTTATAACCCGGGCGCGCGACGAACGACTGGTATACCTGGCGGCGCACAATCACGCAAGCGACTTAGATGTCGCGTTCAGCAGAATCGACCTCGAATCGCACCAGCGAGGGTATCCCGCTCTGTTGCAGATTGCCCGGGGAATGCCAGTAGGGGCATTAGTGTTCGGACGACGCTCCGTGCAGGCTGATCTTTGGCTTCCTTCGGGGGAGCGCTTGGAGCTCGAAGACGCGACAGTCGTCGGCAATACCATCGCGCGACTCACCCCAGAGCCGAGACATTCGGTAGCTAAGCCTTCGGACGCACACGAGCGTCAGGTCCGGATGTTCGGACAGGCTGGCCAGCTCGAATTGTCTCGGTGCCGTGTCGGGATCGTTGGCTTGGGCGGAATCGGCAGTTTGCTTGCCGAGTATCTGGCCCGACTTGGTGTCAGCCGGTTCTGCTTGGTCGACCCTGATTGTGTCGAGAGCTCGAATCTGTCGCGGATCGTCGGCGCATCCTCTGCCGATGTGGCTAAGGAAACCCCGAAGGTGAACGTGGCTGAGCGGCTCATCCATCAGGCCAATCCACATGCCGAAGTCCAGTTAATACGCGATGATGTAGCCAAGGAATCGGTGGCGAAAATCTTGACCTCTTGTGACTACTTGTTCCTGGCGGCGGACTCGATGCGAGCAAGGCTGGTCGTTAACGCGATCGTCCACCAGTACCTTGTTCCAGCCGTTCAACTGGGCTCGAAGATCAGGCCAGATGCGGCAGGTGGACTCGCAGAGGTAATGAGCGCGAACCGGCCGATCCGTCCCGGACGGGGATGTCTCTTGTGCAACCAATTCATCGACGCCACCCAGCTTGCCAAGGAAGCGAAGACCGACGAGGAGCGCAAAGCACAGGCGTACGGGGTCGAAGAACCTAATCCTAGTGTGATCAGTCTCAACGCGATATCGGCCTCGCATGCCGTGAATGACTTTCTGCTGGATTATCTTGGTCTCCGACCGGAAATGGCACAGTTGTATTACGAGCATTTCCACTTCATAAAATCAGCACGGATGCTCGTTGAACCGCGGAAAGATGCGGCGTGCTCGGAGTGTTCTAATGATGGATTGAGATATGCACGTGGCGACTCAGTGGCACTGCCTTGCATTGAAGGATAGCGATATTTGCCTAATCACCTCATAAGCGACAGACGAGGTACTCGTAGCGGCGATAGACATACCAACTGTAGCGAATCAGGAGCACTCAGCCGATGGAAGCCCCCAAGAAACCGACCGCACGCACCAAGCCTCGAATCTCGATCAATAAGCTTGCGGAGTATCTCACCGCGGCGCCTGCGCGACGCCGGGCGATTGTCAAAGAACAAAAATATCCGGCCACGTTTAGGACAGTTTGGTACGACGCCGCCTGTACCGCCATCGTTCAGTTTCTTTGCGCCGAAGAGCCTGACGAAGAGAAGCTAGTCTCCGAGATCGAGAGGCTGTATACAAAGACACCTGCTAATGAAAGCGAAGAGACAAAGTTGCGGACGAACGCCGAGGCATTAGAGGCATTCCTCGAAGGGCACGACCATCTCTCGGTCGAAGGCTTTAAGGGAATTCCTGGCGTGAACACACCAGCCAAGCTCGTTATCGCAGAGGTAGAGTTGAGCGTTCGCCCCGACGTGATGCTCAACGGTTCTGTGAGAGGAAAGACAGTCGGCGGCGCGATCAAGCTCTATTTTTCCAAGGAGACGAAACTGACCGATAAGTCGGCGCCATACATCTCTGCCCTCGTTCACAAGTTCGTCCTGGATAAGACCAAAACTGATCCTTCTCGCCGCCATTGTCAAGTCTTCGACGTATTTGGAAAGACGGTCGAAGAAGCTCCAGCCTCGACAAAGACGAGGATGCGAGACGTCGAAGCTGCATGCGAAGAGATTCGTCTCCTTTGGACCGTGGTGTAGAAGGCAGATGCGATAGATGTACACCTCGATATCACGCAACCCGGGACAGGATACCGAAATGTTGGTCGGCGGGAGGGTAATACGACAGTCCGACGCACGCGGTTCCGTCTCGAAGCTCCGGTTCGTGGACGGGTAATCAATGCGGGCGTACCCTAGTTCCATGGCAAAGCAACCCTCCAACCATGGTAAGTTGTCCAGCAGGTTCGCCAGCTCGCAACCCAGAACACGCCGACGCGTGTGATCGGTATCAAGACAGGCAGGACAGAGGCCTCCGTTCGAGGCATCGCGGCAGACAACAGCATTTCGCTAAAGCCGACGAACCAATCGCCATACAACCGCTCGAAGTGATCGCCTACGCCAAGTGCTCCGGTAGCTCCCTGAATAATCTGAAAGTCGCAAGGCCGGGTAACCCAAGCCGATTTTTACGAGCGATTGGTCTGAGATTCCTAATTCAATTCTGTATGACCCTTCGGCCATCTCCTCATCCGGCTAGTTTGAGTAGATTTCATGCCCCCGACTTCTCCACAGAATCACTCCACCAACTACCAGAAAAGCTATAGGTATCTCTCTATAGGTTTTACGGGGGGGTGATTCAGCGCAAGAACCTGAGTGGAAGGGGGGGCGATTCAGCGCACCGCCGGGGGGTGATTCAGCGTGGACAAGTTCACGAATCAGATGGGTTATCCACAGGGGCGGACGGGGGCACGGCATCCGCGATCGTGGGTTGCTCGTTGACGGGTTTGGAGACGATCTTCGTGTTTTGGCTGGTCGTCGTTGCCGTCATCGCCATGCTCACCGTCGTGCGATTGAGCGGCGGGCGTGACTGGTACAGCGTCAATCCCCCTGCGAAGTCGCTGATCCGGGCGTCGGGATACACGGCTAGCACCTGGTGCAAGGCGTGGCGGAACGAGCGCTTGAAGTCCTTGGAGGTGATGTACTCCTGCCCGAACTGCTCGCGGAGGTTCTGCCAGCTCAGGCGGGTGCCGTTGGGCGCTTTCACGCGGCAGAGCCGGTGGGCCAGCCAGGTGTACACGTCCAGCGCCAGCGATGAGTGCTTCAATGCGGCCAACGCTCGGTAATCGAGCGGCACGGCGTGGGTGGAGAGGGTGTTGTAGAAATCTTCCGAGAGTTCCAGAACTCCCGGCCAGAGTGATTGCTGAGTCCCGTCCTGCTGGAGCCATGCCTCGAACCGCTTGATCGGCTTGGCGTCCACGGTGACCACCCTGCCCTCGGCGTGCATCCCCATCGTCAGTCGGCACGCGGCCAGCGCCTCCATCTGCTTTCTGAGCACCGCGTACCCGCCCCGCTGCCCCCCGCTCGTCTGCATGCCCAGCATGTTCAAGAACTCCCTCATGCTGGTCCCAATCTCGACGCTGCGCTGCTTGGTGCGGATCGCCTCGGAGCTGACGTGCACCATGACCAGCCGTGGCGTGGTGCCGTACGGCAAGGGCTGCTCGATCCACTCGGTCCCGTTCCAGAGCTTCCCCGCCTCCAAAAGGATGCTGACGTGCCCGCTCTGGCGCTCGAAGGTCTTGGCCTCGGTGTACTTTCTCGGGAGCCCGACTTGGCACATGACGGTGTGGAGGAAGTCGGCGCGCTCGGGCGGTGAGAGCGTGACCTGGGTGTTGGCGACCAGCAGACGGCTCTGGAGCCGTGTGGGCGGTGGGAAGCTCAGCTCGGTCTGCGGCGAAGTTTCGTCGGCCGGTTCATTCGTGACGGCCGATTCCTCGATCATGGCAGGTAGCCGTTGCTTTTCAGCCACGGCTCGATCGCCTGCTCAAGAATGTCCTGCAAGGTGTGCGGCTCGATGCCCTGCAACTGCCGTTCGAGCGACGCGCGTTTGAGCGCGACCGCGAAGTCGGATCGGATGCGGGTGCTGATCGGGGCGCGGGTGACGATGAGCGATGGTGACTGCTGAGACTCGTGAACCTCGCGTGGCTCGCGGTGGTCGCGGACAGCGTGCGGTTCTTGTATCGCGTCGGTGATCTTCGGCTCGGCCGGGTGCGTGCCCTTCCCTCCGTAAATAAACTCCCGCGCTATCGCCGGGTCGATCGCCGGCGTTGCTTTCAGTCCATCGGTGAGCGAGCGACGTTCGGCCATACGGGTTCCCTATGAGGTTGACGACGTGGTGGCCCGCCCGGTGACGAGCCGCGTGATCGATTGGCGTCGGCGCGATGTTGCCTTCGTCGGTACACGGACCGCCTCGGGCAGCAACTCCCGAAAGAGCCGGTCCACTTCCTCGGCCGCTTCCTGGCCTCGCGCTCCCATGTTCCACACCACCGCCGCCTGCCCCGGCGCGTCGGCGTAGATCTGGCGAAGGATCATGGCGGTTGAAGCCATCTGCAGCGACAACGCCGTGGCCGCGTCCTTCATGTCCTGCGTGAGCCGGTAGTTCTTGCCCACCATGCTCAGCACGATCTTGGCCTTGGGCATCCCCGAGCGGATCTTCTGGGCTTGTTTGAGCACCTTGGTCGCGGCGTCGAGAGCCCGGATCTCCAGCATGCTCGCCTTGCACGGCACGATGGCCGAGTCCGCGACGAGCAACAACGCCCGGCTGGTCTCGACCA
>JBGAOD010000040.1:0-29782 GCA_044221955.1 Phycisphaerales bacterium | reverse complement strand
TGCCGCACGCCGGGCTCTTCCCCCCGAATGCCTCGCCTTTCGATCACGCCGCGATGCGCATGGACACGGGCGCCGACCACGGCCCCATCTCGCCCTTGGCGTTGGTCCAGCGGGCGAAGTACGTGGCCACCTTCCCGTCGTCGGCGCTGTTGAAGTTGCTGACGTACTCGGCCCGGGTGACAAAGCCGAGGAACGGCGCGGTCTCCGGGTCGTCGCTGGGCGTGGTGGCGATGGTCCTGAAGAGCAGCATCCCCGCGGCCCCGGCGGGCTTGGCCCGGCGCGTGGGCGTCTCCTGATCGGCGGCCCGCAGCGTCTGCGTCCCCGGCCCGGCCCCGTTGATGGTGAGGAGCGGGAAGGTGCTGGGCGCGGGGACGGGGGTTGGCTCAGAGTCCGCGACGTGCAGCCCGATGCCGAGTTTTAAGGAGTCGGAGACCGCGAGGTTGGCGCGGATCGCCTTGGCGTACGTGCGCACGAGGCTGAGGGTCAGGATCTTTTGAGCGTCCTTGGCGGCGATGGTGACGTTGGTCCGCGTCGAGGGATTGCTCGCCGCGAGGAAGGCCGTGTGCCAGGCGTTGTACGTGTTGGTGATGGCGGTCCCGTCGGCGGCGACGAGCCCGTAATTGGTCGGCGTGGCGGCGATGAGCGTTTTGAAATTGAGCAGCCAGGTCTCGAACTCGGCGTCGCGGTTGGGGATGTAATCGGTGGACATGGTGCGGTTCTCCTGAATGGCGTGCGGGAATCGCACGCACTCGCAGGATCGGCCCGGGACGGCACAATCGTGATTTGTCTCTCGCGGAGTCCGAGAAGTGCCTGAAAAACCCCCGGAAACCGCCGCGCTTTGCTGGTTCCCGGGAGAACCCCGCGCAAAAATCCCGGCGCGATTGCCGGGAATGGCGGCGTCAGGCTTGAGCCTCCCGCGAGGACGCTTGAGCGGGAAACCAGGACGCTTGAGCCCGACGCGAGCATTGCCGAGCGTGGCGCGGGGACGCTTGAGCCCGACGCGAGCATTCCCAAGCCCGAAGCGGGGAGGCTCAAGCTCGGACGGGCCATTGCCGAGCCGGATGCCAGCAAAGGCGGGCGCGAGGTTGGTATGCTCCCGCCGTGGCGAAAGCACCAAAGAAGACATCGAAGAAACCCGCGGCCAAAGAGGCGGCCCCCGCGCCCAAACCGGCCCGCGCCCGCCCGTCGGCCTTGCTCGACACCCGCGTGATCTACTGCGGGGACAACTTGGAGCAATTGGCCAAGCTGCCTGACAAGTGCGTGGACCTGATCTACATTGACCCCCCTTTCAACAGCAACCGCAACTACGAGGTGTTCTGGGGCGAGACCAAGGAGAAGCGGTCTTTCGAGGACCGGCACGCCAGCACGCAGGCGTACATCGACTACATGCGGCCACGCTGCCAGCACCTCGCCCGGGTGCTCAAGCCCACGGGGAGTTTTTACTACCATTGCGATTGGCACGCCAGCCATTACGTCAAGGTGATGCTCGACCAGCACTTTGGCGAGAACAACTTTCAGAACGAATTGGTTTGGCGGCGCACGAACTCTCGCACCGAGAAGACGCAGTGGCCGCGATTGCACGACGTGATCTTCTTTTACACAGGAGCCCGAAAGGGGTACACGTTTCACCCTCTTCAACTGGCCGGTGCAGTCGCAAACATACCACACACACTCATCACAGGGAAGGACGGCAAGAAGTACAACACAAGCGACCTCACCGGGGCAGGGCTGACAAAGGAAGGAGAGAGCGGCAAAGAGTGGCGCGGGTTCAACCCATCTAGCTTTGGCCGGCATTGGGGCTATGCCGTTTCGCAACGCGAGGAATGGGATAAGGCTGGGCGAATACACTGGCCGAAGACGAAGGGAAGCGCTGGCGGATTCCCTCGTTTAATCGACGAGGAGCCATTTGAGCCGGATGCACGCATGGTGCAAGTCGGCAGCGTCTGGACTGATATCGACCGCTTGAACCAAACGGCGAAGGAGCGGCTCGGTTACCCGACGCAAAAGCCCCTTGCTTTGTTAGAACGCATCATCAACGCCAGCAGTAACCCCAACGACATCGTCCTTGATGCCTTCTGCGGGTGCGGCACAGCCCTTGTCGCCGCCCAGAATCTTGGGCGCCAGTGGATCGGCATTGATATCTCGCCCACCGCCTGCCGCGTCATGGCCAAGCGGTTGCAAGATGTCTGCCATATGCGCCAGAGTGAACCCAACTGGAAGGCACACAAGATCGACGCTTTTGTGGTCCGCGACCTGCCGTGGACGCTCGACAAGCTGAAAACCATCCCGCCCTTCGAGTTCGAGAACTGGGCCGTCATCGCGCTCGGCGGCGTGCCCAACAAGGTGCAGGTCGGTGACATGGGGATCGACGGCCGCCTCTTCCCCGTTGGCACCAAGCCCGCCGATCAGCACAGCATGTTCGCGGGGGACTGGTTCCCGATCCAGGTGAAACAGATGGACAAGGTGGGAAGGCCGGACATCGACCAATTCGAGGCCGTCATGGCCCGCGAAGACCGCCAACGCGGCTTCTTCGTCGGCTTTGGCTTCAGCGCCGACGCGGAGTCCGAGTGCGAAGCCTTCCGCAAGAAGACCGGACGTATCATCAAGCTCATCACCGTGCAGGACATCTTGGACGAGCAGTTAGCAAAGAAGATGTGAGCACCTCACTGGAGCCTCGTCGTGCAAGAAATCGTGAAAGTGAAGCATCTTCTGAATGCGCTCAGCAAGCTCGACCCCGAAGCACACGTTCTCTGCCATTGCGAGGACGAGGAGGCCGCCGCACCGTACCTTGTGATCTCGTCGGTGAATCCCGCGGACATGAGCCCGGATCGCCACGACGATGGCACGGTCACATTCGAGCGCAAGTCCGGAGCGGGATCAAGGCAATATGCGGTGCTTGAGATCACGTCTGACTGGTAAGCAATCTGATGAGTGGCTGGTCTCGCTCACGCCATCGCCGCCGCCTTCGAGCGGATGCCGTCAATCAAGGACCGGACCTCCGCCGCCATCCGCGTGTTGGGGAACTCCGTCATAATTTGGTCCCCGACCTGCACGGCCTCGACCCAGCGGCCGTCCTTGAGGGCCAATTTGAACTGGGCGCCGAGGTTGTCGCGGGCCTTGCCGATCACCCCCCGCGCGGTCTCGCGGTAGGGGGCGGCCTCGGCCTCGGTGAGGTAGCCGTCGAGCTCTTTTAAAACATCCATCGCCTCGTCCACGTTGTCGGACTGCGCGGCCACCAGGAACTGGCGCTCCAGCTCGGCCTTAAAACCGTTCTTGGCGTGATCGACGCGAGATTTCAAGCCGTCGATGCGGGGAGAGTCGGGGAAGAGGCGGCCGATCTTCCCCGCCTCGGCGTACGCCGCGTCCCAGCGACGCTGGATAATGAAGCCGTCCAGGAGGCCGATGGCGTCGCGGACCTGCGCGTCCATCGTCTCGAAGCGGTGCGACTCGATCCGCTGCCGGAACTCCTCGGCGTCGGCCCGGTACCCGAAGCGATCGGCGAGCTCTTTGACCAGGATCATCGCCGCTTCCCAGTCGCCCCTGGTGATGTCCTCCTCGATCGCGCCGCGGAGCAGCTCACGCTCGCGGGTGCGGTTGAGGACGCGGCGGGCGTCGTCGGAAAGGGCGCTAAAACCCGCGAGCTGCTGGATGGATTCGCCCAGCTCGGCCAGCCGCTCGGCGGTGAGGGCGGCCGTGTCCGCGATGGCGATCGAGCGGCGGATCATGTACGACAGCAAGAACAAGGCCCAGACGACGATCAGGCCGAGCACGCCGACCGCCGAGGTCGTGCTCATCGGGTTTTCGGATCGCCCGCTGCTCCAGAGCCAGATGCTGAGCACGGCCGGGAAGATAAAACTCAGCCAGACGATCAGCATGACGCTGTTGTCGGTGCTGGCGGTGGAGCGCGGGGGGTTGCGGGCGGGGTTGGATCGCGGTCCTTGCGGAGACATGCGGGAGTCCTTTTTCCGCCCCGATCTCCGTCGGCCCGAGAAAGGCCGATCGTCGGGGCGTCGCGGTGCGTGAGGCCGGGCGTGCGCGGAGCGGACGGACGAAACGCGAAGCGGAAGGGACGCCGGCCAAGGTTCCTCGGTATTCTACCTAGAATCGGGCCATGGAACGTTCCGTCAACACACCGTCCGGCGGCCCGGCGGCGCGTCAACCCGTTCAGCCCAACGCCGGACCGTCGCTCGGGAGTGCCCCCGAACCGATCCCGACGATCGACGTCTTCACCCTCGGTGTGTACGCAACCAATTGCTACGTGTTGCACATGGCCGCACGGTCGGCGTGCTTTCTGGTGGACGTCGGGTTCCACCCGGCGGTCATGATCGATTCGGTCCGCGCCCAAGGGCTCAGGCCTCAGGCGATCGTGCTGACCCACGCCCACCCGGACCATATCGCGGGGGTTTCGCAGGCCCTGAGCGCGTTCCCCGGGACGCCCGTGTGGGTTCACGAGGCCGAGGAACGGTGGCTCAACGACCCGGATCTGAACCTGAGCTCGTTCCTGGGTCAGGCCATCACCGCCCCCGGCCCGGACCGCCTGCTGCGCGACGGCGACGTGCTGACTCTTGAGGGCACGACGTGGAAGGTGCTGCACACGCCCGGGCACTCGCCGGGCGGGATCACGCTGTACCACGCCGGATCGCACACGGGCGCGGGCATCGCCATGGTCGGCGACACGCTCTTCGCGGGTTCCGTAGGCCGGAGCGATTTCCCCGGCAGCGACCCGCGGACGCTCGAACGATCGATCCGGACCAAGCTGTACACGCTGCCGCCGGGCACGAAGGTCTACCCCGGGCACGGCCCGACGACGACCATCGGCGCGGAAATGGCTTCGAATCCGTATGTAAAGGCATGAGTCACCGCGAGTTTGGTCGCGTTCGCTTGACCTTGCGTCGGACCGTGCCAAAGCTCTTGGCGTGAAGATCAGCGTCCATCACCACCATCTCTCTCACCACCACGCACGCCGTGGCCCGGGATGATGGTGCGGTCGCAGATGCCCTGACAGGCAAACGACGGCTACCAACGCCGGCCACGGAACTCCCGAAGGCCGGCGTTTTTCGTTTTGGACCTGTCGCCCGCCATCGTGATTCGTGCATCGTCCTTCTCAGTTCGTTCGAACTCACCAGCCCCTTTCCGTTCCTTTCCGTCCATCTGCCGCCCGCCTCTTCCCCGGAGCCCCCATGCCGCCAGCACCGAACGAATCTCACGCCGCCATCAAGCTCGCGCTCCCCAAAGGCCGGATGGAACAGGGCGTTCTCTCGCTTCTAGCCGACGCAGGCATCAAGGTCCGCGCGTCCAGCCGCGGGTACCGGCCCGATGTCACCGTGCCCGGCGCCGACGTGGCCGTGCGCGCCAAGACGCTCAAGCCGCAGAACATCGTCGAGATGCTGCATGTGGGCTCGCGCGATTTCGGGTTCGCGGGCGCCGACTGGGCGGCCGAACTCGGCGCGGACCTCACCGAACTCCTCGACACCGGGCTCGACCCCGTTCGAGTCGTCGCCGCCGCGCCCAACGACATCCTCGACGCCGGCAAGCTCCCGCGCAGGCCTCTGGTCGTGGCGTCGGAGTACGAGAAGCTGACCAAGCGGTGGATCGAATCGCGCGGCATGCGCGCGACCTTCGTCAAATCCTTCGGCGCGACCGAGGTCTTCCCGCCCGAGGACGCCGACTGCATCGTCGACGTCGCCGCGACCGGGGCGACCCTCGTCGCCAACGGCCTGGCGATCGTGGACGAACTCACGACCTCCTCAACCCGCCTCTACGCCCACGCCGCATCGCTCAAAGACCCGGTGAAACGAGCGTTTGCGGATCGCCTCGTTCTGCTGCTGCGTTCCGTGCTGGACGCGCGCCGCCGCGTCATGCTCGAAGTGAACGTCTCGGCCGACCGGCTCGAGGCCGTCGTGTCCGCCATCCCCTGCATGCGCGAGCCGACCATCTCACCCCTGCACGGCGCGGCGGGCTATGCGGTGAAGGCCGCCGTCCCGCGCGACCAACTGCCGCGCCTGATCCCAGAGATCAAAGCCCGCGGCGGGACCGACCTTGTCGTGTACAACCTCTCGCAGATCGTCCCGTGAGAAGGGCCGCCCCACGAATGAACGCTCAGCCCGAAGACATCCTGAATCCCGTCCCCGCCGTCGCCGCCCGCAAGGCCTACGGCGTGCCCAAGCCGCCCGGCGCGATCGATCTCTACCTCGACGGCAACGAAGGCCTCGCCGCGCCCCTCGATCTCGCCGAGATTTCGAGCCCAGAGTTTACCGAACGCGCGAGGCGATACCCGAGCGCTACCGCCCTTGAAAACAAGCTCGCCGCGCGATTCGGAATTGCTCCCGATCGGGTGATCGTCACCGCCGGCGGCGACGACGCGCTCGACCGCGCCTGCCGATCCATGCTCACCGCCGGCCGCGAGATCATCATCCCCACGCCGACCTTCGAGATGTTCCCCCGCTACGCCGAACTCGCCGGCGCGACCGCCGTCACGGTGCCATGGCTCGACGGACCGTACCCGACCGAGGCCGTGCTCGCCCGCGTCACCGAACGCACGCGCGTCATCGTCGTCGTCACGCCCAACAACCCGACCGGCCTCGTCGCCAGCGCCGCCGGCATCCGCCGCCTTGCGGACGCAGCGCCGCACGCGCTGGTCGTCGTCGATCTCGCGTACGTCGAGTTCGCCGACGAGGACCCAACGCCAACCGTGCTCGACCTCCCCAACACGATCGCCGTGCGCACCTTCTCGAAAGCCTTCGGGCTCGCCGGCCTGCGCGTCGGCTACGCGCTCGGCTCGCCTCGCGTCATCGGCTGGCTCCGCACCGCCGGCGGGCCGTACCCCGTCTCCAGCCTCTCGCTCGCCCTCGCCGCGTCTCGGCTCGAATCATCGACAGACACCATGCACGCGTTCGTGCAGCAGGTCCGCTCCGAACGCGATCAACTGCACGCGCAGTTTGAAAAGGTCTCCAAAGCATCCTCACGCACCGCAACGCAGCGCATCAAGGCCTGGAAATCGCAGGGCAATTTCGTTCTCGCGCAACTCCCCGATGCCGCCGCTGCACACGCGGCGTTTGCTTCGCGCGGCATCGCCGTTCGCGCCTACCCCGGAAAGCCCGACCTCCACAACTGCCTGCGAATCACCTGCCCCGGCAACGCGGCTCAGTTCACACGCCTCCGCTCCGCGATCGACGAAATCTTCGCCACGCCACCGCGCAAGTTCGGCCCCGCATCGTGAACAACGCATGTTGATCTCGCTCTCCGTCTCTTCCCCGATCCTCGCAAGGAACACACCGTGCAACCACGCAGCGCAACCCTCGAACGAGCGACCAACGAAACCAAAGTCCGCGTGACGCTCACGCTCGACGGCTCGGGCCAGAGCTCCGTCGCCACCGGCATCGGCTTTCTCGATCACATGCTCACCGCACTCGCTCGGCACGCCCGCATCGACCTCACGCTCACCTGCGAGGGAGACCTTCACATCGACGATCACCACACCGCCGAAGACTGCGCGATCGCACTCGGCACCGCGCTCGACCAGGCCCTGGGCGACCGTCGCGGCATCGCGCGCTTCGGCTCCGCGTACGCGCCCCTCGACGAATCCCTCGCCCGAGCCGTTGTCGATCTCTCGGGCCGAGCGCACGCCACCGTCGATCTCGGCCTCGTGCGCGAATCGATCGGCACGCTCTCAGCCGAGAACATCCCGCACGTGATCCACAGCCTCGCCGCCGCGTCGCGATGCTGCATCCACCTCGATGTCCTGCGCGGCAGCAACGACCACCACCGCGCCGAGGCCGCGTTCAAGGCCCTCGCCCTCGCGCTCCGCCAAGCGATCACACGCGACGGCTCGAACGAGATCCCAAGCACGAAGGGCTCGCTGTGAACGGACCCGAGCAGACAACCGCCGATCCAGCGAGCGCCGCAGCGGGCGACGCCGGCCCGCGTGCTCGTGGTGCGCAGGATCGCCCAGCACCGCGTCCGTCCTCGCCGCGGCGCCATGCGCTGCGGCGCAGAACGCCGAACTCTCCAGCGACGCGACCCAGATCGCGAGCAGCTCCCGCGTGGTCCTCCCCGGCGTCGGCTCGTTCGGACCCGCGATGGAAGAACTCCATCGGCTCGGCCTCGTCGATGTGCTCCGGGAGCGAATCCGCGCTGAGCGCCCGACGCTCTGCATCTGCCTGGGGCTCCAATTGCTCTGCGAATCCAGCGAAGAGTCCCCCGGCGTGCGCGGGCTGGGCGTGATCCCAGCGTCGATCACGAAGTTCCGATCGGGCCGCGTGCCGCAGCTCGGGTGGAACCGCGTCGAAGCGCCCGCTCGTCCGGCGCTCGTTGTATCCGATCACTTTTACTTCGCCAATTCGTACAAGCTCGAAGTCGCGCCCCCGGGATGGGCAGCCGCCACGACCGATTACGAGGGCCGATTCACCAGCGCGATCGAGCGTGGCCCTTTGCTCGCGTGCCAGTTCCATCCCGAACTCTCCGGCACCGCGGGGCTTGCCTTAATCGCGCGGTGGCTGAACTGCCACGACGCCCCTTCACGCCCCGCCATCGACACCAACGCTCCGAACGCCGGTTCGCGCGCACAGGGAGGCCGCTGAGATGCTCGCCACGCGTGTGATCCCGTGCCTTGATGTCCGCGACGGTCGCATCGTCAAGGGCGTTCAATTCCAGTCGTTGCGCGACGCCGGCGACCCCGCCGAGCGTGCCGCGGTGTACGAGGCGCAAGGTGCTGATGAGCTTGTCATCCTCGATGTTTCCGCGACGACCGAAGCACGCCTCAACAGCGCGGGAACCATCCGTGCCGTCCGCCGCGTGCTCTCGATCCCCCTCACCGTCGGCGGCGGGATCCGCTCCATCGACGACGCGGCCCGCGTGCTCGACGCGGGCGCAGACAAAGTATCGGTCAACACCGCCGCGGTGCTCGACCCCACGCTCATCTCCTCGATCGCGCAGCGTTTCGGAGCGCAGTGCGCCGTGCTCGCGCTCGACGCCGCCGGCGTTCCCGGAGACGCCGGCGCGTGGGAGGTGGTCACGCGGTCGGGCCGCGAGCGGACCGGGCGCGACGTGATCGCGTGGGCGCGCGAGGCCGTCGAGCGCGGCGCGGGCGAGATCCTGTTGACCAGTTGGGACCGCGACGGCACCGGCGGCGGCTACGACTTGGAGCTGATCCGACGTGTCTCGGAGGCGGTCTCGGTGCCGATCATCGCGTCGGGCGGCGCGGCAACAAGCTCACACCTGGTCGAAGCCTTGAAGGCCGGTGCCTCCGCCGTCCTCGCGGCCTCGATCTTTCACGACGAGAAGTACACCGTCGCGCAAGTCAAGCACGAACTCATCCTGGCGGGCGTGCGAGTACGTCCCCGATCAAGCGCGACAAAGCAGCACCTTTGACGCCGCATCACGGGCGTGCCGGAGCATCACATGGTCATCCCTTCAATCGATCTCATGGACGGCCAGACCGTGCAACTCGTCGGCGGGCGTGACAAGGCTCTCGATGCCGGCGACCCGCGACCGATCCTCGATTCATTCTCGCTCGCGGGCGAGGTTGCCGTCATCGATCTCAATGCGGCCATCGGGGATGGATCCAACGCTGAACTCGTGCGCGAGCTGGTGCGCCGCGCACCGTGCCGCGTCGGCGGCGGGATCCGCGACCTCGATACAGCGCGACGCTGGCTCGATGATGGAGCGGCCAAAGTCATCCTCGGCACCGCGGCGCGACCGGAAATCCTGCGCGAACTGCCGCGTGACCGTGTGATCGCCGCGGTGGACTGCTTCGATGGCGAAGTTGTCGTGAAAGGCTGGCGCAAGAAGACGGGAAGGCGCGCCGTCGATGTCGTGCGTGAACTGGCCCCTTTGGTCGGAGGATTTCTCGTCACCTTCGTCGAGCGCGAAGGGCGGATGACGGGCATCGAGCTCGACCGCGTGCGCGAGGTCATCAACGCCGCGGGCGGTGCACGCGTCACCGTCGCCGGCGGCATCGCGGCCGCATCGGAGATCGGCGCGATTGACCGCCTCGGCGCGGACGCGCAGGTCGGCATGGCGCTCTACACGGGCAGGTTTAACCTCGCCGAGGCCATCGCCGCGCCGCTTACGAGCGATCGCCCCGACGGGCTCTGGCCCACGGTCGTCGTTGATGAGCGCGGCGTCGCGCTCGGGCTCGCGTACTCAAGCCCCGAAAGCCTACGCGAGGCCGTGCGATCCAAACGTGGCGTGTACCACTCCCGCTCGCGCGGCTTGTGGACCAAGGGCGAAACTTCTGGCGCAACGCAGGATCTCCTTAGCGTCGATCTCGACTGCGACCGCGACGCGCTCCGCTTCACAGTCCGCCAGAACGGCCCCGGCTTCTGCCACCTCAACACCACAACCTGCTGGGGTACCTCGCGCGGCGTGGGCTCGCTCGAAGCGACGCTGCGCGAGCGGCTCATCCAAGCCGTTCCCGGCTCGTACACGCAGCGACTTGTCAGCGATCCTGCGCTGCTCGCGAGCAAGCTGAAAGAGGAGGCCAATGAGCTCAGCGAGGCGAGCACGCGCGAGCACGTGGTCGCCGAGGCCGCGGACGTGCTGTATTTCTCCATGGTGGCGATCATCAAAGCCGGCGGGACCATGGCCGATGTCGAGCGAGAGCTCGACCGGCGAGCCCTGAAACTCACACGCCGGCCGGGCGACGCCAAGCCCACCCAGGCCGCGCAATCGGAGAACAACTCGTGACGTGGCTACTTCAGCGTGCGGATGCCGGCGAGAGTGCTCGGAAGCGTGCCGACGCCGTCGACAGCGCCACGATCGCGGCGGCGGCGGTCATCGTCGATGATGTTCGCGCCCGCGGCGACGCCGCCCTTCGTGCCCACGCCGAGCGGCTCGGCGACCTTCAGCCCGCGGCCCCCTTGGTCATCTCGCGAGCGGAGTGCGAGAAAGCCGCGGCATCGATCCCCGCCAGCGATCGCGCGCTGCTCGAACAGACCGCCGATCAGATCAGACGATTTGCGCTCGCTCAGCGCGGGTGCCTCACGGAACTCGATGTCCCCGTCCCCGGCGGCCGCGCTGGACACTGGATTCGGCCCGTCGGGCGGGCTGGCTGTTACGCACCCGGCGGACGTTACCCTCTTCCGTCCAGCGTGCTTATGACGGCCGTCACCGCCCGCGCGGCCGGCGTAAGAGAAGTCATCGTCGCTTCGCCAAAGCCCGGCGCGGTCACGCTCGCGGCCGCGTTCATCGCAGGTGCCGACTCCGTGCTCGCGGTCGGCGGCGCACAGTCCATCGCCGCGCTCGCATACGGCACGGCAAGCGTTCGAGCGTGCGACGCCATCGTGGGGCCCGGGAATCGCTGGGTGACAGCCGCCAAGAAGCTCGTTTCAGGGAACGTCGGCATCGACATGCTTGCCGGACCATCAGAGCTCGTGATTCTGGCGGACGGTGCGGGCGATGCGAGCGACGCAAGGCTGATCGCCGCCGACCTGCTTGCGCAGGCCGAGCACGACGACGACGCGGTGCCGACGCTGGTCACAACGTCGACGCAGTGGGCCGACGACGTCGAACGGGAACTGGAGATCCAGTTGCGCACGCTGCCCACGGCCGCGACCGCGCGACGATCCCTGCGGAACGGCCGGTGTTTCATCGCCCAGTCGCTCGACGAGGCGATCGATGCGGTCTCGAGTCTCGCGCCCGAGCATCTGGAGATCATGACCCGCGATCCCGCGGCCGTCGCTCAGCGCATCGACCACTTCGGCGCCGTCTTCCTCGGCAGCGGCTCGGCCGAGATCCTCGGCGACTACGGCGTCGGTCCCAACCACGTCCTGCCGACCGGCGGCACCGCACGCTTCACCGGCGGGCTCTCCGTGCTCAATTTCCTTCGCGTTCGCACCTGGCTTGAAATGGAGCATTCAGAAGCCTCACGCGCAGCCGCTCGCAACGCGGCCGGGCTCGCTCGCCTGGAAGGCCTGGAGGCCCACGCCCGCGCGGCCGACCTGCGATCACGCTAAACGTGGTGCGATCATCCCGCGGTGCTCCCTCGAAGAATGCGGCATCCGAAGGTGAATCGGCCGCGCCCGCGGGCTCGAACACACGCCGCCCGATCGTCCCACGCACTTCTATTACCCGCTGCGCTCCCGCGCGCAGGAATGAATCAGGAGCCCTCATGCCCATCATTGAAGAAGGCAAGAAAGCACCCGCGTTCACACTCCCGGATCAGTCCGGCGATACCCACTCGCTCAAGGACTTCGCAGGCAAGCCGCTAGTCCTGTACTTCTACCCCAAGGATGACACAACAGGCTGCACCGCGCAGGCCTGCGATTTCCGCGACGCTTCGCCGGACTTCAAGAAGATCAAGACCGCCGTGCTCGGCATCAGCCCCGACGACGAGAACTCTCACGCCGAGTTCGTCGCCAAGAACAAGCTCAATTTCACTCTGCTGGCGGACGTGCCCGGCAAGGACGGCACGCCCAAAGTCTGTGACAGGTTCGGCGTGTGGCAAGAAAAATCCATGTACGGTAAGAAGTACATGGGAGTCGTGCGCACGACGTACCTGATCGACGGCGCGGGCAAAGTCGTGAAGCGGTGGGACAAGGTAAAGGTGCCGGGCCACGTCGAGGAGGTGCTCGCGGAGATCAAGGAACTCTGAGCGGCCGATCAGTTCTCTTCCGCCCGCCTGGCCCACTCGAACTCCATCGGTTCGAGCTCCGCGACCAGCTGCTTGCGCTCGTCCCCGAACTTGCGGCTCTTCTTGTCGTCGCGCCACACGCCGGGGTCCGCGAGCTGCTCGTCCACCTCGCGGATGCGCCGCTGCAGCTTCTCGATCTTCTCTTCGAGCTGCTCGGTGCGGAGCCGTGCCAGCGCGTTGGTCGAAGGCCCGGTCTGCTTGGCCTGGACCTTCTTCTTCGCTTCCTCGGCCTCACGCTTCTTGCGCTCGTCCTGCTCTTTGCGGTTCTTGCGCTCGTTCTCTTCTCGGGCCGCGGCACGCTTGCGCTGCACGTCCTTCTCGTGCCACGCGGTGTAGTTCCCGAGGAAGACTTCGAGGTTGCCCTTGCCGTCCAGCACCAGCAGGTTGTCGCACGTCGCGTCGATGAGCGCACGATCGTGGCTGATGAGCAGCAGCGTGCCCGCGTACCCGAGGTCGCCGTCCTCATCGGGCAAGGACAGAGCCTCTTCGAGCCGTTCCGCGCTGGGAATATCCAGGTGGTTCGTCGGCTCGTCGAGCACCAGGAAGTTCTTCGCGCTCGCGAGCAACCCCGCCAGCACGGCCCGGCTCCGCTCGCCCCCCGACAACGTCCCCATGTCGCGCTCTTGCTCGTCACCGCCGAACAAGAACGCGCCGGCCAGGTTCCGGGCCTGCTGCTCGCTGAACTGCTGGCCCGGGCATTCCTTCGCGATAATCCCCTGCAGGTACCGGTAAACCGGCGTCTCTGCGGCCACGTGCTCGTGCGTCTGGCGGTAGTGACCGATCTTGAGATTGCTGCCGAGCTTGACCAGCCCCGTGTCCGGCGGCAGATCGCCAAGAATGCAGCGCACGAGCGTCGTTTTCCCCGCGCCGTTGGGACCGATGATCCCCCAACGCTCGCCGCGCGAGATGATGAGATCCAGGTCGTGGAACAGGACTTTGTCCGTGCCGTCGTCGCGGCGGTACGTCTTGCTGATCCCCCGGGCCGAGACGTTTACGTCGCTCGAACGATCCGCCTTGGGAAGCTCAAGCCGGAACGTCGCCATCTCCATAGGCCGTTCGAGCTGGTCCTGGTCCTTGGCTCTCTCCAACCTCGTCGCGCGACCGCGGGCCTGCTTTGCCCGCTGACCGGCCTTGTACTTCAGGATGTACTCCTGCTCCTTCTTGAACTTGTCCTGCTGGTTCTCGTACGCCCGGTGCATCGCCAGCCGCCGCTCGGAGCGCAGCTCGCGGAACGCGGCGTAGTTGCCGGGGTACTCGATCAGCCGCCCCTGCTCGACCTCGATGATCCGCGTCACCACGTTGTCGAGCAAATAGCGATCGTGGCTGACCATCGCCACCGCGCCCCGGAACGTGTCCTTCAAAAAGCTCTCAAGCCACAGCCGCCCGTCGATGTCCAGGTGGTTCGTCGGCTCGTCGAGCATCAGAATATCGGGCTCTTCCAGCAGCAGCTTCGCAAGCGCCAGCCGGCCTTTCTGCCCGCCCGAAAGCCCGGCGACCTTGATCGAGAACTGCGCGTCAGTAAAACTCAGCCCGTGCAGCACCGCCTCGATCTTGTGATCGACCGCGTACCCGCCCGCCGCCTCCATGTCGTGCTGAAGTTTGTCCTGCAGCTTGAGAAGCCGGTCCATCGCCGTCGCATCGTCGGCTAGCTTCGGGTCGGCCATCTGGTCGAAGACCTTGTTCAGCTCCATGTGGATCCGGTGCAACTCCGCGAACGCCCCCTCGGCCGACTCGCGCAGCGTCTCGTTGGGATCCAGCTTGGGATCTTGGTGCAGGTACCCCGCCCGCGACCCGCGCTGCAGCACGATCGCGCCCGAGTCGGCCTTGATCTGCCCCGTGATGATCTTCATCAGCGTGGACTTGCCGCACCCGTTGCGCCCGACGATGCCGATGCGCTCCCCGGGCTCGATGGAGAGCGAGCACCCGTCGAGGATGATCCGGTCGCCGTAGTTGTGCTTGATGTTGGTACAGGCGAGGAGTGGCACGGGGAGGATTGTAGAAGCGAACGCCGCAATGGCGAATTTTTCACGAAATCAAGCGAAAATAGGGCGTTGCCTTCGTCCTGCCCTTTGGTAGGTCGGCTCTCCGAGCCGACTCTTCCGCTTCGCGTCCGCCTGGGTACTGCAAGGCCTATGACCCTACGCCGGCTTCCCCGTCAACCGATACCAAGGCCCGATCGATACCCCCGGCCTCGACAGCAGCGGCCACATCGCCCGCACCAGCCCCGGCCTCATGCACGCCTCCGCCGCCATTCGACACGCCGGCAGCCGAGTCCGCAAACGCCTTTGATAGGCAGCTTTGAACCTATGACCAATCGCGCCGAGCATCTCACGATCGAGCGGCACCGCCGACAGGCCGCCCGCCGCCTCGCTCTGATTCGCGTTCAACAACCCGCTCAACTCCGTCGCCGACCAGATCGCCAGCCCGATCCCCTCGCCCCCCACCGGGTCCACGGCCGCCGCCGCGTTGCCAATCCGAAACGACCGCGGGTGCCCGGGCGTGACATACCCCGAGCGCGGGACGCCGCAGGACTTCCAGTCGCTGACGCGCCAAGCGGGGTTGAAGGCGGGCCACATCTCGCGGGTCATTGCGTCGGCGTCTGCGTGATGACGGGCGATGAGAGATTTGTGCGCGACGAGGGCGCAGGTTGCCAGGCCCTGCTCGACGGAGATGGTGCCCAGGTACGAGCCGTGGCCGACGCGCATTCTGACGCCGACCAGGGCTTGTGATCGCTCGGCGTCGAGGCGCAGGTGGCACTTGTGGCCGACGAGCCGCGGGTCGTTGGGCGTGGGCCCCGCGGGGTCGTGGCGGCCGGAGCCGTCGGCGTGGATGATGAGATCTGCGCGGAGCTTGATGGGAGTCGAGTTCTGGGTGCCCGCTGCTGAGATGATGACTTGGTCTTCCGCGTATTGGACGCCGGTGACGTGCGTGGGTTGGTGGACGTTTGCCCCGGCCGCGGCTGCTTTGGCGAGGAGGAGTGGGTCGAGGGCGGCGCGGCTCAGGGCCCAGGCGGGGGCGGGGAGCGGCCAGGAGAGCGAGCGTTCGCCGAGTTCGAGGGCGAAGTCGTTCACACGTCGGGCTCCGGCCGTGAGCAGATCGTCGGGGGGGATGATTGATTCGAGAAGGTCGGTGGCGGCCGGGCTGATGAACTCACCGCAGACTTTGACGCGCGGGAAGACGGCCCGTTCGAGGATGGTGACGTGGTGCCCGGCGCGGGCGAGGTGGAAGGCGGCGGTCGAGCCGGCCGGTCCTGCGCCGAGGATCACTATTCGGTGCATGTGACAGCGTAGTCATGGGGGTTCGTCGATCTGCCGCCGGGGTTCGGCGTCTACAGTCGCTCCCGTGCCCAAATCGGACCGCGCATCTCCGGGATTGACCAACGACGCGCGCGGGCGGGCTTTTCGTGCGATCGCGGCGCGGGCGAAAGTTTTTCCCGAGATCAACACGGGCGATCTGGACGAGTCCGGGCTGGACCCGCGCGACGGGGCGCTCGTTCACATGATCGTGGACACGGTGTGCCGGCATTGGCTGACGCTTGAGTTCCTGATTGACCTCTACGGCAAAGAGCCGCTGCGCGATGTTGAGCACAAGATGCAGGCCGTGCTGCTGGGCGGGGCGGCCCAGATCGTGTACATGGACCGCGTGCCGGTACACGCGGCGATCGATACGGCGGTAGAGTGGGCGAAAAAATACGTCAGGCCGGGCGCGGGGGGCATGGTCAACGCGGTGCTGCGGCGGGTGGCGGAGATGGTGGGGGCTGGTGAAAATAGACCTCGGCGTGCGGAGTGGACGAACCAGCGTGATGAGCTGTTAATGAGGGATGGCTCGGCGCTGGTGCTGAGTTCGCCGGTGCTGCCCGACCACACCACGGCCCGGACGGCGATCGTGACGAGCCACCCCATCGGGCTGGTGCGCAGATGGGTCTCGCAGTTGGGGTCGGACGAGGCGTTGCGGGTTGCGGCGCACAGTCTGGCGGTGCCTCCGGTGACGCTGAACTCGGCGTTTGTGCGCGGGCCGTTGCCGGAGAAGGATGAGGCGGGCATGGGCTGCACGCGGCACGTGACGGCGGGGTGCCATGTCGCGCACGGGCCAGGGCCTTGGCTGGGGGAGATGCTGTCGGTGAGGGATGACGTGTGGGTGCAGGACGCGGCGTCGGTGCTGGCGATCCGGTCGGTTGCGGACCTTCGGCCCAGGGTTGTCGCGGACGTGTGCGCGGGGCAGGGGACCAAGACCCGGCAGTTGGCCGCGACGTTTCCTGACGCGGAGATCTGGGCGAGCGACCCCGACCCGGCCCGGTCGGCGGTGCTGGCGAGCGTGTTCAAGGGATCGGCGCAGGTGCGGGTGGTTTCGCCTTCGGTGCTCGCGGAGTCGGTGCGCGGGAGGGTTGATCTGGCGTTGCTGGATGTGCCGTGCTCGAACACGGGGGTGCTGGCGCGGCGTGCGGAAGCCAAGTATCGCTGCGGGCCCGAGCAGTTGGAGCGCCTGGTGGCGCTGCAGAAGGAGATTTTCGAGGCGACGGCAGGCTTGATGGGGCCTGGATCTTCCATGCTGTATTCGACGTGCAGCTTGGATGATGGCGAGAATATCAGCGTCGTGGAGGGCGCGGCGCGGGTGTTTGGGGCGAAGCTGAGCAGGGCTCATCGGACTCTGCCGAGCGGGCGGCCTGGGGGGGCGGCGGAGGAATACTCGGATGGGGCGTTCTCGGCGTTGTTGAGTAGGAAGTGAAGCGGCGGGTTGAAAACCCGCCCCACTAGGCGGGGTACACTGTGCCACTTCGGAAGTGATCGAGGAGGTCCGTCGGTCACCGGCTTGCGTTTTCTGCGTTCCGTGCGACCGTCCTGTTTGCCCGAGCGAGTGAGAGCATGAACCTGTTGGACATTCTCAAGTTCGAGTGCATCCTTTCGCCGCTGGCGGCGACCGACAAGAAGGGTGTGATCGACGAGCTGGTCGATTGCCTGCACAAGGCCGGCAAGGTGGGGGACGCTAAAGCGCTCAAGGACGCGGTGTGGACGCGCGAGCAGACGCGCACGACGGGGATCGGGCACGGGCTGGCGATCCCGCACGGCAAGTGCGCGGGGATGACCTCGGTGGCGATGGCGGTGGGTCGGCCCGCCAGGCCGATGGACTTCGAGGCGATCGACGGGCAGCCGGTGCGGTTGATCGTTCTTCTGGCGAGCCCGCCGGACCGGACCAGCGACCATATCCAGGCGCTGGCGCGGATCAGCCGGTTGATGACCATGGACGATTTCCGCGAGAAGATCTACGCGGCCGGTTCTTCGCAGGAGATTTTCGATCTCTTGAAGTCGCAGGACAAGCCCTAAGGGGTTCTGTCATGAACGTGCGCGCGCCGCTGATCGAGATTGAGGCCCATCTCACGAGGTATACCGACACTCTGCGGCTGCCCGCGCACCTGGTGGCGGCGGTTCGCTATGCGCTGCTAGGCGGTGGCAAGCGGCTTCGGCCGTTGCTGGCGTGGTGGGCGTGCGAGGCGGTGGGAACGCCGGGTATCGCGAGCGTTCCGGCGGGGATCGCGGTGGAGCTGATCCACGCGTTCAGCCTGGTGCACGACGATCTGCCGGCGCTCGATAACGATGATCTCAGACGCGGGCGGCCGACGTTGCACAAGCACGCCGGCGAGGCGATGGCGGTGCTGGCGGGGGACGCGATGATGGCGCTGGCGTTCCAGTCGCTGGTCGAGAGCGGCCCGCACGCGGGGTTGGCGTATCGGCTCGTGCGCGAGCTGGCGGACGGGACGATGGGGATGATCGCGGGCCAAGTGTACGACACGCTGGGTGGGTTGGATCCGGCGGCCGACGCGCTGACGCGTGTGCGCACGATCCACGCGAACAAGACTGGGGCGTTGATCCGGGCGTCGGTGCGGATGGGGGCGCTGTGCGGGCTGGCGGCACGCGCGGGCGGTGGCAATGCGGCGGAGCTTGACGGAAAGGAACTGGGGGCGCTGACGGTGTATGCCGACGCGGTGGGCGTGGTGTTCCAGATCGCGGACGATCTGCTGGACGTGGAAGGGACCGCGGAAGAAACCGGCAAACGGACAGGCAAGGACGCGGAGCTGGGCAAGCTGACGTACCCGGGGGCGATCGGGATTGAGGCGTCGCGCGAGCAGATCAGGCGGTTATCTGACGAGGCGATGGGCGTGCTCGGGATGTTCGGGACGCGAGCTGAGGGGTTGCGCGTGCTGTGCGATGAGATCGCGAATCGATCGGCGTGAGTGGGTCGCGCGGGAGTCGAACATCCGGGTTGGTCCTGAGGACGAACTGTTTCTACAGTTCGGCGTAGGTTCTGAACGCGGCCTGGATGTCGCGGGGGATGTCGCGGGAATTTGCGCGATCGCGGTCGTGGCTCTTGGGGAAACACATGGCGAGTCTGTTGCCGAGCATTCACGGGCCCAAAGAACTCAAGAGTTTGACCGTCGAGCAGTTGCCGCAACTGGCCCAGGAGATCCGCGAGGCGATCTACACGCAGGTGTCGAAATCCGGCGGGCATCTCGCGCCGAATCTTGGCGTGGTCGAGCTGACGATCGCGATGCACTATGTGTTCGACTTCGGGCACGATCGTTTGCTCTTTGATGTCGGGCACCAGTGCTACCCGCACAAGCTTTTGACGGGGCGGCTGCCGTTGCTGGGGAAGTTGCGCACGCGCGAGGGGATGGCCGGGTTTCCCGAGCCGTCGGAGTCGCCGTACGACCTGTTCCGGGTCGGGCACGCGGGAACGGGCATCAGCACGGCTGTTGGCATGGCGCGGGGTGACACGCTCAGCGGCGACGGGTTTGACTCGGAGAAAAGGCCAGACGGTCGGCGCGTGGTGACGCTGATCGGCGATGCGTCGATCGTCAACGGCGTGGCGATGGAAGGCTTGAACAACGCGGGGACTTTGAAGCGGCAGTTCCTGGTAGTGCTCAACGATAACGGGATGTCGATCAGCAAACCGCAGGGCGCGGTGGCGCAGTACTTTGACCGCGTGCGGCTGTCGAACCTGTACGCGGATTTGAAGAAGTCGGCGCGCGGGATCTTGAAGCACATGCCGGGCGGGTCGCTGGTGAAGGACGCGTACCACAAGGCGGGCGAGGCGGCCAAGGCGGCGATCAACGAGACGGGGTGGTTCGAGCACTTCGGGCTGGTGACGGTCGGGCCGATCGACGGACACGACCTGCCGTCGTTGATCGAGTTCATGACCTTCTGCCGGGACTTTGAGCGGCCGATGGTTCTGCACGTCAAGACGATCAAGGGGAAGGGGTACCAGTTCAGCGAGACGGACTCGAGCAAGTTCCACTCGCCCAGCCCGTTCCAGGTGGTGGATTCCGCGCTGGACCCCGAGGGCTGCCGTGTTGAGCTCAAGTCGGAGGGCCGCTCGTTCACCACGGCGTTCGGCGACGCGATGGTGGACCTGATGGAGCGCGACCCGAAGGTGGTCGCGTGTACTTCGGCGATGGCGGACGGGACGGGGATCAGCAAGGTGCTGCCGCGGTTCCCGGAGCGGGCCTGGGACACGGGGATTTGTGAATCGCACGCGATGGACATGATGGCGGGGCTGGCCAAGACGGGGTTTAGGCCGTTCTTTGCCGTGTATTCGACGTTTTTGCAGCGGGCGTTCGACCAGGCCTTCCAGGAAGTGTCGTTGCAGGGACTGGCGGTTCGGCTGTGCCTTGATCGCGCGGGGTTGGTGGGCGGTGACGGCGCGGTGCATCACGGGTTTTGTGACGTTGCCCTGTTGAGGCCACTGCCGGGCGCGGTGATTACGGCGGCGATCGATGAGCCTTCGCTGCGCGCGGCGCTGGAGTTCATGCGCACGTATGACGATGGTCTGTCGGCAGTGCGGTACCCGCGCGACGTGGTGAGCCAGCGGTTTATCGCCGAGGCCTGCCCGGCGTTTGAGCTGGGCAAGGCGCGGTGCTTGACGCCGAAGGTGGATGTGAGTTCGAAGCCCGATGTTGCGGTGCTGGCGTTCGGGACGCCGGCGTTGCACGCGTTGCAGGCCGCGGAGGCGCTGGCGGGCGAGTACAAGGTCGCGGTGTACGACGCGCGGTTCGCCAAGCCGGTGGATGCGGGGCTGATCGCTACTTTGGTGAAGGCCGGGGTACCGATCGTGACGGTTGAGGACCACTCGATCGTCGGCGGGTTCGGCGCGGCGGTGATCGACGCGGCCCACGAGATGGGGCTGGAGACGACGCGGATCTCGAAGATCGGCTTGCCGGACTCGTGGATTCATCAGAACTCGCGGGCCCAGCAGTTGGCCGAGGCGGGGATCGACGCGGCGGGGATCGGTCGGACGATCCGGGCGGCGGCGGAGGGTGGGGAGGTTGGTTCTGAGAAGGTGAGAGCGGTGAAAGATCGGGCAGGAAAGGTTGCGAGTTCATAAACGGGAAAAGGCTCGGCTCGGAGAGCCGACCTACCTGAGCCGACCGACCAAAGCCGATACACTCCTGCCATGCCGCGAACGGCCATTGTGCTGGTGAATCGTTTGAAGCACGCCTCGCGTGAGGCGGTGGCGGAGGTGCGCGAGCTGGTGACGCGGCGGGGTGTGCTGATCGCGGAACGTGACGCGGCGGCGTTGGAGCCGATCCAGGCGGGCGAGCGGCCGGATGTTTTGGTGGTGCTGGGTGGTGACGGCACGCTGCTGGGCCTGTCGAGGACGCTGGCGGCGGGCGGGCCTCCGATGCTGGGCGTGAACTTTGGCAAGCTCGGGTTCATGGCCGAGTTTGATATGGAGTCGTTGCGTGCGCAGGCGGACACGCTGTTCGACGGCGGGGCGCTGGACGTTCGTGAGCTGCCGTTGCTGGACGCGCGGGTGATCGGTGCCCGTGATTCGCGGGTCAGGTTCGAGGGGACGTGCCTGAACGAGGCGGTGGTGACGGCCGGTCCGCCGTACCGCATGATCACGCTGTCGCTGAGCATCAACGGCGAGGGCGGGCCGACGCTAAGCGGGGACGGGTTGATTGTGAGCACGCCGATCGGGTCGACGGCGTACAGCCTGTCGGCGGGTGGTCCGATTGTTTCGCCCGGGGTTGAGGCGATGTCGATCACTCCGATCGCGGCGCACACGCTGAGCTTTCGTCCGATTGTTGTTCCGCTGGCGAGCGAGCTGTCGGTGCGGGTGGATCGGCTGAACGCGGCGAATCGTTCGGGAGGCGTTGGAGGTGGGACAACGCTGGTGCTGGACGGTCAGTTGCACTGTCCGTTGGAAGCGGGCGACCGCGTTGTGCTGACGAAGTCTTCGCGGAGCGTGCGGTTTGTGAAGAACCCGGACTCGCAGTATTGGAAGACGCTGACGACGAAGCTGCACTGGGCGTCGTCGCCGTTGACGCCGTGAGCGGGCGCGGGGGGTGGCTTCTTAGGTTCCTTTGAGCCAGTTGAGCGCGAAGAGGAAGAGCCCGACGGCGACGGCCGCGGTCGTGCCTGAGACTATGAGGTTGAGGGTTGATTCGGAAAAGATCGCGCGGCTTTGGACGGGGCGGACGAGGCGGAGGCGCCCCTCGGTCTCATGGCTGAGCGGGCCGTCGCCGGTGCGGGCACCGTCCTGGACGACGGCGATGACGAGGTTGGCGTCGAAGGGTCGAAGTCCGAGGCGCGTGGCACTGGCGACGAGCTTCTGACGGACTTCGGGGCGGAGAATGGCGGCCCGCCCGCCGTCGAGGCACTTGGCCACCTGGACAGCGAAGATCCAGCGTGGGTCGAGGGCCGAGAGGCCGGCGGCAGCTTGGTTCTCGGTCGCGACGAGGCCCTCGCGGCGTGCCTGCCCGCTGAAGCCTTGTTGGTGGTCGAGGTGGTGGTCGAGATCGGGGGCGGCGTGGTTCAGACGCAACACCGATGCCGCCGACGGACCCTCGGCGTTGACAAGACGCAACACGGGGGCGTTGAGATTGACGCTGGTGGGGCTGGTCTTCATGGCTGTGGGAAGCAAGGCGATCGGCGTGCCAAGGGGAGGGCGGGGCGTGGGCGAGCCCGGGCGGGGTGTGCTCGATACACTCCCGGCCGCGCTGTGTGGCGGGGCTGTCGTGGGGCGATGCCGCAGCGGGCTGTTTGTCGGCTTATGAATGACGTGCAGCCAGAAACCTCGTCGGTGCAGAACGCCGTCGCGGGGAGCGCGGTGGGCGCGCCGCCGGGGGTGCGATCGCGGCTCTCGGCGGGCGAGATTCTTTCACGGCTGGACATGGCGGCGCGGCGTGGGAAGTTGCCGGGGTACATGGCTCGGGGGGAGTCAGGCTTCGTTGTGACCGCGTTTGGCGAGCCCTTTGACCATGACTTGATCGGCGCGATCGACGCTGCCCCGGCGGGCGAGGGGGGCGGATCAGTCGTGCGGTTTGAGCTGCGGATGCGGCCGAAGCTGCCGGCGTTTTTCGTGCTGGTCATCGCGCTCAGCGTCTGGCCGGGGGTGTGGCTGACGCACTCGATGCTGGTCACGTATTTTTCGTGGTACAAGATCCAGACGTGGTGGTGGTACATCCCGCTGACGGTAGTTCCGCTGTTCTGGATGGTGCCGAGGATGCTCGCCAAGAGCCGCGAGGCGGTGGGTGTTTCGACAGCGGAGCAGGTCGAGAAGATCCGTGAGGCGGTTGAGGGGACGGTCGAGGGAGGTTGACGCGAATCGGCGGTTCTACTCTGACGATCGGCGTGCTCTGGGATCTGGAATATCTCGTGAAGGTTGCCGCTGGGGCGCTGGAGGCGGTCTCGGCGGAGTCTGACGCTGAGCAGGCGGTGCGGGGCGTCGATGCGCTGGACGAGGTGGACATGCACCCGATCCTGGCGGAGGGGTTCGCGCGGGCGGGGTTTGGCGTGTTCCGCGAGTGGCCGTACCCGAGTTTGCCGTTGCTTAAGCGGGGGAAGACGAAAACCAGCGAGCGGGATCGGTGCGACCTCGTGCTGACGCCCGCCCCAGGGCTGAGCCCGCGTGACCCGGTGGCGGAAGCGAGGGCGCGGGCGGCGGCGGCAGCGACGCTGTTCGCTGGCATTGTTGACGAAGAGGTCTCGGCGGGTTGCGCGGCGCTGGATTGCTGCTGGATCGAAGTCAAGACGGTGGGGCAGCACGTGTACCGGCACGGGGTGCCGGGTCCGAACGCGGCGTACTCCTCCGAGCTGACTGCGGCTTTCGCCACGGACCTGCGGAAACTCGGGGGCGAGCGGGGCGTGCAGCACGGCGTGGTGCTGGGGGTGTTGTTCGCGGCGAGCGATGAGGTGCTGGGCCACGACGTGCCGATCGCGCTGCACCGGTGTTTGGACCGGGGTTTGAGCTTTGGCACGCCGCGGCGCGAGGGGTTTGGGATCGCGGACCGCGCGGGGAACCGGTGGTGCGAGGTGTGGGGCGTGCCGGTGAACAGACCGGAGCCGGGGCTGTTCGAGTAGGGGCGATCGGGTTGGTTGAAAGGTCAGTGGAGGACGCGGTAGATCTCGGCCTCGTCGGTGAGGCCTTCCGCGGCCTTGGCCTTGGCATCGTCGCGCATGGGTTTGAAACCAGTGTCGCGGGCGCACTCGAAGAGGGTGACGGCGTCGGCACCCTGGGCGGTCAGCTTGCGCAGGGGGTCGTTCATCGTCATGATCTCGTACACCGCGAGCCGACCCTTGTAGCCCGTGCCGTAGCAGGGGTCGCACCGTCCGTTCGTGGAGTGAGGGCCTTGCGAGTTGCCAGATCCGTCGCACGTCTTGCAAGTGCGGCGGAGGAGCCGCTGCGCGAGCACGGCCATGAGCGAGCTGGTGATGAGGTAGGGCGCGACGCCGATGTCGATCAGGCGTGTGATGGCGCTGGGCGCGTCGTTGGTGTGCAGCGTGGCGAGCACAAGGTGCCCGGTGAGCGAGGCCTGGATCGCCAGCTGCGCGGTCTCGTTGTCGCGGATCTCACCGACGAGGATGACGTCGGGGTCTTGGCGGAGGAGGGCGCGAAGCCCGGTGGCGAAGGTGACGCCGCGCTTGGCGTTGACCTGCATCTGGCTGATGCCTTCGAGGTGGTACTCAACGGGGTCTTCGATGGTCATCACGTTTCGGCTGGCGCGGTCGATGGAGCCGAGGGCCGCGTAGAGCGTTGTGGTCTTGCCGCTGCCGGTCGGGCCCGTGACGAGGATGATGCCGGTGGGGCGATCGACCAGTTCCATCAGCGCCGCTTGCATCGGCTTCTTCATGCCGATCTGGTCGAGCGAGAGCTGCGTTGACGTTTGATCAAGCAAACGCAGCACGAGGCGTTCGCCGTAGACGGTGGGGATGCAGGAGAATCGGATATCGACCTTGCGGCTCCCGACGCGGACGGACGTGTGGCCGTCTTGCGGGCTGTGGCGGTTGGCGATGTCCAGCTCCGTCATGACTTTCAAGCGCGAGCTGATCGCGGGGGCGAGCGAGAGGGGCGGGCTGAAGGCGTCGATGAGCATGCCGTCCACGCGGAAACGGATGACCAGCTTGGTCTCCATCGGGTGGACGTGGATGTCGCTGGCTCGGCGGCGGAGGGCCTCGAAGAGGATCATGTTCACGAGGCGGATGACGGGGGTCTGCCGCGCGAGCTGCAGGAGGTCGGTCGCTTGCCCGACCGCGCCGGCGAGGCTCTGCATCGAGCGATCATCGAGGGGGATGTCCTCGACGATCTCGGTGACGAGGTCCTGTCGCTGCTCAAAGCCGCGGTTGATGAGGTTGGCGACGCCGGCCCGGGGCGCGAGGGCGATCTGCAGCGGCATCGCGAGCGTGTCTTCGAGGAGCGTAAAGACGGCCGGCGACATCGGCTGGGCGGTGACGACGGTCATGGATACGCCGTCGGATTCGAGCCCGGCGACGTGGTGCTGGCGCGAGAGATCGGGCGACACCAGTTCGTAGAACTTCCCGGCAGATTCGTGGAGCCGCGGCTCGGGGACGTAGCGGAGGCCGGTGCGTTGAGAGAGGAGTTCCAGAGCCTGGTGCTCGTCCACGGCGAGCATCCCGAGCAGCGTATCCCACGGTTCGGCGTCGGAGCCTTCGAGCGTGGGAAATTGGCGGACCTGTTCGGCGGTGATTTTGAGCGGGCCGAAGACGGAGGCGATGCGGGAAGCATCGGCGGGGGAGAGGCCCGCAGCGCGCGCGAGGCCGTTGCCGATCGGGGCGGTGAGGAGGCGGGGCTGGTCCTGGGATGGGCGGGGCATAGGGGGCTGGGAAGGGTCTGGTGAGTCTGCTTAGCCGCCCGAGGCGGGCGTGGCTTTGGTTTCGACCTTGGGCTCGACTTTGGATTCGGGTTTGGATTCGGGCCTGGAATCGAGCTTGAGATCGGCCTTGGGCTCGATGATCTCGATGTACGTGGGCTTGATCACCGGGACGCCGTCGTCGATCCCGACGGACTTCATGGGTCCGCGGGTGAGGAGGGTAAGGTCGTCGAAGTTGGGGTCGCGGATGATCTTGGGGGTGAGGAAAATGTAGAGGGTGGTTTTGCGGTCGTTGGTGTTCGTGTCGCTGAAGAGCAGCCCGACGATGGGGATGTCGCCGATGAAGGGGACCTTGACGACGGTCTTGCCCTTGGTGTCGAGTACGAGCCCGCCGACGACGACGGTGGTGTCGGAGGGGACGGTGACCGAATCGGAGCTGACCTCGCTGGTGCTCTTGGGCGGGGGCACGCCGTTGGTGCCGGTGCCGGTGAAACTGGAGAGGCTGACCTTGTACTTGAGGCGGAGGTATCCCCCGGAGGAGATCTGGGGCGTGACGGTGAGTTCGGTGCCGGCCTTTTCGTAGCCCTGGAAGCTCGTGATGTTGGGGTTGCCGGTGCTGGACTGAGTTGAGGTGGTGGGCTGCTCGTCCACGCTGGCGATTTTGGCCTCTTCGTTGTCGTCGACGAGGAGCTGGGGCGTGGAGAGGATGCGGGTGTCGGAGTCTTTCTGGAGCGCCGTGATGGCGATGGGAACCTGGTCGGACTTGATGAGGGCGGCCGTGAACCCTGTCAGCCCGGTGGTGACGTTCTTGCGGGTCGTGAGCGCACCGGTGGTTGGGAAGGTGCCGAGCCCGAAGTTTGTGTTGAGGACTCCGCCGGTGCCGTTGGCGTTGATGAGCTGGGTCTCGAAGGCGAGGCGGAAGTCGTCGGTGGCGGTGAGGGCGACGATTTTGGCCTCGATGTAGACCTGGGGTCGGCGCTGGTCGAGCTTGCCGATGAGCCTCTCATAGTCGGGCTGGTCCTTGACCGGGGCTTTGACGAGGATTTGGTTGTTGGACTTGTCGGCGACGACAAAGATTCGTTCGTCCTCGGAGATGCTGATTCCCTGTTGTCCGCCGGCGTTGCGTTGCCCTCGGAAGGTGTTGCGTGCTCCGTTGCGGCGCGCGCCGCCCGACGTAGGGCCGGTTGCGCCGGGGTTTGTGCCGTCGGAGCCGGGGAGGAGGTTGGACGTGCCGACGGGGGTCTGGTTCTGGATGAGCCCGAGGACGAGTTCGGCGACCTTGGTGGCGTCGGAGTGGCGGAGCTTGTAGGGCTCGATGGTCAGGCGTTCGTCTTCGACTTTGAACTGTTCGATGAGTTTGCGGAGTTCGTCTTGCTGTTCTTTGGTGCCGTAATAAATGATCGTGCCGCGTTCCTCGTCGACGACCATGACGGGCCCGCCGCTAGAGAGGTTTTGCTTGCTCTGCTGTTGTTGCTGTTGCCCGTTGACGTCGAAGCCGCCGAAGCGGAAGGGGTTGTTGGGATCTTGCTGGGTCGGGGCGGCGATGAGCGTGACCTGGCCGAGCCCGCGCTCGCGGGCGATGTCGGCGATCTGCTTGGCGGCCGATCCGGCGTTGTAGGACTGGGGTGTAAGCGTGCTGGGCGCGTCGATGATCTTGAGGAACTTGCCAAGCATGTCCACTTCGCCGGGCTGGCCGCGGAAGATGAGAGCGTTGCCGAGCGGGTCGACGGTGAGGCGCTCGCCGAGGTTGTCGAGGCCCTTGCCGCCTTGCCCGAACAGCCCGGGCTGGCGACCAGTTCGAGCGCCCGGGCCCGCGCGACGTTGGCGGCGATGTAGCGGAGTTCGATGCGTGTGAACTCGGCCTTGGCGTACTCCTCGATGATGCGGTTGACGAGGGCTTCGACGGCGGCGATTCGGCGTGGGGTATCGGTGACGACGATGATGCCGAGTTCGTCGATGTAGGCGAAGCCCTTGGTGGCGGTGACGGGCACGCCGGGCTGCCCTTGGCCGGGCCCCCCGCCGCTGCTGGAGACCTGGGATTCGATCGCGGTCTTGAGGGCGGAGGGCCTGATGTTGGGGGTGGGGATGATCTTGCTGGTGGGGAGTTCGGTGTTGAGGTTGAAGGAGACCTTGTCGAGGGGGTGGACGATGTAGAAACCCTCGGAGTCGAGGGTGATGGTGTAGTTCTGTTGTTCGAGCAGGGCGTCGAGGAGCCCCAGGAGCTGGCGGCGTTTGATGGTGACGGGGGCGTTGAAAACGACCGAGCCGGTGAGACTGCCGGTCACCGTGACGTTGATGCCCGTGGCCTTGGCGACGTATTCAACCAGCGCGGTGAGGTCCACGGCGTCGGTAAAGGCGGAGAGGGTGATGTCGTCCTCGGGCGACGGGGCCTGGCCTTCGACGGGCGCGGGCGGCTCGGGCGTGTGGTGCGCAGCGGAAGTGCTGGCGCCGGTGTTGGGAGGCGTGCTCGGCTTTGCCCCGGCGGGGTTCGCGGGCTGCCCTGGCTGGGTTCGAGCTCCTCGGCCTGGGGCGGCACCCGGAGCGGTTCCGGGCGGGTTGCGGACCCCGGGGTGGGCGGGGTCTTGGATCTGAGTGGGGGGCTGGGAGTTGGGCTGTGCGGAGGGCTGGCCGGGGCGGATCGAGCCGGGTGCTGGCGGCTTTTCTTGGGCGCGGGCGTTCGCACACGGAACGGTCAAGAGCAGGCCGGCGGCGGCGAACAGGAGCGCGCCGCAGAGCAGATTTCGTGGCGGTCGCGCGTTGGAGATCGGTCGGGTGGTTGCGTTCACGGGTCTGCTCCGTTCCGGGCATGGTCGGGCGGGGTATCGGGCCGGGGCGGGTCGGCTGGCGCGGGGCGCGAGGCAACGTAGAGAATACCGTTCCCGACGGCGGCGATCCTGCCGGCGAGCCCAACGGAGCCACGAATGAGCGGATTGCCTTCTCAAGCCCGAATCGGTGTTCGGAGCCCCGAAACCACGTCCGAATCTCATTCGGGGAGGAGCAACGCGGCGCGGGCGAGAATCGTGAGCTTGCTGCCCTCGGCGACGGAAATCGTGGCGTTGTTGGGCGCGGAAGAGGGGCTGGTGGGGCGGAGCCACGAATGCGACTGGCCGGGGAGCGTGCGCGACGTGCCCGTGCTGACTTCGCAGACGACGGGAGGGCACTCGGCGGCGATCGACCCGGCCGCGATCGATCGGCAGGTCCGCAAGCAACTCGCCGCTGGACAGGCGTTGTACCGCGTCGATGAGGATCTGCTGCGCTCGCTCAGGCCGGATGTCATCATCACGCAGGACTTGTGCGCGGTGTGCTCGATCGATCTTGCGACCGTGCGGCGGATCGCGGCGGGCATGTCGCCGCCGCCGACGATCGTGAGCCTGAACCCGACGACGATCGAGGGCGTGATTGATGATGTGCTGACGGTGGGGCGGGCGCTCGGGCTTGATGCGCGGGCGATGACCGAGGCCGTGAAGCTGCGAGAGAGGTTCGCCGCCGCGGGCGAGTTCGTGAACCCTTATGATGAAGGCCCCAACGTCGCGTTCCTGGAATGGACCGATCCGATCTTCATCGGCGGGCACTGGACGGTGCAGATGATCGAGCGAGCCGGCGGGCGGCACGTCCTGAACCCCAGCGTCCCCACCGAAAACGCCGGCGCGGCCGTGGGCCCGCAGCACGCCCAGCGCCGGGCCGGAAAATCAATCGCCGTGCCAGCCGAGATCTTGGTCGCAAGCCGCCCCGACGTGCTGATCGTCTGCCCCTGCGGCCTCGACCTCGCGGCCACGCGGCACGCGGTGGGGGAGATGGCGAGGAAGAGTTGGTGGCGCGACCTGCCGGCCGTGCGGAACGGGCGCGTGGCGCTGGTGGACGGAAATCAATATTTCAATAGGCCCGGGCCGCGGTTGGCGGATGCGTTTGAGTGGATGGTGGGGTGGTTGCAGGGGAGGCCGGGACTGGTGGGGGAGGGGTTTGGGTGGGAGGAGTGGGGAGGGTGAGCGAGGAAAGAGAAAGCGCGAGCGATGCGAGAAGCGGCGGCAGAGGCGTGCCATCGAAGC
>JBGAOD010000039.1:9152-30023 GCA_044221955.1 Phycisphaerales bacterium | reverse complement strand
GCCAGGGACGCGCCGGTAATGGTGATCCGCGACCACGAACCGGTTACGCGGACGACGGTGGTCTCTTTGCTGAGAATCGACATTCAGAGGCCCTCCAGGGGACGCACGCGGCGGAGTTGCATCATCAGCGGGGTCGCGATGGCGGCCGCGATGAGCAACCCGGCGATCGGGACCGTGGGGTTGACGAAATACCCGGTGGTTCGGTAGGCGATGATGCTAATGACCACCACGCAGAGGGTCAACCCGAGCGTCGCCAGGAGCACCGCGGTCCAGCGCCGGAGCAGCACCGCGAGCACGGCACCCGCCGCCGTGCTTAGGGCGGCAACACCCCACGCGATGTACGATGGCGCGAACCGGGGCATGTTGTCGGTGATGAGCTGGTCGATGCAGATCATCTTCATATGGGTACCCCAGACCATCCGTCCCACCATCGGCTGCTCGTCCATCCGGCTCCCGTCGCCTTGGACCAGGTGCTGGCCCAGGACGACGGCGCGCCCTGCCAGCTTCTCGCGGAGCTGCGCGGTGCTGAAACGGGCAACGTCGGTAGCGGTCAGCGTGACACCCTGGAGTTGGTCGTCCGTAGGCACGCGCAAGGCGACCAGGGACTTGATCGAGCCCTTGGGCATGCCGCGGATCTCGTCGTCCTCGGGCTGCGTGGTTACGGACGAGGCCGTGATCGTCAGCGGGACGGCCTTCGTGCTCGATGTGCCGGGGGCTTGCATTCCGACCTCGATGGTCGGCATGAACTCGCTGACCTCAAAGTGAAACGTGCAGGTCGGAGCTTTCCAGTGGAGCGCCGCCAGCAGCCCGAGCGACGGCTGGCTGGCGATGGTGGGGCGTTTGACCGCCGCGACGACTTTGCCGAGTTCGACCTCGCCGACCGTGGCCGTCGCGCCGCCGAGTTCGCCGTCGCGGATGAGCGCACGGATTTTGGGCGGGGTCTTGGCGAGCCGGACGTCGAAGGCCCATGTTCCGCTGCCGAAGAGGACGACCGTCCCCGATTGCCGGAGTGACTCGACGCCCTCGGCGAAGGCGGCGTCAAACTCGGGATGTTCGGGGTTCGTGTCCTCGTACTCGATATCGAACGCCAGAACCCCGAGCCCGCACGGCGCGAGTTTCTTGAGGACCGCTCCGGTGAGCGCGCGGCGTGAGAACGGGGCCGCAGGGTCCCAGCCCACCAGCCCGAGCTGTTCTGCGGCGGATCGTTGCTCCTCGGGCGTTTCTCGGATTTCGACCGCGGCCACGTGCGAGAGCGGGGTGAGCGCCGAGGTCGGGAGCGGCATCGTGCCGTAGGTTTTCTCCAGCCACGGCGTGAGCGTTGTGGATCTTCCGAGCTGCGGCACAACAACCCATTGCACCAGGGCCAGACTCACGGCGGCGGCCCCGACGAGCACGGACGCGGTCCTCTTGGTCAGCACGCCGCGCCACCAGATCCAAGCCTTGATTCCCAGATCCGCTCGGAGTGCGAACGGGGGCTTGCCTTCGAGAAGCCTCTGGATGTCTACAGCCAACTCGGCGGCGGAGGCGTAGCGGAGGTCGCGTTCCTTGTTGAGGGCCTTCATCACCACCGCGTTGATCGGGCCGCTGAGGCGTGAATCGATCCTCCCGAGCTCCGGGGGCTTGGCGTTGTGGATGATCGAGACCGCGCTGGGGAGGTCCTTGCCCTCCAGGTCGTAGGGGAGTCGGCCGGTGAGCAGTTCGTAGAGAATGAGTCCCAGGGCGTAGACGTCGCTGCGGGCGTCGAGCGCGCCGGGGTTGGCGTTGCACTGCTCGGGACTCATGTATTGCAACGTGCCCACCAGATCTCCCATGCGGGTGAGCATGTTGAGCGTGCCGTCGGCGTGCGAGCTGAATCGAGCGACGCCAAAGTCGATGATCTTGGGGTTGCCCAGCGCGTCGACGAGGATGTTGGCGGGCTTGAGGTCGCGGTGGATGATGCCGGTGCGGTGCCCGTGGTCGACGCCCAGGCAGGCCTTGGCGAAGAGTTCGAGCTTGGCGCGGATGTCGAGCTTTTCCTGGGCGGCGTACTCGGTGAGCGTTCGACCGCCGGCGATGAACTCCATCGCGTAGAAAAGAAGTTCGCCGAACTGCGAGTTCTGGGCCCCGGCCTCGTAGACCTGGGCGATCGCGGGGTGGCTGAGCTTGGCGAGGAACTCGGCCTCTTTGACGAAGCGGTCAAAGGCGGTGCGCGACTGCAGCCCGAGCTTCATGACCTTGACGGCCACGGTGCGGCGCGGGCGGTCCTGCAAGGCCTCGAAGACCGCGCCCATGCCGCCCTTGCCGATGAGCTGCACGATCTGGTAGTTGCCGATGCGCTCGCCGGGGCCGAGGGGGAGATCCCAGTTGCCGTCGGCGCCGAAGCTGTTGGGGCTGCCGCCGCCGAGGCCGGCGTTCCCGCGGCCGAAGCTGCTCGACGGTCCCGGCATGGTTGAGTCGTCCGGGACATTCATCGTGGGCTTTCCAGGAGATTCATGGTGTCAGCGTACTGGAGAGTGGGGTCGTGAGCGGTGAGCGAGGGGGGAGAGTTTGTGCGGGATAGGTTTGGGTTGTTTCGGTGAGCGTGCTGGGGTATCTCGCAGAACGAGCGGGGAAGAGAGGCGCGGATGGGAGGTTGATGCGCTCGCGTCCTTGCCGTTCGTGAGCCGATCCTTTACCGTGCGTTCCATGGCCGTTCGCCGTTGGCGGGGGCCCGCGAGCTGAGAGGATTCAAAGTTGGCCGAGAACAAAGCCGAACATCTGCCCGTGGGCGAACACGCTGAAGGCTTCCAGAGCGCCGTTGAAGTCCCTGAGCTTCCCGAGAGCGCGACCGCCACGCAGCGTGAAGCGCACTGGTACCGGCACGTGTACCGCGGCGACACCATGAAGCAGTTGTCGCTCCGCGCGGTGCTCATGGGCGGCACCATCGGCATGATGATGTCGGTCGCGGGGTTGTACACGACGCTCAAGATCGGCTGGTCTTTCGGCGTGGCGATCACCTCGTGCGTGATCTCGTATGTGATCTGGAACATCTTCCGGGGTGTGAGCGCCAACCGGCTCAGCCAGATGACGATCCTGGAAAACAACTGCATGCAATCCACCGCTTCGGCGGCCGGGTACTCGACCGGATCGACCATCGCCACCGCCTTCGGCGCGTTGCTGTTGCTGACCACGGGTGAGAACGCGACCAAGCACACGTGGGAGCTGCAGGCCCCGTGGATCGTGGCGGGCTTTACGTTCTTCACGGCTTGCCTTGGCGTGTTCATGGCGATCCCGATGAAGCGGCAGATGATCAACATCGAGCAATTGCCGTTCCCGTCGGGCATCGCCGCCGCGGCCACCCTCAAGAGCCTGTACACCAAGGGCGTGGAGGCCTCAAGAAAGGCCTACGCGCTGGTCATCTCGCTGCTGTGCGGGGCGATCGTGGGCGTGCTCAACACCGGCGAGGGCGGGACCAACTTCATTGACAATCTGTTCAAGTTTTTCCGCGAAAAACTCTTTCGCATCAACCTTCCTGAAGCGGTGCCCGAGGGCGGGTACATGAAGTGGTACGGAAAAGGGGCGCTGGGGT
Organism: Phycisphaerales bacterium; assembly: GCA_044221955.1. Classification (GTDB taxonomy): domain Bacteria; phylum Planctomycetota; class Phycisphaerae; order Phycisphaerales; family UBA1924; genus CAZCPB01. The sequence continues at coordinate 26,476 of JBGAOD010000039.1, read as the reverse complement.
TCTGGTTCGAGCCGAGCGTGCTGCTGGTTGCTGCGGGAATGATCGTCGGACTTCGGGTCTCGCTTTCGATGCTCGCTGGGTCGTTGATTCTGTACCTTGGCGTTGGGCCGTGGCTGGTGAGCATGGACGTTGCCGCGGCCGTTCCGGGTTACAAGCACTCGATCGACGTGGTCGCCAGGCGGCACGCTCTAACCACTTCCCGCGCTGGGCATTGTGGGGTGGCACGTCGGTCATGGTGTTCGCGAGTCTCGCCGCCCTCGCGCTGCAATGGAAAACGGTGCTCCGTTCTTTCGGCGTGGGTAAGAAGAGCGCCAGCGCGGCCGACACCATGGACCCGGAACTTGAAACCAAGATCCGGGCGATTGAAGTGCCCAACTCTTGGCTGCTGATCGGGCTGGTCCCGATCAGCATCGGGTTGATCACCGTCAACTATTTGGCGTTCCAGATGAACCCGCTCCTGGGAGCCGTCGCGGTTGCGATGTCGTTTGTGCTGTCGATCGTCGCCAGTCGCGCGACTGGCGAGACCGACACCACGCCGATCGGGGCGATGGGCAAGGTGATGCAGTTGCTCTTTGCCGTTCTCCCGGGAGCGAAGGGGAACCAGACGATCAACCTGATGTCCGCTTCGACGGCGGCCAACAGCGCCACCTCGTCGGCGGACCTGCTGACCGATCTCAAGAGCGGCTACCTGCTCGGGGCAAACCCTCGCCAGCAGTTCTGGGCTCAGTTTGCCGGAATCTTTTTCGGAACGCTGGCGATTGTCCCCGCCTGGTATCTGCTCGTGCCCGACAAGGCGGCGCTCGAGAAGTTCAATCCGCCCGCGACGAACATGTGGAAGGCCGTGGCCGAGGTTCTCGCCGGCAAGGAGGGGCTCAACGCGCTGCCGAACACCGCGAGGTGGGCAATCGTCATCGGCGCGCTGGTGGGGATCACGATCCCGGTTCTCGAGAAGCTGTTCCCCAAGGCGAGGGCGTACTTGCCCTCGGCCATGGGGCTCGGGCTGTCGTGGGTCGTGACGTTCTCCAACAGCTACGCCTTCGCCATAGGCGCGGTGCTGGCCTGGATCTGGTCACTGCTCAACAAGAAGAACGCGGAGCGGTACACCATCCCGGTCGCGTCTGGGCTGGTCGCGGGCGAATCGCTCATCAAGGCGATTCTGGCAATGCTGGCGACGGCCTCGGGGCTTTTGCACTGGAACCTCTGAGCCGTGTGATTGCCAAAGAGGAACCCGAACGAGCGGCGACCCTACGAGGATCCCGGTCTTCTATCGCCTCTGTTGCGCTCAAGAAAACCTATGTCGGCGAGGAGATCCACGATATCCTGACGGCGGCGCGGAGGCGCGCACCGTTACGGCCGACCGTTCCGATGTCCTTCAAGAGCACTTGCGGAGGAGACCTCTCATGATCGATCCCAAGGCCGTTCTGGTGTGCGGTTCAGCGCTGCTGAGTCTCGCAAGCTTCGCCTGCGCCGCCGACTCGGTCACCATCAACCTCGCCGGCGTAAAGCTGCAGGACAAGACCAACCAGAGCCGGAGCAGTTCGCCCAACACCATCACGCCCGGCAAGCGTTACGCGTACGTCGTGGACGGGATGGTCAAGGGTGACAGCGGGGTTCTCGCCGTGCTTTACCCAACGCCCACGCCGTTGGCGACGGTGCTGGAGACGCTCTCCCCCGGCTCCTCGGCCGCGCTCAGGGGCGCGGTCAACAACCTGCCGGGGACGCACCCGGTGGTGCTGCTGAACTCGTTCCAGAGCGGGACGACCGAGATCGCATCCATCCTCGTGACCTTCGAGGCCACGCTCAAAGTCGAGATCGATGCCTCGAACATCGCGGGTTTTTCGCTGACGGGCGTGAAGCTCTCGCCGGCGTTCCTGGTGGGGAGCATGTCGTTCACCAGCGGTTCGGCCACGATCCGGCGGGTGGAATGCCCGACGGACTTCAACGCCGACGGGTTCGTGACGGCCGACGACTACGACGCCTTCGTGCTGGCGTTCGCGGCCGGTGATTCGACGGCGGATTACAACAACGACGGGTTCGTCACGGCGGACGACTTTGACGCGTATGTGATCGCGTTTGAGAACGGGTGCTGAGTTAATGCCCTCACCACGGGAGAAGCTCACATGAAATGCAACTCCTTCGCTTCTTTCTTTGAGCTTGTCAGCGCTGCCTTGACGCCCGGGTTGGTGATTCTGCTTGCGCCATCGACGACCCTCGCCGGCGGCACCATCACCAACCTTGGCACGGCCGGCGGAAAGCCGATCAGCGTGCAATACCTCAGCAAGGACGGGTCCACGGCGGTCGGGGGCGTCCTTAGTGCGGACAACACATACACGATCCGACCCGTGCGATGGACCAAGGCAACCGGAGCGATCGAACTCGGCACGCTGGGCGGCACCTACGCAACCGTGAATGCGATCTCGGCGGACGGGTCGGTCATCGTCGGTGAGAGCAGGGTCGCTGGCGACGTTGTCACGCGCGCTTTCCGTTGGTCGGCCGCGAGTGGCTTGCAGGACCTGGGCACGCTGGGCGGCGTGTTCTCGTCCGCGGCGAGCATCAGCGCCGACGGCTCGATCATCGTCGGAGGCTCGCAGATCATCGGCAGCACGAGGTCGCACGCATTTCGATGGACCGCCACGACGGGGCTCGTTGACCTTGGCACGATCGGATCGGTCAACTCCAGCGCTGACGGCATCAGCGGCGACGGGGCTGCGATCACCGGAAGTCTCTACCCCGATTTCTGCGCACGTTGCCCAGCGCACTCCCAGGTTTTCCTCTGGACGGAGGATGGGGGGATGCAGAACATTGGAAGTCTCGGTGCCACCAACACGAATCCAACAGTGATCAGCGAAGACGGCAACGCTATCGCCGGGATGGACCTTGCTCCGCCGCCGAGCAATGGAACAAACTTCTTTCTTTGGACTCCCGGTACGGGCATGCTGAATATCGGCAGTTTCGGGCAATCGTACATCAACGGCATGAGCCGGGATGGATCAGTGCTGGTTGGGACGATCCAGTTCGGAAATGCGTTCCGGTGGACAGCCAAAGACGGCTTCATGTTCATCGGAAATCTTGGCGAGTTCGGCGACTCCTACTCGCTTTCAACGGACGCGGAAGCCTCGACCGTGGCCGGGTATAGCCTAATCTCGCACTCGAGCGGTCTGAAGCACGCCACGCTCTGGTCGACGTCCCTCAGCTACGTCGATCTGAATGTCTACTTGTCCACCCAGGGGATCGACCTTTCAGGCTGGGTTCTCAACGACGCCACGGCGATCTCCGCCGACGGGCGGACCATCGCTGGCAACGGCACGTTCAACGGCCAACCGAGCGCGTACCTCGTCACGCTCTGCCGCGCGGACTTCAACAACGACGGCTTCGTGACCGGCGACGACTACGACGCCTTCGTCGATGCGTTTGTCCTCGGGGCGTCGGCCGCCGATTTCAACCGGGACGGGTTCGTGACGGGCGACGACTTTGATTTCTTCGCCGACGCGTTCGCGGCCGGCTGTTGAGTGGGTGCCTGTCAACCATACGTCCCAGCGCAATCTTCACGCTCGAACCTGGTTTTCGGCCCCGGGTTTTTCAACGCGCGGTGGGTGCCCGTGACTACACTCGTCGTCCACGATTTTTCAGTGCCCGCGTGGTCGGTCTTGGAGAGTGGCCGACGCGATCCAGGGCCGGTGAACACGCCCCAAACACCCCGTTGATTCGCTTGATTGAGGAGAGCTGAGATGTCGATCCCCCGTTTGTTGGTTGGTCGGATGTTCGGTCGTTGTGGCGTTGCGGCGCTGATCGGCGCGTGCGGGCTGGCCACGCCGGCGCTGGCACAGCTCCGCGTCTGCGAGTGGAACGTCACCAACTACGGCGGGGCCGGGCCGCGCGATCCGTCGTTCAAGACGGCGATCTACGGCGTGGTTCCCGCGCCGCTCGCGCTGCAGGGTCAGTCGATGAGCCCGGACATTTTCCTCGGTGAGGAGTTCCAGTCCGCCGGTGCCGTCGCCAACTTCAAGCTGATCCTCAACACCGCCCCCGGGAGCCCCGGCGACTGGGAGGCGGCCCCGTTCATCGACGGCCCGGACACCGACAGCGCGTTCTTCTACCGCACCAGCAAAGTCGTCTTCAAGGGTGTGACGATCGTCTCGCTGGTCACGGGCTCGACGAGCCTTCCGCCGCGGAACACCTACCGCTACGACGTGCGGCTCATCGGGTACGGCGACGTGCCCGCTACGAATCTTTCGTGCTACACGGCCCACATGAAGGCGGGGAGCGCCTCGACCGACCAGTCCCGCCGCCTTCAGGAAGCCAACAAGATCCGTGACAACGCCAACGGGATCGACACCAACGGCGCGGGCACGAAGTTGCCTGCGGGGAACATGTTCCTTTTCGGTGCTGACACCAACATCCAGAGCTCGTCACAGACCGCGTACCAGCGGCTGATTCAGACCGAGGCCATCGACGCGGGCCGGTTCTTTGACCCGATTAGCACGCCGGGATCGTGGAACAACAACAGCGCGTTCCGGTTTGTCCACACGCAGGATCCGGCCGTGCAGATGGACGATCGGCACGACCAGTTGCTGCTGTGCGCGGGATTGCTGGATGGTTCCGGCTTTGACTACATCGGCAACTTCGGCGCGGTCTACAGCACCACGACCTGGAACGACCCGAACCACTCCTACCGCTGCTGGGGCAACGACGGTACCAGCTTTGATCAGATCCTGAAGATCGCGGGCAACGACATGGTCGGCGATGTCATCGCCCAGGCCCTCGTCACGAGCGCCAACGGGCTGGGGCACCTGCCGGTGATCCTGGACCTGCGCGTTCCGGCCCGTGTGGCTTCGGACACCGTGATCGACTTTGGTTCCGTGCCGTTGAACTCCGTGGCGGCCCAGTCGTTGCTGGTGAGCAACGCGGGGGATACCGGGATCTGGGGCGTCAACGGGATCTCGGGTCTGAACTACTCGCTTTCGACCACCGCCGGGTTCTCGGCCCCGAACGGCGTGTTCGCGGACGCCGCGGGTGGCTCGGTCAACTCGCACACGATCACCATGGACACCACCACGCTTGGGCTGCACACGGGACAGATCACGATCAGTTCGGACGCTCCCGACCAGCCGATTCGGATCGTCCAACTCACTGGGATTGTCACCAGCGTCCATTGCCCGGCGGACTTCGACGGCGACGGATTCGTTGCCGGCGAGGACTTTGACGCCTTCCAGGCCGCGTTCGAGGCCGGTTCGATCACGGCGGACTTTGATGGCGACGGATTCGTTGCGGGCGAGGACTTCGACGCGTATGTCGCGGCGTTCGAGTCCGGGTGCTGAGTATTCGGATCGTGTATGGTCGCGGGAGCTGTGCGATCGGGAGTATCCGAGCTGCCGGATTCCGGGGCTGGCAGATTCGTGCGATTTTGACTTGCAAACCAACCTAAAACGGGCCACAGTATGGACTTCCAGAGCGGGCCGAGGGTTGCTCGGTCCGTGGGTCGGAGGGCGGTTGGCGACATTGGTTTGGCGTTCCGGTTCGGTTGCCTTGACCGGTGGTCGGAAGTGGATCGGGGCTTTTGGGTTTTCACCCGTACTCATTGGATCGTGCTTCATCGATGGTGTTCGAAAGGGCGAAGTCAAGACGCTGGGGGGCCAGCGGTTTGGGGAGCCAAACGAAACATGGCGGATGCGGAGTCCGCCCTAGCGATAAGGGAAGTGAACATGCGTGATCAATTGAGGTTGGCGTTGGTGGCGGGCACGTGCGTGATGGCCGGTGTGGCCGCTCGGTCTGCCCGGGCCGGTGATCCGGTCGTAAATGAGGCAGCGGACGGCTGGTCCGAACTGATCGGGTCCGACGCCTGCGCGCTCGCCGCTCGGGAGTTGGCCGCGAGTGAGCGTGGGCTCTCGATCGACCTCCCGTTGACCCCAGCGTCTGCCCCGGCCCCGTTCTCGGCGTGCTTTGACCCGGCCAACCCGCCCAGCGCGGAAATGATGGCGCGGGTCAACGAGTACATGATGCAGGGCTGGCTCGCGGAAGCGGCCGCCAACGGCAACTGGGGCGACCGCTACCAGGGGACGAGCCGTTGGTCCGGCGCGGGGATGGGTGCGACGGGCGACCCGATCAACCTGACCTGGAGCCTGGTTCCCGACGGGCTGATCATCTCGGGCGCCATCGGCGAGCCCGCGTCGGCCAGCGTGCTGTTCGCCAAGTGGGACAGCAAGACCACCCGCGCGGCGTGGTTGAGCCTGTTCCAGCAGTGCTTTGATCGCTGGCAGGCGTTGATCGGCGTGAACTACACGCGCGTCACCGCCTTCGGAGTCGACTGGGACGACGGCTCGCCGTGGGGCTCGACCAACGGCGCGCAACGCGGGCACGTCCGCATCTCGATGCACTCCATCGACGGGCTGAGCAACGTGCTGGCCTACAACCAGTTCCCCAACAACGGCGATATGGTTCTGGACGCCGACGACGCTGTCGGAAGCAGCAACTTCTTCAGCTCGACCAGCAACTTCCGGTTCTTCCGCAACACCGTCATGCACGAGCACGGGCACGGCATCGGCATGTCCCACGTCTGCTCCACCAACTCCAACCAACTGCTGGAACCGTTCCTCAGCACGGCCTTCGATGGACCGCAGCAGGACGAGATGCGCGGCGGGCAACGCCGGTACGGCGACAACAACGAGCCCGACAACACCACGGCCACGGCGGTGCTCGCGGGCAATCTGAGCGTCGGCGTAACTCTACAGTTGGGCGATGTCCCGGCCTCGAACGGGCTCACGCCGGCCAACTCCTCGCTCTTGAGCATCGACGCCAACGGCGAGGTCGACTTCCACCGCGTCAACGCGACAGCGATCCAGCTCGCCAATTTCACGCTCACGCCGATCGGCTCGACCTACGACGACAGCCCGCAGAACGCCGACGGGTCGTGCGCCTCGGGAAACAGCCGCAACGCGCTCACGCAGGCGGACCTCGCCTTCGACGTGATGGATGCTGCGGGGACTCTCCTTCTCACCGCCAGCGTGCAGCCTACGGGCACCGCAGAGTCACTCACGGGCGTGCTGCTCTCGCCCCCGGGCAACTTCTTCATGCGGGTCTACGAGATCGACGCGCCGACGCAGTCGCAGCTCTACAAAGCGACGATCAGCGGCACGACCACGCCGACGATGGCCGCGACCGACGGAACCTTTACCGACAAGGTTCGCGTGACCTACACCAACGTCCCCGGGGCGACGGCTTACCAGGTCCTCCGCAACACGGTGAACAACCTGGGCACCGCGTCCATCGTTGGTTCGAGCGCGACCACAACCTTTGACGACACCACCGCGGTGCCGCTCCAATCGTATTTCTACTGGGTCCAGGCAGCCCAGGGCACGGCGACCTTCCGCGACCTTGCCGGGCCCGATACTGGCTTCCGCGACGCGATCCCGACTCCGCCCGGACCGTTCAACCTCAGCACCCCGGCCAACGGCGCGACCGGAGTTTCCAGCACCCCAACGCTGACGTGGAGCGCCGCGTCCAATGTGAATACCTACACGCTGGTGATCGACGACACGTCGGACCTCTCTAGCCCGCTGTCGACCGTGACCGGGCTGGTCACCACCTCCTACAACGTCCCCGGCGGCGTGCTCGCCGACTGCGGAACCTATTACTGGGGTGTCACCGCGATCAACGCCAACGGGCCGACGGCCTCAACGCCCGCGGTCTTCTCGTTCCTCACAGTGATCCCCGCCGATTTCAACGGCGACGGGTTCGTGACGGGCGAGGACTTCGACGCGTTCGTGGCGGCGTTCGAGCTCGGCGATCTCGTGGCCGACTTCGACGGCGACGGGTTCGTGACGGGCGAGGACTTCGATGCCTATGTCGTCCGCTTCGAGGCCGGGTGCTGATCCCGACGGCGAACTGACCAGCAGGGCTGATAACTTGGGGCGCGGGCGGCGGAAAAACCCGCAGGCCGCACATAAGGATCGGCTCTCAATGCAGCGTACCGCAACCGGCACGTCCTCGGGACGTGCCGGTTTTTTTTAGCGGTTTGGGGGCGAGTCGCGATAGAATGCTCGGCTCGGCACGCGAGGCCCGGCCACGCGGTGCCGATCCGAACGGCTTGAACCAGGTCGGGATGGCAACACCCATACGTCGATTTGTACGAGGAGCGAAGATGAAGCGCATTTCTACCGTTTTGGCTGTCCCCGCGTTGGTCCTCCTTGCAGGCTCCGCGTCGGCCCAGGGCACCTATCTGATGATCCCCGATTCTGGCAAGGATGAGATTTCGTTGTACGACGCGACGACCGGTGACCTCGTTGAACTCGGGTGGGTGACCTATTCGGCCGCCGGGATCACCGGTGCCTCGACTCCCCGGGCGGCGATCCAGGTGGGCAAAGAGGTCTGGGTTTCCGATCAGGCCCAAGACAAGATCTACCGCTGGCAGGCGCGGCGCAACAACGCCGCGTTCCTGGGAGAGATCAGCGGCGGGCTGGACAACATCAAGGGGATGAGGCTGGTCGGGGACACCGTGTACGTCGCCAACGGAGGGACCGACAACGGCGCGCCGGGGGAAGCCATCGTTCGCGTCAGCACGGCGGGGGTGATCCTCGGCTCCTTCCCCGCCCAGGATCCGAGGGACGTCCTCCCCTACCAGGGCGGGCTGCTCGCCGACCAGAACGCGCTGGACAACATCGACCGCTACTCGTTCGCGGGCACGTTCCTTGGGGTCTTTCACGATTCCGACGGGGTGACGGGGATCGACTTCGGGCAGCAGATGAACACCGACTCGGGCGGGAACGTGATCGTGTCGAGTTTCAGCGCCCCGATCGGGATCTACCGCTACAACAGCTCGGGCGCGCAGATCAACTACTGGGCGGTGGGCAACGGCAACCGCGGGATCTACGAGCTCCCGAGCGGGCTGCTTTTGTACACGCACTCGACGGACGTCAGCACCTTCAACCCGGGCGACGGATCGACCAACCTGCTCTACGGGATTACCGGGTCGAGCATGCAGTTCATCCACCCCGTAACCTTTATCTGCCCGTCGGACTTCGACGCCGACGGGTTCGTGACCGGTGACGACTTTGACGCGTACGTCGCAGAGTTCGAGCTGGGTGACCTCAGCGCGGACTTTGACGGCGACGGCTTTGTCACGGGAGACGACTTTGACGCGTTCGTGGTGGCGTTTGAGAACGGCTGCTAAGCCGCGAGCGGACCCGCGCCTAGTGATCCGTGAAAGGTGAGTGATCGGGATGAGAGGGACGTTGGTTGCGACGATGGTGTGCGGGCTCATCGCCGGGTGCGGCGGCCGCGGTTTCATCGACGACGAGTCGCGCGAGTCTTCGCCGGTGGTCGTGCGCGATTCGGTCGCGATCGACGCCACGGGTGCGCGCGCAACTGTTGCGCCGTTCGTGATGGAGAAGGCGACCAACCCCGACGAGGCGTTCCGCTGGCGCCGGCTGGCGTGGCTCGACGAGCACGGGCAAATCGCTCCCGGCGCCTATGAGCGTGCGCTGGCGCAGCGCCAGGCCAGCGTGGACTACTGGGCCGCGTACTGGGCCAAACAGGCCGAGCAGGGCGGTTGGGGGTCGCGCGACGGGGGGATCGGGCCGGACTCCTGGACCAGCCGCGGGCCCGACAACATCGGCGGGCGCACACGATCGCTCCTCATCCACCCCACGAACCCCAACATCCTCTTCGCGGGTTCGGTTTCGGGCGGCATCTGGAAGAGCGTCAACGGCGGGACGACCTGGACGGCGATCAACGACCGCCTCCCGTGCCTCGCCATCGGCTCGCTGGCGTTCGACCCCAAGAACCCGCAGATCATGTACGCCGGCACGGGCGAGGGCGTGTTCAACGGCGACGCGATCGGGGGGATCGGCATCTACAAATCGACCGACGGCGGTACCACATGGGCGATCATCCCCGCGACCCAGGGCTGGGACAACGTGTGTCGGATCGCGGTCAATCCCTCGAACACCAACGTAATCCTGTTCAGCAAGCGTTACGGGGGAATCCTGCGCACGACAAACGGGGGGGCGTCGTGGAGTACGCGATACGGCGCGCAGGGGTCGTTCTACGTGGCGTGGGACCCCAACGACCCCAACAAGGCCGTGGCGCACATCATCGACTACGACTTCGGGATCGGAGATTGGTTCCACCGGGCGATCTACTCGACCTCCGCCGGCAATACTTGGGCCGTCTCGGCCGGGTCGCTCTCGGCCGTGTACGGGTTCTCAAGCCGCATCGAGCTGGCGTACCACAAGGGCAACTCGGCGATCGTCTACGCGGTGTGCGGGGCGGACGGGAAGGTCCACAAGTCCACCGACGGCGGGCACACGTTCGCGCCGGTCACGACGACCGGCAGCACCGGCACCAGTTGGTACTGCGCCCCGATCTGGGTTGATCCGGTGAATCCAAACGTCATCGTCGCGGGCGGCGGCGGGCTTGTCCGCTCGACCGACGGCGGAGTCACGCTCACCGGGATCTCGGCGGGCTACATCAACACCGTCGATCCGCACCCGGACATCCAGTTCGTCACCGCGGACCCGGGGTTCAACGGCACCACCAACAAACGCGTCTATGTCTGCACCGACGGGAGCGTGTACCGCGCCGATGACATCTACGCCGCCAACGCGGGCACGGGCTGGCAGCGGCTCGACCAGACCTACCGCACGACCCAGTTCTACGGCGCTGCCGGCGACGCCGCGAGCGGGAAGATTTACGGCGGAACGCAGGACAACGGCAGCCTGCTCCTGCAACCCGGCACGGATGTCGCCACCCTCCCCTTCGGGGGCGACGGCGGGTTCTGCGCGATCGACTGGGCGAACCCGAACTACCTCTACGGCGAGTACATCACACTCAACATCCACCGCTCACGCGACGGCGGTGCCTCGGCCGGGTACATCACCAACGGGCTTGCCGACGCCGGCGTGGCCGCGAACTTCATCGCGCCGTTCGTGCTCGACCCCAACCAACCTTCCAACATGGTCGCGGGCGGGGCGAGCCTGTGGCGAAACACAGGGTTGCGGGCGACCTCCGTCCCGCCGTGGAAAAAGATCCGCGAGGCCGGGAGCAGCTACCACAGCGCCATCGCGATCGCCAAGGGCGATTCCAAGACGATCTGGGTCGGGCAGAACGACGGCAAGATCTACAAGACTTCCGACGCCACGAGCACGACGCCCACGTGGACGACTCTCGATGACAACTCCGCCACCAACCCTCTTCCGGATCGCTACCCCACACGGATCGTGATCGACCCCGACGACAAACAGCGTGTGTACGTCGCGCTGGGAAGCTTCAGCCAGGACAACGTCTGGCGTACGACCGACGGCGGGACAACCTGGCAGAACGTCAGCGGTGCGGGCGTCACCGGGCTCCCGGCCGCGCCGGTCCGTGGGCTGTGCCGCCACCCCCAGCACGCGGGCTGGCTCTACGCCGGGACCGAGGTCGGGATCTTTGCGACTAAGGATGACGGGCTGCACTGGTCCACCAGCAACGACGGACCCGCCAACGTCAGCGTCGACGAGGTCGTGTTCATGCACGGCTCCAACACGCTCCTCGCGGCCACGCACGGGCGCGGGCTCTGGACGGCCGAAGTCAAGGATTGCCCCGCGGACTTCGACCACGACGGCTTTGTCACCGGAGACGACTTTGACCAGTACAACGTCGCGTTCGAGGCGGGGAGTCTTACCGCGGACTTCGACGGTGACGGGTTTGTGACCGGCGACGACTTCGATGCCTATGTCCAAGCGTTCGAGCAAGGCTGCTGAACATGCTGGCAGGCTCGACTTCCTCGGGCAAGGTGCAGCTCCAAACATCATACAAACAGTTATCCGACGGCGAGGCAGAGATCGAAACTCTTTCGCCAACGGCACGTCCGATCGGTCGTTGTGCCCGTTGAACTTGGGGGCTTTCGGGACCGCTGTTCGTCCTCGGCAAGGCGGGGGAAGCTCGATGCTCGCCGTTTGCCTTGCGTTCAGGCCAAAGATCGATCACACTAGAGTAAGGGAGCGGGCTTCGCGTGGTTGCGTGCTCATAGAGGAGGAATGGGATGGGTCGCCAACGCCGGAGCGTACCGCTCCGAGTCAGAATCGGCGGTGTAGTAATCGCTGTGAGTCTGTCCGGGCTCGCCGGGAGCGTCGTTGCACAGGTTGTTGGCGCGGCCGGTGCGGCGGGGCGCGCTCATCAGGCTGCCCCGGCCGGACCGACCTTTGTCGCGACTCCGGGCCTGCTGGAGTTTTCGGGGGAGTTGATCGTTCGACCTTTGCGGGTGCTCTCGCCCGAGCTCGATCGCGCGGCCCGCGCGCAACTCGCGGGATTGGTCGTGCGCTATTACGCCGACGTCGATGAGTACGTTGTCCGAGCTCCGGCGTTGGCCGGTGCAACGGGCACCGGCGGGCCTGCGGTCTCTGGCGCAGCCGAGAACGTGCTCGCCAAGAGCCTGATGGAAACCGGCCTCTTCCAGTATGCGCATCCAAACTGGACCTGCTACCCAACGATCGAGCCCGACGACCCGTTGTACACCAGCCAGTGGCACCTGTCCAAGATCCACGCGCCCGATGCGTGGGGACTCACCGTCGGATCCTCCACGATTATCTCCGCCGTGACGGATACCGGTATTGACCTCCTGCACCCCGACCTCGCGGCGCACCGAGTTGCCGGGTACAACGCTCCCAGCCACACCGCCGAAGCCGACGGTGGGGACGTGAGCGACATCCAGGGGCACGGCACGCACGTCGCGGGCTGCGCGGCCGCGGCCGGCAACAACGCGACCGGCGTGTGCGGCCCGGCGTGGAACACGTCGATCATGCCGGTGCGGGTGAGCAACGCGCTCAACGGTTCGGCGGCGCTCTCGGATATTCTCGAGGGCGCTCGCTGGGCGGTGGATCATGGTGCCAAGGTCGTCAGCTCCAGTTACACGGGCGTCCAGAACGCGGCTGTTCAAACCACCGGGGCGTACATCAAGGCAGGAGGGGGTCTGTACCTCTACGCCGCGGGCAATTCCAACTCGAACTGGAGTTCCTTCGATTACCCCGACGTGATCATCGTGGGCGCGACCGACGAGAACGACAACAAGGCCGGGTTTTCAGGGTACGGGACCGCGATCGACGTGGCCGCGCCCGGAACGAACATTCTCAGCACGTACATTTTCCAGAGTTACGCTACGCTCTCGGGCACCAGCATGGCGACCCCGATCACCAACGGCGTGCTCGCCCTGATCTGGTCGGTCAATCCCGGCTTCACACCCGCCGAGGTCCAAGGGTTCCTTTTCGACGGTTGCGCCGACATCGGTGCGCCCGGCGACGACAGCATCTTCGGGCACGGCCGGATCGACGCGTACAACTCGGTCCAGCTCGCCATCGCCGCGACGCTCCCCCAGAACCCCGTCGCGGGCGACGACTCGGGTGCCACCATCGAGGGGTTCCCGACCACCGTTGACGTGCTCGCGAACGATACCGACCCGAACTCCGATCCGGTGACGATCGCGTCGTTCGACGCCGTCTCCGTGGGCGGCGGAACCGTCGCTCGCTCCGTGGGAACCGGCCCGGGCGGGCGCGACGAACTGCTCTACTCGCCCGCGCTCGGGTTCAACGGCACCGACACGTTCACATATACCGCGACCGACCCGGCGTCGCATACCGCCAGCGCGGTCGTGACGATCGCGGTCGAGCCGTTGTCCAATTTCCGCGTGCCCGAGAACCCCACCTCAACCGAGGGCGGGCTCCTCGCGTCGTACTTCGCCGCGCCGGGGCTCACGGCGCTCCCCGATTTCTCGCTCCTGACTCCGGTGAGTAGCGAGTTCGTGCCCGAGATGAACTACGCGTCGGACCTGGGCGCGTTCGCCGGGTCTGGACTTCTTGACGAAGTGGCGGCGACGTTCGTCGGCTTCGTCACGGTGCCCACCACCGCCCACTACACGTTCTTTGCGAGTTCCGACGACGGTTCAAGGCTTCTGATCGGAACGACCGAGGTCGTGAGCAACGACGGCGTACACGAGATGACCGAGGCGAGCGGGACGATCGGGCTCCAGGCCGGGACGCACGCGCTCCGCGTCGAGTTCTTTGAAGCGACGGACACCGCCGGGCTCATCGTGTCGTACTCGGGCGGCGGGCTGACCAAACAAACCATCCCGCCGACGGCCCTCGTGCATGTTCCGCCGGTGCTCTGCCCGTCTGACTTTGACGGCGACGGGTTCGTCACTGGCGAGGACTTTGACGGGTACGTCGCGGTTTTCGAGGCGGGCGACCCGCTCGCCGACTTTGACCACGACGGCTTTGTTACCGGTGAAGACTTTGACGCCTTCGTAGCCGCGTTTGAGAGCGGGTGCTAGGCAAGCGTCCCCGAGCGGTCCGGCCGCACGAGCGACCACTCAACCTCAGCGGGCCCGCTGGGAACGGTCCGCGCCGAATCCGATCCTGAAGAACACAACGTGCGTGCCCCGCGGAGTCGATGATGAAGCTTGGAACGATGTCGCGCATTACGGCGGGGTTGGCGTTGGCCGCGGTTTCCGCCCGTTCCCAAGCGTTATGCTTCGCGGACGACCCGTTCTCACCGCCCGACCCCATCGTCACGGACGACGGATTGCTGTTCCCGGGCGAAGGAGTTTTCCTCCCGCGCTCGCTCACCGAAAATGAAAAACGGTACCTCGCCGAGCACCCGTTGGTCCCGCGCGGCGAGCGCACGCCCGGATCCGCCACGCCTCCCACCGGCCCGGTCCGCTGCGTGGCCGAGTACGAACCCATGCAGGCAATCTTGGTTTCGTGGCTCGGCACGTCGGGCATGAACACGATTCTCGCCAAGATGGGCGGGCAGATCACCACCGTCGGCAACGCGGATCTTTATGTCGTCGTTCCGAACGCCGCCACGCAGACCTCGGCGACCAGCCTGCTCAGCGCCCAGGGCGCGAACATGAGCCGCGTCAAGTTCTTCGTCCACACCAACGACACCATCTGGATCCGGGACTACGGCCCGCGCTACATCTACCAGGGCAACTGCCGTGCGATCGTCGACCACACCTACAACCGCCCTCGCCCCAACGACGACGCCTTCAGCCAGTGGTTCGGCCCGCTCAAGAAGCAGCCGGTGTACGACATCCCCCTCATCCACGGCGGCGGGAACTACCACCTCAACGCCTTCGGCGAGGGTTTCGCCACACGTCTCATCGACAACGAGAACCCGACGTTGACCGAGCCGCAGATCCTGACCCACTGGCAGAACTACCAGAACGTCAACACGCACCTCTTCGATCCGTACCCGACGAGCGTCGATTCCACGCAGCACCTTGATATGTGGGTGCAGGTCTTCGGGGACAAGAAGGTCATGGTCTCGGATTGGCCGAGCAACGTCGGGTCAGCGCAGGACGTGATCTGCGACAACGCGGCCGTGTATTTCGCGAGTCAGGGCTACACCGTCAGCCGTGTTCCGGCCCGCTCGCTGTCGGGGACGCACTACACCTATTGCAACACGGTCATCTGCAACGACCTGCTGCTGGTGCCCACCTACACGAACACCACCGTCGTCAGTGCGGGGCACAACACCGAGGCTTTCAACACCTGGAAGAGTGTTTGGGAAACGCCCGACAAGCCGGCCCATAAGGTGGTGCAGGTCGATTGCCAGGCGATCGTCACTTCGGCCGGCGTTATGCACTGCATCGTCATGCACGTCCCTTCGCCCATCGGCGGCGCGGCCCCCACGGCGTACCTCAAGACCCCCAACGGCGGCGCGACGTACATCCCCGGGCAGGTCGTGCCGATCCAGTGGATCACCGACGACGACGTGAGCGTCTCCAACGTGGACATCCAACTCTCGCTCGACGGCGGGCTGACCTGGCCGACGACCATCGCCGCCGCCACCGCCGACGATGGCACGGAAAACTGGACAGTCCCGGCGGTGTACAGCACGCACGCGCGGGTCCGCGTCGTCGCCCTCGACGCTCAGGGCAACACCGGTTCGGACACCAGCGACCAGGACTTCACCATCAACGGCCCGCACTGCCCGGCGGACTTTGACGGGGACGGCTTCGTGACGGGCGACGATTTCGACGCGTATGTCGCGGCCTTCGAGGCTGGCAACGCGACGGCAGACTTTGACGGCGACGGCTTCGTGACCGGCGATGACTTTGACGGGTTCGTCGTTCAGTTCGAGGCAGGTTGCTGACTCGAACACCGGAGGTCCGATGCAAAGTTTTCGCTCGATCAATCGCCGTCGTGTGCGGTGCCTCGTGACCGCGATGCTAGTGCTCACCACCCGAGCGCACGTCTGGGCCGAACCGCCGCTGAGCGCTCGCCTGCCGGGGTTCACGGCGAATCTTTACAACCCCAAGCAGCAGCTCGTTCTCGAAGTCATCGGAGATTCCATCAACGTCCCGGGCGTGCCGAGCCGGATGCAGGTGGGATACCGCGATAACCTCGCGATTCCCTACAACGGCTGGGTCGTGCAGGCCGACAACGGCAACAGCGATGTCGGGTACACCAACGCGCAGAGTTCGCCCTTGGGCGACGTGGTCCGCGATCCGAGCTGGTACTCCTATTGCGGTCCGACAGCCTTCTCCCCGCTCCGCTACCGCGACACGATCTGGGAGTTCCCTCCCGCGCCCGGTTCCATGCTCGTGCAGTCCGTGCTCTACACGCCCAACCTGATGAACATGCAGCGCGGCAACCCGTTCGCGAGCGGGTACCCGCTGTCGGCACGCTTCATCGCGCTCGCGAGCCCGTGCCAGTACGCCGGCTTCTCGCTCCAGGGCGTCAGGAACGCGACGGTCACCAGCAGCGTTGCCTACACCGACACCGGAGCGAACCTTAACGAGCTCTTTTTCGTCGACTGCACGATCTCTTCGAACCTCGGCGTTCCGTCGGTCCGCGTCGTCGCCAACGAGCAGACCGCGCTCTCCGCGGATCGACAGAACGGCATCATCACCGTGGGTACACGGTTCCGGGCCCTGGGGCTGGCGGGCGTTCAGATGCAGTTCCTCGCGCACTCGGGGTGGCGAACGATCGACCACCTCTCAACGCTGAAGTTCTCCGATGCCGCCCTGACGCAGTTCTATCGCGCTACCGATCCACCCACCCACGTCATGCTCTGGATCGGTCAGAACCTCGGCGCCGCGGAGTCCACGGCCTTCTCGCTCGGCGATCGCTCGGTCTACCGCGACAACGTGCGGGCGATCATAAACAGGCACAACGCGGTTATCGCTTCGCTCGGCGCTCCCGCCCCCAAGTGGCTGTTGATCTCCCAGTACAAGACCGGGTACCCCGAGGATTACCACCAGATGATGGCTCAGGCTCAGTACGACCTGGCCGCGGCTGATCCCATGGTCTCGACCCTCAACCTCTACCGCCTCGCGGGCGGAGAAGCCTTCG
>JBGAOD010000039.1:0-9101 GCA_044221955.1 Phycisphaerales bacterium | reverse complement strand
CAAGGGCAAGTACCTGTCCGACGGCGTGCATCCGAACCCGGCCGGGGTCAACTATCTCTCGATGCTCATGAACTCGGCCATGCAGGCCGCCGCCGCGTGCCCGGGGGACTTCGACGGCGACGGATTCCTGACGGGCGACGACTTTGACGCCTTCTCCGCGTTGTTCGTGAGTGGCGACGATGCGGCCGATTTCAACGGCGACGGGTTCGTGAACGGCGACGATTTCGATCAATTCTCGGAGTCGTTCATCCTCGGGTGCTAACACGCGAGAGATTTGGGACTGTCGTCCCGGCGTTCTCCATTGGCCCGCCTGTCAGAGTGGCAGCGGCCGCTGCCGATCCAGCCCCAACAATGCCGATGACCCTCGCTCACGCCGATTGCGTGATCCTCCGATGGAAAGCTCGACGCTACCATGGCGCGAGAGGCCTGCGAAACTCTGCGGTGCGATCCGCGGTTCGTTGGCGGATCGTCGCGCCGCTGTTCATGGCCCTGTTCAAGGCCTCGTTCATGGCCCCTCCCGAAAGGAACCGCCCGCATGCCCGCCGCCAACGTTTCCTATCAGCGCACGCGTGAGATGACCATCGACGAACTGCTTCTGGAGAACCGGATTATCTTCCTCATCGGGGAGATCAACCAGAGCTCGGCCGCTCGCGTCATGATGCAGATGCTTTACCTGGACAAGGAAAAGCGTGGGACCGACATCAACCTCTACGTCAACTCGCCGGGCGGGGCCGTGGACGACACGCTGGCGATCTACGACGCGATGCGGTTCCTCAGCTCCAACGTCGCCACGTATTGCCTGGGCCGGGCCTTCTCCGGGGCGGCCCTGCTGCTCGCGTCGGGCACCAAGGGCAAGCGGTACATCCTGCCGCACGCCAAGGTGATGATCCACCAGCCCTACGGCGGGATCACCGGGCAGGCCGAGGACATCCGAATCCAGGCCGAGCAGATCATTAAGAGCAAGGCCGAACTCAACCGCATCATCTCGGTACACACCGGGCAATCGCTCGAGAACATCCAGCGCGACAGCGAGCGCGACAAGTACTTCACGGCCGAGGAGGCCGTGCGCTACGGGCTGGTTGATGAGGTGCTCAGCGAGCCGCAGAAGATGCCCGGCGCGACGCCCGGAGCGAGGTAGAAGGGAAATGGCCAAATTGGAGAATTGCCAAATGGCCAAATCGGAAAGACCGTTGGTTGAAGCGACCGGTGCTGTTTTCTTTGTCTTCTTTGGCCATTTGGCACATTAGCCCTTTGGCCATTTCAAAGGACTCCCCATGTCTTACCTGGTCCCCATCGTCATCGAAAAGTCCGCCAAGGGCGAGCGCGCGTACGACATCTACTCGCGCCTGCTCAAGGACCGCATCATCTTTCTCGGCGGGCCCGTCACCGACGAGGTCGCCAACGTCATCATCGCCCAGCTCCTGTTCCTCGCCAACGACGACTCCAAGAACGACGTCCACCTGTACGTCAACTCGCCCGGCGGCTCGGTCTCGGCCGGGCTGGGCATCATCGACACGATGAACCACATCAACTGCGACATCTGCACCTACATCATCGGGCAGGCCGCGAGCATGGGGTCGCTCATCGCCGTCAGCGGCACCAAGGGCAAGCGCTTCACGCTCCCCAACTCGCGCAACCTGATGCACCAGCCGCTGCTCTCGGGCGTCATGGAAGGTCAGGCCACCGACATCGAGATCGAGGCCCGCGAGATGCTCCGCATCCGCGACCGCCTCTACCAGACCTACGCCAAGGCCACCGGGCAGACCATCGACAAGATCGCCAAGGACTGCGACCGCAACAAGTGGCTCGACGAGCAGGAGATGCTCGACTACGGGCTCGTCGATAAGGTTCTCACCAAGATGACGCAGATCAAGCGCGACCCCAAGACCAGCGAAGAGTAATTCGGACCTCGCGCACCCGCCCCGCGTACCCCCACGCTCCGCGTGGGCTACGCGATCTCTCTCATCTACCTGTTCCGGCTACGAGATTGATTGTCCGCCTCAAGAAATCACCGAGAGCCCGCGGCCTGAACGCCGCGGGCTCTTTTCATTCATGCCGCGCCAGCACGCAACGCGCTACTGTTTTCCCGATGACCCCGCGACTCACCATCCTCTCCGGTCGTCCCTGCTGGAACTCGCTCGTCTCCGCGTTCGCCCTCGCTGGCCTCACGCTCCTGAGCGCCTGCAGCGTCGGCGGCAACGAATCCGTGTCCGAGGCCAACGACCAACTCCGCCGCGAAAGGATCGCCCTCGAAAGCACCATCGCCACGCTGACCGGTGAGAAAGAAGAGCTCCGCGTCAAGCTCGCGGAGTCCGAGCGGGCGCGAGGAACGAACGTCCCCGCCGATGTTCTCGACGCCGTGCCTCGGTGCACGGGAGTTTCGATCGGTTCGTTCAGCGGGTTCGATCCGGCCGATCCCGACAAGCCCGCGACCGGCGTGACGATCTACGTCCAGCCTCATGACGGCCGGGGGCGATTTGTGCCCATGGTCGGCACGCTCCGCGCCACGGCGCAGGTGCTCCCGCGGGATCCTCAGGTGAGTGCTCTGGCCGGACAGGCTCGTACGGAACTTTCGCCCGCCAAACTCCGTGATTCTTTTCGCGACAGCGTGCTGGGCACGGCGTACGCCGTGGAACTTCGATTCGAAAGCCCGGTCGCGGACCGCACGCTGAAGCTGCTGATTCGCGTCGAGTTCATCGACGCGTTGACAGGTCAGACCCATCAGGCCGACGTCGTCCGGTAGGTCGTCAGGCGCGGCGTGTTGATTCTCGGGCGTGCGAAGGAACCGGCGAACACATACCGGCCGCACCCGTAGATATTGACGGGTAGGGCTCGCGTGCGCGACGATGAGGACCGGCTCCGCCCCGAGGCCTGAATCGGACGCAACTTCCCGGGGCAGAGGTCCGAAGAGAGTTGTGCGTGCGGCAAACGCTCTGAGCCAGGACGGCGGGCACCATGGTCAACAAGATCGAACAAGACCACCAACGCTTCCGCCAGATCGTCCGCGGCAAGATCCGCAAGGACCTGCGCAAGTTCCTCACCAAGGGCGAACTCCTGGGCCGTGAGGGAAAACGCTACGTCTCGATCCCCGTCCACGACATCGACATCCCGACCTTCCGCTACGGGGATAACTCCGGCGGCGTCGGCATGGGCGAGGGCGGCGAAGGCCAGTCCGTCGGCGGCAAGGACGGGCAGGGCGGCGACAAAGAAGGCCAGCACTTGCTCGAGGTCGATGTCTCGCTCGAAGAGCTTGCCGACATTCTCGCTGAAGAACTCAAGCTGCCGAGAATCGAGCCACGCGGGCAGCACAAGCTCACCACCATCCGCGATAAGTACACCGGCATCCGCCCGATCGGCCCGGCCTCACTGCGGCACTTCAAGCGGACCTACCGCGAAGCTCTCAAACGCCAGATCTCGCTCGGCGCCTACGACCCCGCGAACCCTATCGTCATTCCCATCAAGAACGACCTGCGTTTCCGCACCTGGAACGAGGTGAAGAAGCCGCAGTCCAACGCCGCGATCATCTACATGATGGACGTCTCGGGCTCAATGGGCGATGAACAGAAAGAGATCGTCCGGCTCGAAGCGTTCTGGATCGACACCTGGCTGCGGCGGAACTACGAGGGCATCGAGAGCCGCTACATCGTTCACGACGTGCGCGCGACCGAGGTCGACAAAAAAACATTCTTCAGCGTCCGGGAGGACGGCGGAACCCGCATTAGCTCGGCCTACCAGTGCTGCAAGGAACTCCTGAGCGCCCACTACGACCGCAACGACTGGAACATCTACCTCTTCCATTTCTCCGACGGCGACAACAGTTCCGACAACGACAACCGCCTGTGCGTCAAGATCATCGACGAGCAGCTCCTGCCGCACTGCAACATGTTTGGCTACTGCCAAGTCACCAGCAGCTACGGCAGCGGCAGTTTCCTGAACGTGCTGAACGAGGCTTTCCCGGGCGGCGCGCCGGATGAATCGGGGCCGCGGGTGATCACGAGCAAAGTCAACGGCCGCGACGACATCTTCGAGTCGCTGAGGACGCTCTTCAAGGCGGGGCGGTAGGATCTCGTCAAGCGGTTGCCGTGCTTCATGCGGGAGAAGCGATCACAAGTTCGGCTGAGGCGTGATCCGCAAATACGGCTTCACCTTCTTGAACCCCTTCGGGAACAGCTTGGTCGCGTCATCATCCGACAGTGACGGGACGACGATGCAGTCCTGCCCGTGCTTCCAGTTCACCGGCGTGGCCACCTTGTGCTTGGCCGTGAGCTGGAGCGAATCGATCACACGGAGGACCTCATCAAAGTTTCGGCCCGTGCTCGGCGGGTAGGTGATCGTCAGCTTCACTTTCTTGTCCGGGCCGATGACGAAGACGGAGCGGACGGTCATGGTGTCGCTGGCGTTGGGGTGGATCATGCCGTAGAGCGTGGAGACGCTTTTGTCGGTGTCGGAGATGATCGGGAAGTTGAGGGCCACGCCCTGCGTTTCGTGGATGTCCTTGGCCCACGCGTGGTCGTCGGCCGTGGGATCGACGGAGAGCCCGATCACCTTGACGTTGCGCTTGTCGAACTCGGGCTTCATTTTGGCGACCATGCCAAGTTCGGTGGTGCAGACGGGCGTGAAGGCCTTGGGATGGGAGAAGAGGACGCCCCAGGAGTCGCCGAGAAAATTGTGGAACTGGATCGGGCCGGCCGTGGACTGCTGCGTGAAGTCCGGGGCCACGTCGCCGAGTTGAATCGCCATGGTGCGTTCCTTTGCTGACGGATTGGGAGAAGCTCGAACCGCTCAGAACACCGGGAAAAGAGGATACCAGAAACCGCCCTATTGTTGCGGGCCCTGTGCTTGCGGAAGTATTCTGTGACGACAGCAGAAGGAGCCCGCGATGTTCCTGCGGATGGTGTACGACGACAAGCTGGCCGAGGCCGCGTACCTGATCGGGTGCCAACGCACCGGCGAGGCGATCGTGATCGACCCGGAGCGCGACATTGATCGCTACGAGAGCCTGGCCGCGGCGAATGCCCTGAAGATTGTGGCCGTCGCCGAAACGCACATCCACGCGGACTTTCTCTCCGGGGCCCGCGAGTTCGCCGAGAAGGGTGCCAAGGTGTACGTCTCCGACGAGGGGGACGCTGACTGGAAGTACCAGTGGCTCGACAAGAAGTCCGGCGGGGGCAGCTACAACCACCGCCTCCTGCGCGACGGCGACACGTTCGCGGTTGGCAACATCGAGTTCAAGGCGCTCCACACGCCGGGGCATACGCCCGAGCACATTTGCTTCATGGTGACCGATCGCGGCGGCGGCGCGGATAAGCCGATCGGCGTCGCCACTGGCGAATTCGTGTTCGTCGGCGATCTTGGGCGGCCTGACCTCCTCGAGTCCGCCGCGGGGCTTGTCGGCAAGGCTGATCCGTCTGCCCATCGACTCTACGGCACCGTGCGGAAGTTCATGGAATGGCCCGACTACCTCCAGGTCTGGCCGGCCCACGGCGCGGGCAGCGCGTGCGGCAAGGCGCTGGGATCGGTGCCACAGAGCACGGTGGGTTACGAAAAGATGTTCAACGCATCGATCCGCGCCGCCGAGAGCGAGCAGCGATTCGTGGACTACATCCTCGACGGCCAGCCTGAGCCGCCGCTCTACTTCGCGCGGATGAAGCGCGACAACAAGGCGGGGCCGCGCGTGCTCGGTGAGATTCCCAAGCCGCGGCAGATGAGTGCGAGCGAACTGAAAGCGATCGACGGGCGCACGAACGCGATCGTGGACACAAGGCCCTGGGCGGCGTTCAAGGTCGCGCACCCGCTCGGCGCACTCTGGCTCCCCGTGAACAATTCCTTTAGCACCGACGCGGGCTCGATGATCGACGAACGCGAGGCGATCTGCCTGATCGTCGATCCGGGCAAGCTCGACGACGCTGTGCGCGGGCTGATCCGCGTCGGGCTCGACAACATCGCGGGTTGGTTCGACGTCGGCCAGTTCGCGCAGCTGGAGGCCGTGGGCACGCGCATGGAGTCCACCGCGGAAGTGACCGTGGCCGAAGCCACCGAGATGATCAGGAAACACTCGCCCTACCTTCTCGACACCCGCCGAAAGGCCGAGTTTGCGGAAGGCCATCTCCCCGGCGCGGCCAACATTTCGCACACACGCTTGCTGTCCCGAACCTCAGAGGTGCCTCAGAACCGTCACATTCTTGTGAACTGCCTCAGCGGCGGCCGTTCCGGGCGTGCGTGCGCGCTGCTGCAGAAGCACGGGCACAGCGTCACCAACCTCGCGGGGGGGTTCAAAGCGTGGGAGAACGCAAAGGCCAAAGGCTCGGTATAAGCAGGCGAACTCACGCCGCTCGTGCGGCAGGATGAGCCTGTAGGATCGTGCGGCGGCTCCGGCGCACCATGAGCAAAGCCAACTTGTGCGAAAAGGGCGTGTGCTCGCCCAGCGAGCGCCACGGCTCGCGTGAAGTCCCCGACTACTTGTTGTCCAGATCCACCTGCGTATTCCGCGCGATCTCGTGCGGCGTGGCCACGCCGTTTAGGCACTTGATCTTCCCGTCCTCGACCAGAGGCCTCATGCCGTTGGCGAGCGCGGCGTTGCGGATCTCCGAAAGCGGGGCCATCTTGAACGCAAGGTCGCGGATGGTCGAGTTCATGACCATCATCTCGAAGATGCCGAATCGGCCTCGGTAGCCGGTGCGGTTGCAGTTGTCGCAGCCGACGGGCTTGTTGATGCGGCCGAGGCCTTCTTCGTACTCGATGCCGACGAGCTGCATGTACTTGGGGTCGAGGTCCTCGCGGGCGGCCAGCGTCTTGCAGTTCTTGCACAGCACGCGGATGAGCCGCTGGGCCATGACCGCCTGGATGGAGCTGGCCACGAGGAAGGGCTTGACGCCCATGTCTACGAGGCGGGTGATGGCGCTGGGTGCGTCGTTGGTGTGCAGCGTTGAGAAGACGAGGTGGCCGGTGAGGGCCGCCTGGATCGCGATCTCGGCCACCTCGTGGTCACGGATTTCACCGACGAGGATGATGTTGGGTGCCTGCCGGAGCATGGAGCGGAGGATGGACGGGAAGGTGAAGCCGATGGCCTCGCGGACCTGGCACTGGTTGATGCCCTCGAAGGCGTATTCGACGGGGTCCTCGGCGGTGATGATCTTTTTGTCGGGGCGGTTGAGAACGTCGAGCGCGGAGTAGAGCGTGGTGGTCTTGCCCGAGCCGGTGGGCCCGGTGACGAGGAAGATGCCGTTGGGGCGGCGGATAATTTTGTTGAACACGGCCAGGTTTTCCGGCTCGAAGCCGAGGTTGACCAGACCGATGCGGACGCTGTCGGGGCGGAGAATACGGAGAACCACTGATTCGCCGTGGTAGGCGGGGCAGGCCGAGACGCGGAAGTCGACCATCTTGTCGTCGACTTGGATCTTGATGCGGCCGTCCTGCGGCAAACGTTTCTCGGCGATGTTCATGCCGGCCATCAGCTTGAAGCGCGAGAGCACGGCGTTCTGCATGCGCTTGGGGAGCTTGTCGCGTTCCATGCACACGCCGTCGATGCGGTAGCGCAGGCGCACGCGGTCGGCCATGGGCTCGATGTGGATGTCCGAGGTCCGCATCTTCACGGCCTCGATCAACATGCGGTTGCAGAGCTTGACGATCGGGGCGTCGTCGCTGGCGACGTCGATGGACTTGTCCATCGAGCGGTCGACCGATTTATCGACCGAGCTATCGATGGAGGCGCTGACGAGGGACTCGTTGGCGTTGACCATGCGCGGGGCGGCCGCTGAGCCGCCGCCCTTGCCGCCGCCGTCGATGAAGCTTTTGATGGCGGTGCGGGCGGCGAGGCGTGGCTCGATCTCGGTGTTGAGGCGGAACCGGAGCATGTCGAGCAGCTCGAGGTTCATGGGGTCGTGGATGACGAGTTGGAGCTTGGAGCCGACCTTTGACAGGGGCAGGATGAGGTGCTTCTTGACGAGGTCGTCGGGGACGAGCTTGAGGTTGACCTTGCTGGCGATGTCGGGCGAGGCCAGGTCGACGTACTCCATGCCGAACTGCTCGGCCAGGGCCTTGGCGACCTGGTCTTCCTTGGCGAAACTCATCTCGACGAGCGCGTCGCCGAGGCGTTTGCCCGAGCCCTTGGCGACGGCGGTGGCTTTTTCGGCCTGTGCGGCGGTGATGACGCCCCAGCCGATGAGAATCTCCCCTAAGTTCTTCCGAGAACGTGCCATAGCCACCTTTCAGGAACCCGCGATAAACACCCGACCGAAGCTGAACATGGACCGAGGTCGATGGTACGTCCGCCGCGACGCGAATGCCGGGCGGGGCGGGGGGCATTCGCGATTGAGCGTTGGATCGACCTCCCTCGATCGTCGTCGCCGATCTACTTCTCGGCGTCGGCCTTCCAGCCATATTCGAGGTATTCGCTGGTGAAGGTTCCATCGTCGTACAGATCGAGGACGGCGTAGCCCTCGCCGCACTGCTGGACGCGGCCTTTCCACCATTTGCCGCAGACCGCCCCGTTGCAGAGGTAGGCGACACCGTTGAAGCGGACGTCGTCGCGGAGGTGGATGTGCCCGCTGAGGCAGACTTTGACGTTGGGGTGTTTGAGGAACAGGTCCTTCAGGGCGTAGACGTCGGTGTGCATCTCGCCGCCGGGCACGGTGATCTCCCCGTTCTTGGTGAAGTTGTCGTACATGATCGCGGCCACGGAGAGGATCGGGATGTGCGAGAGGACCAGCACGGGGGTCTTGGGATCGACCGCGGCCAGGTCTCCCCGAAGCCACTCGAACTGCTCGTCGTCGAGCTTGCCGATGTAGCCGTCGCCGACGTGGAAGGTGCTGTCGAGGACCACGAAATGCCAGCCGGCCTGGTCGAAGCTGTAGTAGCGTTTGGGGATGCGGAGCATCTCCTCGGCCATTTTCTTGCCGTAGAGCGGCTCGGTGCCGGTTGTCTTGCTGTCTTTTTTGTTCCATCCCCAAGCGTCGTGGTTGCCCACGGCCGAGCGGACGGGGATGGAGCAGTTTTCTTTCCAGACCTTGTGCCAGAGGTCCCATTGGAGGTCGGTGCGGGCCCGGTCGGCGCCGAAGGAATCCATGACGGAATCGCCGCCGGTGAGGATCAGTTCTGGTTTG
>JBGAOD010000038.1:0-30141 GCA_044221955.1 Phycisphaerales bacterium | reverse complement strand
GCGGTTTATCAACCTGACGTACACGGAAGCGGACCGGTTCTGCCAGTACTCGCGCGAGTTCATGTACAACCTGCTGCCGCGCGAGGAGATTTATCTGACTCTGCTGCCGCCCGAGGCGCGGAACGTGGTGGGGCAGGTTGGGCCGGAGACGGTGCCGGCGCGTCGGATGCTGGAGAAGCTGGGTTTCAAGTACAACGACTTCATTGATCCGTTCGACGGCGGCCCGCACTTGGAAGCGGTGACGGCGGATATCGAGATCGTGAAGCAGACGCGCTGGACGGAGCTTGGGAGCGCGGTGGCCCCGGCGTCGGCCAAGCGGCGCGGGATGGTGAGCCGGCTGGAGAACGACGGCGAGTTCCGCTCGGCGGTGGTGGAGTTTGCGGACGGGGACGACGGTCGCGTGCGGCTGACCAGGGTGACGATGGAAGCGCTGGCGTTCGAGCCGGGGATGAAGGTCGGCGTGACGCCGGCGGAGGCGTACGAGACCGGGCCGAGCGGCGCGGCGGGCGCGGGCACGACCGGTTCGGTGGCGGCGGCGTCGAGCGCTGTTGCGAACGGGACGGGTGCGTTGCGTGGTCCCTCGGCCGGAAAATCGGCCGGGAAGTCCCCGACCAAGCGGTCCAAGAAGAAGGCGGCCTCGGTATGAAGCATCCTTCGTTGAAGCGTGGCGCGGCGAACCTTGTCGCGGGCGAGTGGCGCGCGATTCCGGGCGATTCGGTGGTGTCGCGGAATCCGGCGCGGCCCGCGTCGGTGGTGTGGTCGGGCACGCCGGTGATGTCGCACGTTGATGACGCGGTGGCGGCGGCGCGAGAGGCGTTTCCCAAGTGGGCCGCGCGGCCGATGGAGCGGCGCGTCGCGGTGCTGCGGCGTTATCAGGCGATCTGCAAAGAGCGTGAGGGCGCGATCGGGGAGTTGATCGCGGACGAAACTGGCAAGGTGCTGTGGGACAGCAAGGGCGAGGCCGCGCTGCTGGGGGCGAAGGTCGATATCACGCTTGATGACTCGGCGGTCGGCGCGATGCGGCGTGTGTCGGCGTTCGAGGTCCCGATTGCGGTCGGTCGCGTCGGTCGTGCGAGCTTTCGGCCGCACGGCGTGATGGCCGTGCTCGGGCCGTACAACTTTCCCGCGCACTTGCCCAATGGGCACATCGTGCCGGCGCTGGCGATGGGGAACACGGTGGTGCTCAAGCCGAGCGACAAGACGCCGGCGGTGGGGCAGTTGCTGGGCGAGCTGTTTCAAGAGGCGCTCGACGCGGAGGGCGCGCCGCGCGGCGTGTTCAACGTGGTGCAGGGCGCGGCCGACGTCGCGTCGTCGCTCTCGCGGCACGCGGGGATCGACGGGATTCTGTTCACGGGGTCGTGGCCGGTGGGCCGGCGGATTCTGGAAGCAAACCTGGATCGGCCAAGTCGGATAATCGCGCTGGAGATGGGCGGGAACAACCCGGCGGTGGTGATGCCGGATGCGGATCTGAAGCAGGCGTTGATCGAGTGCGTGCGCTGCGCGTTCATCACGACGGGGCAGCGCTGCACCTGCACGCGACGCTTGATCCTGCACGAGGCGATCGCGGGTCGATTCTTGTCAGCGCTCGCCAAGGCGGCGTCGAACCTGATCGTCGGCGATCCGCGGGCGGCGCACCCGGTGTTCATAGGGCCGATCATCAATGAGGCGTCGCGGCGTGCGGTGCTGGATTTCCAGGCGCAACTGGCGAAGGCGGGCGGTGAGGTCGTGGTGCCTTCGACGGCCGTCGAGACGGCGGAGCAGGGGTTCTATCTCACGCCGAGCGTGGTTCGCGTGGAGCGGTTCAGCGCGAGCGGTTCGGTGGGCGACGCGGGGTGTGACCGTGAGGTGTTCGGGCCGTTGCTGCGTGTGAGCGTGGTGAGGTCGCTCGATGAGGCGATCGCGCAGAGCAACGCGACGAACTACGGGCTGGCGGCGTCGATCTTCACAACGGACGCGGCGGCGCAGGCGCGGTTCCTGGTCGAGTGCAAGGCCGGGTGCGTGAACGTGAACACGGGCACGGCCGGGGCGAGCAGCAAGCTGCCGTTCGGCGGGCTTGGGATGTCGGGGAACCATCGGCCGGCGGGGGCGTTCAGTTTGGACTACTGCGCGTACCCAATGGCGAGCATGGTCGAGAGCGGGACAATGGCGACGACGGCGGTGGGGATGCGGGTTGAGGATGAGTGGTTGCGGTGATGCGGGGACTGCGTACCGATCGCGATCGAAGCTTGAGCAAAGAGCAGAAGTGGTAGGGGACTGAGAAAGACGGGGAGCCTACTCGGAGCGTGGGGGTACCCGGGAGCGTTGGGTACTCGGGAGTCGGCGGATCGATCGTAATTGAGTTGAAAGGACGAGTTGCTCGCGATGCCACGGACCGTGCTGCCTGATTCTCGTCGTTCGCCTCGCTTTGCAGGGGTTTCCACGTTCTGTCGGTACCCGCTGCTGGAGCAGGTTCTGCCGGAGAACTTGCCGCTCGATTGGGCGATTTACGGAGTGCCTTATGACGGCGGTGTGACGTATCGGCCGGGTGCGCGGTTCGGGCCGCGGGCGGTGCGGGAGGAATCGCAGTACGTCAAGCCGTACCACATTGAGTTCGACGTGAACGTGTGCGAAGTGTTGAGCATCGCCGACGCGGGGGATGCGCCGGTGAGGCCGTATTCACCGAGGGAGAACGCGGACGAGGTGTGCGCGTTCGCGGTGGGCTTGTGCAAGGCAAGCGAGAGCGCGAAGAAGGCGGCGAGCAAAGTGAAAAGCGACGGGGCGATCACGCGGCTCATGGCGGTCGGCGGTGATCACTCGATCGCGTACGCGAACATTCGCGCGACGTGGGAGCGGTTGGACAAGCCGAAGAAGGGCTTGCCGCTGATCCACTTTGACAGTCACCTGGACACGGTGGACAGCGTGTGGGGCGAGCGGTGGGGGCACGCCTCGCCGTTCATTCGCGCGATCGAGGATGGGATCGTTGATCCGCGGCGGATGATCTCGATCGGCGTCAAGGGGCCGCTGAACACGGCGGCGGACTTGCAGTTCGCGAAGGAGCACGGGGTCGAGGTCGTGACGTACGACCGATGGCGGCGCGAGGGCGTAAAGCCGATCGCGGCGTTTTTGAAGCGGCTGGGCCGGGCGGGGGCGTATGTGACGTTCGATATTGATTGCGTGGACCCCGCGTTCGCTCCGGGGACGGGTACGCCGTCGGTCGGCGGGTTTACCTCGGCGGAGGTGCTGGGGTTGTTGAGAGCTTTGCGTGGGACGAGCGTGCTGGGCGCGGACGTTGTTGAGGTGCTGCCCGACCGTGATCCGTGCGGGATCACGGCGTTGCTGGCGGCGCACGTGATGTTCGAGATTCTGGCGCTGGACGCGGACTCGCGGCGCTGATCGGCGGTCATCGTGCGGCGCTCGTACGATACCCGGGTGAGTTCTGAACTGGAAATCAAGCGGCTTTCTCGGCGTGACGCGGCGGTGGCCGAGATCGTGCGGCGTTGGCGCGAGCTGACGGGCGGGCGGGCGACTCGGGACGCGGGGCGGCGCACGGTGGTCGCGTGCTCTGGCGGCGCGGATTCTTCGGCGTTGGTGCTGGCGCTTGCGCGGGTTAGGCCGGGCGTGACGGTGGCGCACGTGGTGCATGATCTGAGGCTGGCCGAGCAGGCACTGGCGGATCGTGACGCGACCAAACAGCTTGCGGAGAAGTTGGGGCTGGAGTTTGTCGAGGCGAGCGTGCGGGTGCGCGATGGGTCGGGCGCATCGAGAGAGGGAACGACGAATCTCGAAGCTCGCGCTCGTCGGGCTCGGTACGCGGCGCTGGCGGAGTTGGCCCAGCGTGCGGGGTGCTCGTGGGTGGCGACGGGGCACCACGCGGACGATCAGTTGGAGACGGTGCTGATGCGGCTGATGCGCGGCACGGGGCCGACGGGGCTGGGCGGGATCGCCGACGCGCGGCCGATCGGGCGCGGGGTGACGCTGGTCCGGCCGATGCTGTCGATCACTCGTGAGGACGCGCGGCGGCTGTGCATTGAGGCTGGGTGGTCGTGGCGCGAGGACGCGACGAACGCGGACGAGAGTTTGCTGCGGTCGGCGGTGCGACACCGGGTGGTGCCGTTGCTGTTGGGGCTTGCGCCGGCGGTGCGTGGGCGGGTGGCGACGACGGCGCGGTTATCGCGCGGGGCCGGTGACGTGGTGAGGGGGCGTGCATCTGAGTTGCTGGCGATGGCGTGCGTGCGTGAGGGCTTGGACTCGGGTGAGGCACGCAAGGGTGGTGGCTCTCGATCGCTCGAATGGCCGCGTGGGCCTTTGCGGTCGGAGCCGGGAGTGGTGATCGGTGAATTGCTGCGTTTGGCGTTCGCGGTCGTGATCTCGGATGGCGGCGCGGGCGGCGGGCTCGATCGTGTTCCGGCGCGGTCGGTCATGAAGATCGCGGCGGCGGCGCGTGGGGAATCGACGGAGCCAAAGGTATTCCGTCTCGGGCCGGCGCGGGTCGGGATGACAGCGCGCTTGCTCACTGTGAGCGCGGCGGATGCTGAAGGATCTGGTCGGGTCGGATCGAACGACGAGGCGTCTACGACCGGGGGACGACGGGAGGAACGATGAGCGAGCGTGCGGTGCGGATCGCGTTGGTGGGGCACTGCGGCCCTGATTCGTTCGCGCTGCGGTCGGCGGCGGGGCGGACGGTGCCGGGTGTGCAGGTCGTGTTTGCGAACGACTCGCGGTCGGTGGACGCGGAGTTTGAGGCCTCGGATCTGCTGCTGGTGAACCGCGTGCTGGATGGGGAGTTTGAAAGTTCCGCGGTCGTGGAACTGATCCGTGAGCTGGTCGCTCGGCCCGCTGCGCGCGGCGGGCGCAAGGCGGCGTTGATGCTGGTGAGCAACTTTGCGGATGCGCAGAAGGATGCAGTGGCGGCGGGGGCCATGCCCGGGTTTGGGAAGAAGGAGATGAACTCGGAGCGGGCGCGGGATTTGATCCGGGCGGCGGTCCGGTGGGAGGGTTGAGCGATGATGCGGATTGCGCTTAAGAATCCCGATTGAGGAGAAGTAGAGGTTCGAGAAAGACGTGGAGCCCCACGCGGCGCGTGGGGATACCCAAGAGCGCGGAAAAGCAGTAGTCCTTGCGCGGTGGGTTCGTTACGCCATCACGCGGACGATGGCGATGGCGACCATCGCGACCAGAAGAAGCGGCAGGTGCATGATGGAGCCGAGGAAGAGGTTGCGGGCGGCGGGGCGGGTGCGGTCGCGGATGAGGCGCGACGCGAGCACGCAGAACGCGATTCCTGAGAGGCCCGCGACGATCAGATACGGCAGGCCGAGTTGGGGGATGAGCCAGCCGGGCGCGAGCGTGGCGGGGATGAGCAGCATGGTCCACGCGGCGATGGTGAAGACGGTGCGGCGTTCGCCGTTCTTTTGCGTGGGGAGCACGCAGAAGCCGCCCTTGGCGTAGTCGTCCTTGTGCATCCACGCGATGGCGAGAAAGTGCGGGATCTGCCAGACGGTCATCAGGATGAAGAGCGAGAGCCCGCCCCATTCGAGGAGCGCGTGGTAGCCGGGCGCGGATGACGCGGCCGTCCATCCGATGAGCGGCGGGAGCGCGCCGGGGATGGTGCCGACGAACGTGGCCATGGGCGTGAGCACTTTCATTGGCGTGTAGAACACGGTGTAGACCACGACGCACGCCAGCGAGAGCAGGGCGGGGACGTAGCCGACGGTGCCCCAGAGGAGTCCCACGCCGATGGTGCTGAGGGCTGCGCCGAGGATGAGGACGGTGCGGGGCGTGAGTCGGCCCTGGGGGAGAGGGCGGGTGGCGGTGCGGTGCATGGTCGCGTCGCGTTCACGTTCGAGCCACTGGTTGAGAGCGTTGGCGCCGGCGGCGGAGAGGGCGGTGCCGACGACGCAGCCGAGGGCGGTGAGGAGGAGGTTCGGGAAGGTCCAGGTGTGTTGCACAGCGGCCATAACGAAGCCGACGAGCGCGGTGATGGTGACGAGCCGCGTGATGCCGGGCTTGGTGGTCTCGATGAGGCTCGCAAGCACGGTCGGCGATGACGAGCGTGGCTGTCACGGGAGTTGTCGCCGTCGCGGATGTCAGTTCGGCGGGTTGGTTCAAGCCATCGCTCCTGCTCGTTCGTCTGCATTGGTCGTCGTGGTCGTTTGGACGAACCCCACGCGCAAGCGGGGGAGGAAGGCCGAAATCCCACGCTTGCGCGTGGGGATCTTGTGGTTCGGATCAGCGCTAAACCAACTGCGGTCCGGTCAATCAATGCGGTCTGGAATTACTGTTCACCGAGAACCGTTCATCATAGACCAGAACGGGTTCGTTGGATTTGCGGTGTTGGATGTTCTCGCCGCAGGGGCGTGAAATTACCGGCTTTTCAGGGCCGGGACGGCGAGTTCCATCCAGACCGGGAAATGGTCGGAGGGGAACTGCGGGCCGAGGGTCTCGCGCTGGGCGGGGGTCCAGATCCCGGAGCGGAGGACGGTGAGGTCGGTCGAGGGAAGCACGTAATCGACGCGGAGCTTGAACATGGCCGTGTCTGAGGGTTCGAGGCCTTTGAGGGGTGCGTCGGAGACTGGTACGGTGGTGGTGTTCACATTGCCCGGGCCGAAGAGGACGGTTTTCAGCGGGGACTTGAAGCTGTCGCCCTTTTCGGGGTCGGCGTTGAGATCGCCGAGGACGACAAAGGGCGCTGTGTCGGTGTAGCCGCCGGGGGTGTCGTTGTCGTCGACGAGGTAGGAGGCGTTGCCGATGTAGTCGGCCCAGAAGCGGATCTCGTCGTGGTTGCGGCGGGCGTTGCGTTTCTCGGGGCCGTCAAAGGCCGGGGGAGTCGGATGGCTGCAGAAGAAGTGGATGCGTGAGCCGTCGGGGAGTTTGACGGGGACGTCCCAGTGGCTCTTGGAACTGAGGCGGAGGACTTTGAGTTCATCGGCCGTGTACCAGGTTCCGGTGCCGTTGACGCCTTGCGGGATGAACGCGCCGGGCATGTAGTCCCAGGGCAGAAGGCGGAACGTGCGGATTTTTTCCGCGTCGATGACGAGACGTTCGTCGACGAGCAGGGCCATGCCGTACTGGCCGGGGAACGTGCCGAAGCCCCAGCAGTCGTTGCCATAGGCGCGGCCGGCGTCGGTGGGGTTGCCGCGTGCGGGCGGGTTGGGGAACTCGCTGACGATGGTGCCGTTGCGGTCGAGGTCGAAGCCGCTGGGGATGCCGGTGTTGACGGCGGCCATGAAGGCGCGGTATTTCAGGGGCTTCAGGCCCGGGGCTTGGGGCGTGGCGAGGAAGCGGTCGGCGAAGCGCTGGCCGTTTTGCCCGGGCTCGTCGCCGGGCTTGAAGCCGGCCGCTCCGGGCATGTCGTAGGCGATCTCGTTGAGCAGGATGACGTTGGGGCGGAGGCGCTGGATGATCTCGGCGATCTGACGGAGGCGCGGGTTGGCGGGGTCGGCGATGTCCTCGGTGCGCGCGTCTTCGATGTTGAACGTGGCGACGCGGAGGACGGTGGAGCCGGGGGGAGCCTGCGAAGGCTGGGTTGTGCTCGCGGCGGGCTTGGGGGTGGCGGCCTTGGGTGTCGTGGGAACCGCGTTCTGCGCGAGGGCGCTGGGGTTGATGGAGGCCATCGCGAGCGAAGCGATGAGGGCAAGGCGGAGTGGTGTGCGTGCCATGGGACGCAGTGTAGAGCGTTCTGGAGAGGCGGGATTGGGGCAGGCCACGCTGGGTGGGCCGAGCGAAACGCGCAGGGCGAAGCGTAGAATGGGCGTAAAACCGTGTCCCCGTGGCGCAACTGGATAGCGCTCCGGTCTTCTAAATCGGTGGTTGCTGGTTCGAGTCCAGCCGGGGACGCTTTTCCTGTGAATGAGCAAGCGCGTGGTGGGTCGCCTGCGGGGGTGCCTGACGGCGCGCGCGATCTGGCGGCGAAGCGGTCGGCCTCGTTTCCGCGAGCGACGGTTTCTTTCCAGCCCGCGTCGTTGCATCCTCTTTCTTCATGATGAACAGGTAGTTGAACCCGCGCAGGAAGAAGTTGCCCTCTTCCGCGGCCTTGTGCCAGTTGCCGCGTTGGAGTTTCTGGTTGTGACGGACGACGGCGATGATGTCCACGGGGACGAACAGCTCGCGCATGATGGCGAAGAGTTCGAAGCCGATGGGCATGAAGCCCCCGACGGCCTGATCGCCCGCGCCCTTCTTTTTCGTGAACGAATCGCTGACGTAAAGGCCCATGTAGCGGCGGTCTTTGAGGACTCGGTGGATCTCGGTGATCACCTGGCGCATCGCGGCGTAGTAGGCCGCGCCGTGGTCCTCGCCGCCGGCGTCGAGCTTGCCGATGCAGCGTGGGTCGTCGGAGTAATCGACGTGTGTGGAGTAGGGCGGGTCGATGAAGACGAAGTCGGCCTTGCCGTTTTCGATGGGGATCTTGCGGGCGTCGG
The DNA here is from genome assembly GCA_044221955.1 of Phycisphaerales bacterium. Classification (GTDB taxonomy): domain Bacteria; phylum Planctomycetota; class Phycisphaerae; order Phycisphaerales; family UBA1924; genus CAZCPB01. The sequence continues at coordinate 21,748 of JBGAOD010000038.1, read as the reverse complement.
CTCGAAAAATCTCGTGAGCCCGGGCGGGGGTTGGGTTGAGGTCGTACCCCAGCACGCGGCGGCCGAGGTCGCGGGCGACGTCGATGGTGGTGCCGCTGCCGCACATGGGGTCAACGACGAGGTCGGTCTCTCTCGTGTAGCGGTTGAGGAGCTGCCAGATGATCCACGAGGGCGTCGCGCCGACGTAGTCCTTGTCGCCCTGCATGACCTGGCCGGACGCGGAGGTGTAGTGCTGGCTGGGGTACTCCCAGAGCGTGGTGGTCATGAGGCGGAGGGTGGGGCGATCGTGCTCGGGGCCGCGCGGGGAGAAGCGGGAGTTGGGATGGCGTGGACGCATGATGGTCGATCATTGGCCGCGTGCCTGGGCGTTTTGGTAGGTCGGCTCTCCGAGCCGAGATTTTCTTCTTTCCGTTGCCTCGATGTCTCGTGCGAAGAGAAGAGTCGGCTCGGAGAGCCGACCTACCGAAGACTACTTGGCGGTTTTGAGCGCTCTCACGATCATCTCGCGTGCCTCGGTGATCGGTGCTTGGATTCGCGCGCCCGCGGCACGGACATGGCCGCCGCCTTCGAACTGGTGCGCGACCTGGTTGACGTCGGGCGAGTCCGCGGAGTTCTTGCTGCGCAGGCTGATTTTCGTGACGGGTCGGCCTTGCGCGTCGGGCTCGCTCTCGGAGAGCATGGCGGTGACGCGCGTCGTTTCGAGTCCCTGGCCGAAGTCCGCGAAGCCGCCGGCGTCGCCCTGGCTGGCGTCGCACTCGGCGAAATCTTTCTTGGTGAGCATCATGGACGCGATGCGGCCTTGGTCGTCGAGGCGGAGCGTGGCCAGGGCGCGCGAGAGGAGCATGAGGCGGGCCGGGCGGTCGGTCTGCTCGATCATCATGAGGAGCGCGGAGTGGTTGATGCCGGCCTCGATGAGGTCGGCGGCGACGCGCATCACGCGCGGCGTGACGTTGCTGTGCCGGAACCAGCCGGTGTCGGTCATGATTCCCAGGTAGGCGGGCTCGGCGACCTCGGGCGGGAGCTGTGCGAGTGAATCCTTGCGGAGCAGGAGCCGCGCGAGTTCGGCCACGGGCTGCGCGACCGCGGCGGCGGTGATGTCGATAAAGCGACGGTCTGTGATCGCGGGGTCGCCCTGCACATGATGGTCGATGATGGCGGCGCGGTCGCGGCGTGATTTGAGCCAAGCGGCCGCGGGCTCGAGCTGCTGCCACGAGCCGGTGTCTGTGATGACGATGGCGTCGGGCTCGGGGTCGGCACCGTGGGGGAGCGGTGGCGGGAAGGCGCTGTGCTCGCAGATGCGCGCGGGGGTTGACTTGGCGAGCCCCGCGTACCAGTGCGGCTGCGGGCCGAAGTACCAGATCTCGGCGCGGTTTCCGGCGGGGAAACCGCTGAGATTGAGTGCCCGGCAGAGCGCGAGGGTGGAGCCGATGGCGTCGCCGTCGGGCTTGACGTGGGTGAGGATGACGATGCGTCGCTTGGTGCGGAGCCACTCGGCGATCTCGGAGAGGGTGGTGGTAGACGAGTAGGCGGTCATGCGTGGTGGGCTTTCTGGCGGAGCGGGTCCGCGTGATTGGTCGTGACGTGCGCGTGGAGCAAGGAGCTGCTTGCGGAGAGGCGGGCGTTGGTCGCGTCGGGTTGTGATGTGAGTGCCAACACTCGCGTGCAGTCGCGTTTGAGTTGCTCGACGAGACGAGCGGTTGAATCGAAGCGGACCTGATCGCGCAGCCAGCCGACGAGCTTGAGACGGAGCGGCCATCCGTACTCGGTCGTGATCCCGAGGTCGGAAGATTGAGCGCCGATCAGGTGCGCTTCAACGCGGCGATCGTGGCCTTGGAACGTCGGGCGTGTGCCGACGTTCACAGCGGCGAGCCATTCGCGGCCGTCGGGCAGGACTGCGAGCGCTGCGTAGACACCGTCGGCGGGGATGAGGTTCAGTGCGGCGAGATTTGCGGTTGGAAACTGGATCGTGCGGCCGCGGCGGTCGCCTTGCACGACGGTGCCTTCGAGTTCGTGAGGTCGGCCGAGCACGAGGGCGGCGTCGCGGACCCGGCCTTGGGCGATGAGCCAGCGTGCGATCGTGCTGGAGGCGGGGACGATGGTGTCGTCGGTGAGCGGGATGTCCACGCTCGGCACGACGTGGACCGCGAAGCCGAGGCGCGATCCGAGTTTGGCGAGGACTCGCACGTTCCCGCCGCGTTTGTTGCCGAAGTGAAAGTCGGGGCCTTCGACGAACGCGAGCGGCGCGTAGTCACGCGCGATTTCGGTGATGAAGTCCTCGGCTGATCTGGCGAGGAGGTCGGCAGTGGGGGAGAGCTTCACGACCTCGTCGGCACCGAGTTGACGCAGGAGCGCAGAGCGACGCTCGAACGTGGTCAGCTTCGCCGGGGGTGGTTGATCGGGTTGAAGGATCGCGGCCGGGTGCGGGTCGAAGCTGAGCGCAACGACACGGGGCTTGGCTCCGGCATGGGTCCGCGATGCGATCTCGACAGACCGGCGCAGCAGAGCGGCGTGCCCGAGATGGGCTCCGTCGAAGTTACCGATGGTGATGACGCTTCGGCCCGGGTGCATACGAAAAAGGCTAGGCCTGAGCGGTCCTTTCATCGCGGGCGGGGCTGTGTGAGCGTGCTGATCGTTGCAGGAACATTCGTGTTATTGGGCGGGTTTGAAGGACTTGTCCGGCTTGGGCGGGTTCTTGACGGGCGGGACTGGGTTCTGGGCGATGAGTTTTTTCAGGTGCTCGATCGCGGCCTTGAGCTGCGCGTCCTCGCCCTTGAAGGTCGCGTGCGGGAGGTTGTCGACGACGATGTCGGGGTCCACGCCGTGGCCCTCGATGAGCCAGGTCCCGTCGGGGCCGTACACGCCCGTTTCGGCCGCGGTCGCGATGCCCTGATCGACGAGGAAATTGCTGCTGCTGAGCCAGATCTCGCCGCCCCAGGTGCGCGTGCCGATGACCTTGCCCAGCCCGAGGCGTTTGAATCCTTCGGCGAAGGCTTCGCCGTCGGAGGCGGTGCGTTCGTTGCACAGCACGACGATGTGACCGCGGAACGCGTACTGCATGTTCCACGACGGCGGCGTGCCGACGCGGTCGCTCCAGAAGAACCAGACTTTGCGGAGTAGTTTGCCCAGGATCCAACTGTCGATGCTGCCGCCGCGGTTGTGGCGCACGTCGATGATGAGGCCTTGACGATTGAAGACGGGGTAATAGCCCTTGGCGAAGTCGTTGAAGTCGCCGCCACCCATGGCGCGGAGGTGGAGGTAGCCGATCTGGTTGTCGCTGGCCTTTTCGACTTCGAGTCGGCGCGTGTACTCCCACTCGTGGTAACGCAGGTCGCTGGCGGATTCGGTGGAGATGGGGACGACGATGACATCGCGAGCTTCGCCGCCGGCGGCGGTTTTTACACGCAGAAGCACTTGTTTGTCGGCCTTCTGACGCAGAAGCGAAGTGCAGTCGGAGGTCGAGAGCGTGGGCACGCCGTCGATGGCTTCGATGATGTCCCCTGCGACGACGTTGACGCCGGGGCGCGCGAGCGGGGCGAGGCGGTCGGGGACGTCGGGGTCGGACTGGAAGACGTGCTCGACGCGGTAGCCGCCACCGTTGACGTCGCGGACGAGCGTTGCGCCGAGCGAGCCGATGCGGACCTTGTCCTTGCCCTGGCGGAGATCACCGCCGCGGACGAACGTGTGCAGCGCGGAGAGTTCGGCGACCATCTGCGCGATGACGTCGCTGAGTTCGGCCCGCGTGGTCACGCGATCGACCAGCGGCAGGTACTTGTCGCGCATCTTGGGCCAGTCCACGCCGTGCATGTTCTTGTCGTAGAAATAGTCGCGTTCGAGGCGCCAGGCCTCGATGAACATCTGCCGCCATTCCTCGCGCGGCGTGATGGACATGGTCCAGGCGTTGAGCACGACGTCCTTCTTGGCGAGGTCGGCCGGGCCGTGCGCGGCGTCAATAATGGACATCGAGTCGTCCTTGAGCACGAGGATCTTCTTGCCGTCCGCGGACAGCTCAAAGCTCTTGATTTCGGCGACGACCTGCTTGACCTCGATGTTCTCGTTGACGATGGCGACGCTGGAGAGCGCGGGCTTGCTGTCGGGGCCTCGTTCGGTGGTGGTCCAGAAGAGGGCCTTGTCGTTGAGGGCGAGGTTGCCGTAGTTTCCGGCGGGTACGGGGACCTCGCTGATGCGGCGCTCGATGCCGGGGAGCTCGATCACGACTTCGGGGGTCTTTGCGGCGTCTTTCTTTTCACCCTCCGGCTTGCTTTCGGCCTTTGTTTCCGGCCTTCCGTCGGCGGGCTTGTCAGCTTTCTCCGTGGGTTTCACGTCTGTCTCTGGCGCTGGCTTCTTGTCTGTGTCCTTGGGTTCGTCCTTCTTGGCGTCATCCTTCTTCGCGTTGTGAAGCTCGTCCTTAGGAAGGAACGGTGAGCGCGTGCCGACCTTGAGCGCGACCTGATAGATCTTGGTGGTCTTGTCGAAGAACGGTTCGGGCTGCATCGGGCCCCACGGGCTGCCGACGAGGCTCTGGATGTTTCGATCCGAGAGAAGATACAACCACTGCCCGTCGGTGCTCCACGCGGGCGAGAAACTCTCGAAGCGGTCGGTGGTGACGAACGTGCTAGCGCTGGTTTCGGTGTTGTAGATCTTGACGCGCCGGTTGAGGTTGTCCGCGACGAACGTGTACGCGACCCAGCGGCTGTCGGGCGACCACGCGATGTCGGTGATCGAGTCGTTCATGCACTGGTCGGCCTGCGTGTGCTGCTTCGTCTTTGTGCTGTACAGCCAGAGCCGGTTGTTCTTATCCGTGCTGGCGATCCACGCCCCGTCGGGCGAAGGCCACTGGTCCCAGCGGAGGATGTCGGCGTTGGTGGTGAGTTTCTCCGGAGTGCCGACGCCGTTGGCAGGGAGTTTGGTGAGTTCTGTCTCTCCTGATTCATCGCCGAGCGCGACGAGCGACTTGCCGTCGGGCATGAAGCGGGCGCTGCGGTAGCGCACGCCTTCTTTCTTGGTGACTTCGACGAATCGGCCCTGGCGGTGGGGCGCGACGAAGACGCTGCCGCGCGCGGTGATGACCGCGCGGTCGCCGTCGGGCGAGATGTGCGCGGCGCTCAGGTAGTCCATCGGCTTGGCGACCCAGTTCTCGCGGGTCTGGTCGAGGTCTGATTCGAGCGTGATGTTCAATGTGGTGTCGGTGTTCGCGGCGATGTCGTAGACGTGGATGTCCGCGCCCTGCTGGAACGCGATCTTGCCCCTTGAGAGCGTCGGCGACGCGACATCGAACCCCACGGCCTTGGTGTGCTGCGTGACTCCCGAGCCGTCGGGCTTCATCGACCAGATGTTCATCGTGCCGTCGCGGTCGGTGGCGAAGTAGACCCGGCCTTGCCACCACATCGCGTCCTTGCTGGCGCCGGCGAAATCGGCGGTGAGCGGTACGGCCTCGGGGGCGTTGGCGTCAAACCGCCACAGGTTCTGCGCGGTGCCGCCCTTGTACCGCTTGGTCATGCTGCCGTTGAACTGCAGGCGGGTGAAAAACAGCGACTTGCCCGTGTCGTCGTAGGTCCCGGCGCTGGCCTGTGCGAGGGGGATGACGCCGCGGTCGCCGGTCTTGGGATCGATCGTTGCGAGCTGAAAGTTTGGCAGTCCCGAGAGCGCGTCGGTCGTGTATATCAGCGAGCCGGTGGGCGTCCACGCGACGACCGCCGCCCGCGCCGCCTCGAAGGTGCGGCGCGTGGGCAGCCCGCCTACGCCTGCGCCGAAGGGCATGGTGTAGACCTCGGTCGGGCCTTCATATTCCGCGGTGAACGCGAGGACTGAGCCGTCGGGCGAGATGCGCGGCGTGCCCTCGTTGCCGGGATGGCTGGTGAGCCGCGTCGCGACACCGCCGGCCGCGGGGACTTTCCACAGGTCGCCCTCGGCCGCGAAGACGATGAGGTCGTTGTGGATGCAGGGCATCCTGTAATAACCCTGCGTACCCGCGGCGTGGACGGAAGCGAGCGTCACGAGGCCGACGAGAAAACCGAGCTTGCACATATCGGGACTCCTGGGCGATCGCCTGAGATCGAGCGAGTGAGTTCGGGCGAGCGGGACTGGTGCGCGGGACTGGAAGAGTGGGATCAAGAAGATACCGAGCTTTCAGGATTGAAACAACCCAGCGCGGGCGTCGTATCAGAATCGGCCGTAGAATCGTGTTCCAAATGGAGGTGTTTGTGTGCTGATCGGGAATGAACCGGTGACCGCGTGCTCTGGTTTCAAAGCTCTGGAAGGGACTCGGAACCGTACTCGCGGATGACGAGGGAGTGCGATGAACTTCAGACCTGAAGATCTGATCCGCACCGCGAGGCCGCGTGGGAAGCGGACCGCGTTGCAGGCGGGCGTGGCGATCGCGCTGGCGCTGCTGACGCTGCTGCTCAAGGTCTTTCTCCCGTCTCAGGGCGGTGATTCAAAGCAATCGGGCGGCTCGACGCCCACGAGCGGCCCGCGTGCCGGTACGCGCGTGGGCGCGAGCGACGATCTTTCGATCGTGAGCGCGATCAAGAACCAGTTGTCCGGCGCGATCGTGGAGGGCAGCGGGACGGTCATCAAGATACTGCCCGACGACAACGACGAGAGCCCGCACCAGCGGTTCCTCATCAAGCTCGCCAGCGGCGATGTCGTGAAGATTTCTCACAACATCGACGTGGCCAAGCGATTGCCGATCGAGGTGAAAGACACGGTTGAGTTCCGTGGGCAGTTCGAGTGGAACGACCTGGGAGCGGCCGTGCACTGGACGCACCGCGATCTTCGCGGGAAGCATGAGGACGGGTGGTTGAAGCATCGGGGGAAGGTGTATCAATGAAAAGTAGCGAAGTAGCGAAGTGATGGAGTGAAGGGAATGCGGCGCGTTCCGAGGAGTTGACCGTGCAGGACTTTGAGAGGCTTGGGACGTTCTATCTTGGCCGTTCGTACGACCTTGCCAAGAAGGCGGGGAACCGCGACGCGTTGGTGTTGTACGACTCGAAGGATTTGGTCACGCACGCCGTCTGCGTCGGCATGACGGGCTCGGGAAAGACGGGGCTGTGCTTGTCGCTCTTGGAAGAGGCCGCGATCGATGGGATCCCCGCGATCATCATCGATCCCAAGGGCGACCTGTCGAACCTGCTGCTGACGTTCCCGTCGCTGCGCGGCTCGGACTTTCTGCCGTGGATCAGCGAGGAGGACGCGGCCCGCAAGGGCGTGACGCCCCAGCAATACGCGGACCAGCAGGCGGCCACATGGGCGAAGGGGCTGGCGGACTGGGGGCAGGACGGCGCGCGGATTCAAAGGCTGAAGGACTCGGCCGATTTCTCGGTGTACACGCCGGGGAGCAACGCGGGGCTGCCGGTCTCGATCCTCAAGTCGTTCGCCGTCCCCGCGCGGTCGATCATGGACGACGAGGAACTCCTGCGCGAGCGGATCAGCAGCACGGCGACGAGCTTGCTGGCGTTGATGGGCATCGACGCCGATTCGATGCGCAGCCGCGAGCATACGCTGTTCTCGACGATCTTCTCGACGGCTTGGAGCGGGGGCAGGGATCTTGATCTTGGTTCGTTGATTCAGCAGATCCAGACGCCGCCGGTGCAGCGGGTGGGCGTGATGGACATCGAGTCGGTGTTCCCGTCCAAGGACCGATTCGCGCTGGCGATGCAGCTCAACAACATCCTCGCGGCCCCCGGCTTCGCGGCGTGGATGGAGGGCGAGCCGTTGGATATCGGCGCGGCGTTGCGAACGCCCGCGGGCAAGCCGCGCGTGTCGATCTACTCGATCGCGCATTTGAACGATGCGGAGCGGATGTTCTTCGTCTCGATGCTGCTCAACCAGATGCTGGGCTGGGTGCGCACGCAGAGCGGCACGACGAGCCTGCGGGCGCTGCTATACATGGACGAGATCGCCGGGTACTTCCCGCCGACCGCGAACCCGCCGTCCAAGACGCCGCTGCTGATGTTGATGAAGCAGGCCCGAGCGTTCGGCGTGGGCGTGGTGCTGGCGACGCAGAACCCTGTGGACCTTGATTACAAGGGGCTGGCGAACGCGGGGACGTGGTTCATCGGCCGACTTCAAACGGAGCGCGATAAGGCGCGCGTGCTCGACGGGCTCGAGGGCGCGGCCGCCCAGGCCTCGGCGGGGTTCGATCGCGGCAAGGTCGAGAAGATCCTTTCGCAGCTTGGCAGCCGCGTGTTCTTGATGAACAACGTACACGAGGACGGGCCGGAGATCTTTGAGTCGCGCTGGGCGTTGTCGTACCTGCGCGGGCCGTTGACGCGCGGGCAGATCAAGGCGCTGATGGACCAGAAACGCGGCGGGATGCAGAGCGCTCCACGATCGGGCAACGCGGCGGCGAGCGATGTATCGGACACTTCGGCGCGCGCGGCGATCAGTCCTGCGGCTGGGACCAACAGCGGTCGTCAGGCGCAATCGAGCAACGGCGAGAGTGCGACTCGGCCCGTGATGCCGCCCGAGATCAAGCAGTGTTTCCTGCCGATTCGTGGTACGAGACCCGCGGGGGCTTCGCTGGTCTATCGCGCAGCTTTGCTGGGGTGCGCGCGGGTGTACTACCGCGACGCGAAGAACGGGGTTGACTACAACCGCGCGGTGTCACACCTGACGGCGCTGGGCGCGGGGCCGGTGGGCGTGGACTGGGAGGCCGCGAGCGTTGCGGAGCTGAGCGAGACGGACGTTGAGAACGAACCCGCGGCGAACGCGAGCTTTGCCCAGGCCGCGTCCGAGGCCGGGAAGGCCAAGTCGTACGACGCGTGGACCAAGGGCTTCAGCGACCTGGTCTATCGCACGCAGCGGCTCGACCTCCTCAAGAGCCCAAGCGTGGACGAGGTTTCAAAGCCCGACGAGAGCGAGCGCGATTTCCGCGCAAGGCTCCAGCAGACGGCGCGCGAGCAGCGCGACCAACTGAGCGCAAAGCTTCGCCAGAAGTACGCGCCGAAGATGACGACGCTGCAGGAGCGGATCCGGCGGGCCCAGCAGGCGGTCGAAGTGCAGCAGGCCCAGGCCAAGGGCGCGAAACTGTCGACGGCGATCTCGTTCGGCGCGGCGATTCTCTCGGCGTTCATGGGGCGCAAGGCCGTCAGCGCGGGGAGCATCGGCAAGGCGGCGTCCGCGGTTCGCGGCGTTGAGAAGAACATGAAGGAATCCGGCGATGTCGGCCGCGCCAGTGAGACGGTCGAGGCGTTGCAGAAGCAGCTCGCGGACCTTGAAGCGCAGTTCCAGGCCGAGGTCGATTCGATGAGCGCGACGGTGGACCCGCTGACGGAGAAGCTTGAAGCGATCACGCTTAAGCCAAAGAAGACGGACATCACGGTGCGCGTGGTGTTCCTGGCGTGGACGCCGGAGTGGCGCGATGCTTCGGGTAGCTCTACCCCCGCGTGGTGTTAGACGGCCTGAGGCAACCGGAACGCCTTGAAACCGCGCGTTGCGTTCGGTCTTAAGGCGTTTCCACGGAGTGCGGCGTTCCCTTCCAGACGTTCCGAAGGTCTCGAACGATCACGCGGCCTCGGTCGGCGGTCTCAACAAAGCCCCGGCCGCGCTCTTCAAGAATCCCTGCGGCCACCAGCGTAGTGATCACGTCCACCGTGACATCGCGGTACCGCTCCAGCTCGGCCCGCGTCACGCCGCGAAGGGGCCACGCGGGGTGGGCGTCGGCGATGTCGTCGGTGACGAACGTGATGCGGTCGCGCGGGTGCTCCATCATGTACCACGCGACGATCGCGGCCGCGGCGGGGTTGCCGGCGATATCGTGCTTGGTCCGCCCCGGCAAGCTCGAGAAGCTGAGCCGCTCGGCTTTGGTCGCGTTCACGAGTTCGTACTGAAGTGCCACGTCTGGATTCCTTTCCGACGCCAAGCGTTTCGTTGTTGCTCGGAATTGAGTGACGAGTTTCGCCGCGAATGGTCTGATCAAAGCTCGGGCGCAAACCCGCGCCGCATGGTGTTCTCGCAGCTTGCGCGGGGTTCGACGAACTGCATCAGGTAATCCGCGCCCCCGGCCTTGGACCCGACGCCCGACATCGCAAACCCGCCGAAGGGCTGACGGCCCACCAGCGCGCCGGTGATGCCGCGGTTGAGGTACAGATTTCCCACGCGGAACTCACGCTTGGCAAGTTCGACGTGCGCGGGCTTGCGGCTGAACACGCCGCCGGTGAGCTTGTAAGGCAGGCTGTTGGCGATCGTGAGGGCCTCCTCAAACGTGCCGGCGTGCATCACGGCGAGCACCGGACCGAAGACCTCTTCTTGGGCGAGCGAGTTCCGCGGTTCCACGCGCGAGAAAATATGCGGCGGCACGAACGCACGCTGGGCCGACGGATCGCCCGCGAGGTTCGGCATCGGCAACGCGAGTTCCAGCTTGCAGCCTTCCTTGATCGCGGCCTGGATCATGCCGTCGATCTTGGCCTTGGCCTCCTGGTCAATCACCGGGCCGATGTCCGTGCCCGGTTTGCTCGGGTCGCCGATGGTGAGTGCTTTGGTTGCTTCGACGAGCCGCGTGGTGAAGTGCGTGATGGCCGGGCCGGTGGGGCCTTGGCTGTCGACGATGATGACGCGCGAGCACGCGGAGCACTTCTGCCCTTGGAAACCGAACGCGGACTGCCGGACGGCGAGGACGGCCTCATCCAGATCGGCGCTGGTGTCGATGATGATCGCGTTCTTGCCGCCCATCTCGCAGACGACGCGCTTGACGTGCGGCGGGGCAACGAAGGGTGCGCCCGAGCCACGCCCGAAAGGAGTTCCAGGCGCGGCCGCGGTGAGAATATCGAGCCCCACGTCGCGCGAGCCGGTGAACGCGATGAGCGCAACGCGCGGGTCGCGCACGAGGGCCGCGCCGGTTGTTTCGCCGGGAGCTGGGCAGAACTGGAGCACCATACCTCCGAGCTTGAGCCCAACTTCTTGCGCGAGAGCTCCGCTGAGAATGTCGTGCATGATCGAGGCGATGCCGGGAGTCTGCTCGGCCGGCTTGACGATGACCGTGTTGCCCGTGACCAAGGCGGCGACTGTCATGCCGGTGCAGATCGCCAGCGGGAAGTTCCAAGGGCTGATGACCACCGCCACGCCGCGCGGTTGGTACCACGTCTCGTCGAGCTCGCCGATGAACCGACCGAGACGCGAGCGATCGAACATGGGCACCGCCATTCGGGCGTAGTACTCACAGAAGTCGATCGCCTCGCATACGTCCGCGTCAGCCTCGCGCCAGGTCTTGCCGGCCTCCTTGATCATGACGCCCGAAAGTGCATCGCGCTGCTGGCGCATTTCCGCGGCCGCACGAACGAGAACGTTCGCGCGCACGCGCGGATCGGTATCGCGCCACCCGACGAGTTGGCCGTTGATGCCTTCGCCGGTGAATCCGATCATCGCGCTCGACACCATCTGGGTCGCGTGCTCGGGCGTGCGATCGTTGAGAACCTTGGGGACGGTCGCGCGGGCGACGGCGTCGGCGAACGCCTTGCGCTGCGTGCCGACCGAGAAATCGCGGAACGATTCGTTGAAGAACGGCCGACCGTTGCCGATACCCTTGGGAGCGGGCGAGAGCGAGTGACGCTCGGGGGCCATCGCACCCACATCAGGCGCGGTCGGTGATGCCGCGGGCGTGCCGGTGTTTGTACTCGCGCTTGCGGGCGACGGCGCGCGGAGCAGCGTGCCGGGGTCGGCGTTATCGAGGAAGCCGGCCTTGAGCCAGCTCTCGTTGCTCGTGTTTTCCAGCAATCGCCGCACGAGGTACGCCATGCCGGGGATCATTTCGCCGACGGGGACGTACTCGCGCATGCGCAGCCCGAGTTCCGCGGCTGCGTATTTCAACTGGTCCGCCATCCCGTGCAGCATCTGGAGTTCGAGGGCTTCTTTGGGCAGCCCGCGTGCCTCAAGCCCGGCGACCGCGGCCGCGATCGAGCGCACGTTGTGCGAGCCAAGCGCCAGCTTGACTCCCGCCTTCTCGCCGGCCTTGGGAGAGGCGTCCAAGTACACGTTGGTCATCTTCTCGAAGCACGCATCGGTCTGCCACTTCGTCGACCACACTGGACAGGGCCAGCCCATCTGCTCGGCCTTGATCGTCTCGGCGTCCCAGTACGCGCCCTTGACGAGCCGCACGGTCACGATGCGGTTGGTCGCCTTGGCCCAGTCGCAGATTCTCTTCGCATCATCAGGCCCCGAGCGCAGATACGCCTGCATCGCCAGCCCGGCTTGGAAGTTGATCTTGGTGCAACAACGCTGGAACAGATCGATCGTGAAGTCCTTGAGCCCGTGGTGCTCCATGTCGAAGTTCACGAACACGCCCTTGTCGCGCGCGGTTTCAAGGATCGGCAGCAGCCGCTTCATCAGGTCCGCGATCGAACCTTCCGTGTCGATCGGGTCGCACCGGGCCGAGAGCGCGGAGATCTTGATCGAGACGTTGGTGCGCGGGATCGGGCCGAGGTGGTCGGATTCCAGGCGCGGCTGGGGCTTCCAACCGGCGACGGCCGCGGGAAGGTTCTGGATGAGATCGAGGTATTTCCGCGCGTAATAGTCGGCCTCTTCATCCGAGACGCACGTCTCGCCCCGCAGATCGACGCTGAACGCGATGCCGTCGTCCCACATGGACTTGAGCCCGGGCAGCGCCGTCGCGGCGTCGGTGCCCGCGATGAACTTGCTGGCCATGCCGGTGATCTGCCCGCTGATGGTCTTGGCCGCGAGCCCCTTGGCGACCGCGCCGGCCTTGAGCGCCGCGGCGATCGGGCCCGGGATCGTCACGCCCGGCTGCGTGAGGTAATCGTTGAGATGGTCGTGGATGGCCTCGGGCGTGCGGAGCATCGGGAAGGCGTCGACGAAGCGGAACATCTGGACCTTGAAGTTCGGGTCCTTCATGGACCATTCCATGAGCGCGTCGGAGTAGAACTTGGCGGAGAGGATGCCGGTCTTGTGCCCGCGCGCGCGGCGGAGCATCTCCGATCCGAACTCGAAGATGCGCGCCTCTGCGGGCGCGGCCGGTCCCAACCCCGCAGGACTCGCGCTCGATAGACCCGCGCGGGTCGGGACGACGACCGGCGTTGCGGAGGTTGGCTTGGAACGGCGGAACAGGCCCATAGAAACTCCTGCGGTGTGTGTCTAAGGCAATGAACAGAACTATACGACCCCGCCCCGGCCGGGTTGGTGCGCTCCGAGGCGAAGCTCGTGAGGTGCGGTGCCCGGGCGTCAATTCCTGGAAGCTTCCTGGTACTCGCGGAGCGTGGCGCTCAGGTCGGCCCTCATCCCCTCGTCTGACAACTCCACCGCCGTGGTCTGAAGTTCAATCGCCTTCGGCACGTTCCCTTCCAGAAAATACACGCGCGCGACCGTGTCGATGATCGCCGCGTTGCGGTGCCGCAGCAGTCTGTCGGCCCGCTCGGCCGCCTTCTTGGCGAGTGTGAGATCCTTCTTCTCCACGTTGTTGGCCGGGTCCACGATCGCCCAGGCGATTCGATTGAGTACAAAGGGCTGTTCCGCGGCGATGCCGTCAGAGATCTCATTTCCGAAGGCCGACGCACGCTCATAGTCCTTCAACCGCAGGAGCAGAATCTGAAACTTCCCGTCGTCATCCATCGTGTGCCCCGCCGCCGCATCAAGGGCAAACCGCGGACTCTTGGCCGATCCCTCGTCGTACGCCGCCAGCGCCGCGCCCCAGTCCCCCGCGTCGCAGGCCCGGGCGAACTTGTCATAGGTCTTTCGGCGTTCGCGGGCACGGTCTTCCTCGGTCATCTGATCGACCAGTTCCTGCTTGTACCGGGCCGAGGCGGACGCCAAGTCAAAGGTCCCCTCGACGATCTGCTTGAGCGGCTGGTCCACCTTCGACGGGTGCCCGATGAACGCAATCGCTCCGTCCCGGTCTATGAGAAACACGCACGGGATAAAGTTCTGCCGCGCCGCCTTCATGTACGCGTCCATGGTCTTGCGGTCGCCGTCCCACGCGATCCGGTACGCCATGGCATCGCCTTTTTCCGCGGTCATGGCGTCCACTGTTTCAAGCGTGTTCTTCGCGTCCGGGCTGGTGACGCCGACCACGACAACGCCCAGGTCCTTGTACTGGTTCTGCAACTCGCTCAGGTGCGGCACGCTTGCTAAGCACGGACCGCACCAGGTCGCCCAGAACTCGACGACGTACACCTTGCCCTTCTCGAACGCGCTGAACCCTTCGCCCTTGACCCAACGCGTGACGCTCAACGCCGGGGCCGGATCACCGACCAGCAAGGCGCTCGGTTCGATCCGCTCGTTGACTTCTTCATTCTCCGCGCGTTGACGCGACGGTCCCGCTCCCGGCCTGCGAAACCCCTGGGCCGCGGCGTCAGAAACAGCCACACCCAACATCCCCAGTACGGACAGGACGGTCAGGAACGCGGCGGGCTTGTTCATCGATAAGAACCCCTGAATAGTCGAGAGCATTTTCGAGACTCAGCCGCAATCCTACGCTCGGGGATGAGCACCCTCGCCCCGCTCGGGATTCACCACGTCGCCGTGATCTGCTCGGATTACCAGCGGTCCCGGCGCTTCTACGTCGAAATCCTCGGCCTGCGCGTCGTAGCAGAGACCTATAGGAAGCAACGTGACTCACACAAGCTCGATCTCGAACTTGCGGACGGAACTCAGATCGAACTCTTCAGCTTCCCTTCCCCTCCGCCGCGAACTTCCAGGCCGGAAGCCTGCGGGCTGCGCCACCTCGCGTTCAGGGTTGGAAACCTTCACACCGCGGTACGGGCGCTCGCCTCCGCCGGAGTCGCGTGCGAGGCAGTGCGCCTCGACGAGTTCACCGGCCGACAATTCACATTTTTCTCGGACCCTGATGGACTCCCCCTGGAGTTGTACGAGGACGCCCCAGATAGCGTGGCTCGAACGCAACCCTGACATGCCGCGAAGAGATACCATGCCGAACATGGACACGACGCAACCACAACCCCCGCCTCAGAATCCACTGGAGCAGCCGACCACGCCTCCAGCGTCCCCGGTTGGGGTCACCGAAGACGACCTCAAGCGCGCCCTGCACGCGTTCAAGAAACGCCTCAAGCTCACCAAGCTCGACCAGGAATCCAAGCTCGGCGGCGGGCGGCCCACAACCACGGGCAAGGCCTCGGACGTCATGGGGATCGTCCCGCCCACCCAGTTCCCGCGCTCCGTTTGGAACGAGCTCGCCAAGCAGGGTCGGCTCAAGGACATGGGCGGCGGTTTCTTCCGTCTCCCCTAGGAGAAATTCTCATCCCTGGAAAATCTCATACCCCGTAGGGTGGTGGATATCGGCGCAGGCTGCCGTCGCATCTCCCGGATGCGGCTCACGTCCATGTTGTTGTCAATCCACGCGGGGGGCGTGCCGATGGAGTCAATCAACCGCGCTCGGATGCGCGGAAGTCGCGTTGCTCCCCGGGGGTTCCCATGACCGAAGCAAAGAAATCGTTCGGGCTTTCGACCAAGATCATCTGCCTCTCGATCGCGGTGATTGCCGTCGTGGTTGTCGCCAACTACGTCGTGTTTGTACACGGCATGAACAAAAGCGCCAGGGATGCGCTCATGGAAAAAGCCGCGGCGTTCACGGCCGTCGCCGACGAGGCCAAGAACCATGCCTCCGCTCTCCAAGCCAGCGGCTCGGTCGACACGGAGACACTGCTCGCGGAGGCCGTTGAGGCCTCCAAATCCGGAAAGAGCTACACCGACACACGTTTCTACCAGACCATCCCGGTCGTCGTGGGCTGGACCGCGGCACAGAAGGCGGCGTCGCGCGAGGGGCTTGATTTCAAGGTGCCCGCGTTCGAGCCAAGGAATCCCAAGAACGCCCCGGAGCCCGGTTCGTTTCGCGAGGAGCTTTTTCGAGATCTGACTAATCAGGTAAGGAGCGGCGGTGACGCGAGCCTCGGACGCATCGACCCCAAGACCAACACGCTCCACTACATGCGAGCCATCAAGCTCGACGAGACCTGCATGGGGTGTCACGGCGACCCCGCCAAGTACGACACACGCGACGCCCAGGGGAACTTCGACGGAAAGGACGCACTCGGCTTCAAGATGGAAGGTTGGAAGCCCGGCGACATGCACGGGGCCTACGAAGTTTCCATGCCGCTCACCAAAGCCGACGCGGAGGTCACCGCGGACGTCAAGAACGCTCTCTTCGTGACGATCCCGCTCGTGGCGATCGCCGTGGGGATCTTCGTCTTCGTGATGCGAGTGCTCCTGACTCGCCCCCTCAATAACCTCATCGCCATGGTCAAGGACGTCGCGACCGGCGACGGAGACCTGACCAAGCGGCTGAACCTCACCCGCGGCGACGAGATCGGGGCCCTCGCCCACTGGTTCGATATTTTCATGGGAAACCTGCACAAGATCATCGGCGAAGTCTCGGGCTCCACTCGCCAGGTCGCGGCCGCCGCCACCCAGATCGCCGCCAGCTCCGAGCAGATGGCCGCCGGGCTCTCACGCCAGACCCAGCAGGCGGCCCAGGTCTCCGCCGCTATCGAAGAGATGAGTGCCACCGTCACCGAGGTCGCCGGCAAGAGCAGCGAAGCCTCACACGCCGCCCAGGCCAGCAACAAGGACGCCGCCAAGGGCGGAGACGTTGTCCGTCAGACCGTCGAAGAAATGCGCGGCATCGCCGACCAGGTCACCCAATCCGCGCAAGCCGTGAGCGAACTCGGTCGCAAGGGCGAGCAGATCGGGCAGATAATCTCCGTCATCAACGACATCGCCGACCAGACCAACCTCCTCGCGCTCAACGCGGCGATCGAGGCGGCCCGCGCCGGCGAGCACGGCCGTGGTTTCGCGGTCGTCGCCGACGAGGTCCGCAAACTCGCCGAACGCACCACGACCGCGACCAAGGAGGTCGCCCAGAGCATCGGCGAAATCCAGTCCGAGACGGGCGTCGCCGTTGAGCGGATCGAGACCGGCTCCAAGCGGGTCAGTCGCGGCGTTGACCTCGCCAACTCCGCAGGCGAGGCGCTCTCTCGCATCGTCGCCAGCTCGGATTCCATGGCCTCGATGGTCCAGTCCATCGCATCGGCCTCGGAAGAGCAGGCCGCCGCCAGCCAGGAGATCGCCAAGAGCATCGAGGCCATCAACGCCGTCACCCGCGAATCCACCGAGGGCGCGTCCCAAGCCTCCAAGGCGGCCGCGGACCTCTCGAATCAGGCCGAGAAACTCCAGTCGCTCGTCAGCCGGTTCAAGCTCTAGTTGACCGCGAGTAGCGGCGGCGCTCGGAGCCGCCTCTCCCGCCTGAACGCACCGACGAAACAGCGGCGTCCTGTGACGCCGCTGTTTTTCATTGATCCGTCATCGCGACCGAACGATCGCCGACAGGCGTGTTTACGGCAGGAACGTGTAGTCCGGTGTCGTGTTCACGACGCCCTTGGGCACCGCGATCTTGGTGCGGACATGTCCGTCCAGGAAAAGCATGTTGGCGAACTCCTGGGACTTGTCCATCCAGTGCATCTCTTTGTCACCGTCTTCCTGGTACGTGTAGATCGTGTGCGTGGCGACGGTCCAGGTCTTGGTCGGTTCTTTGACATACGGCATTCGCCCGCCGCCCTGCGGGACCAGGGTCGTGTGCTGCTCGCTGTCGAGCGCGTGGTCGTTGAGCGTGTAGCTCGCCCCCACCAGGTTGTACATCGAGTCGGTGCTCTCAAAGCCGCTGCCGGGAGGCAGGCCGGTCTTCTGAGCGCCCTTGTCCACCGGCGATTTGAACGCCTCAATCTCGACTTGGTTCTTCTCTGAATCGGGCGGAAAGGCCTGGCTCACGACGTACTTGTTGAGCGGGCGTCCCTGAGGCCCAACGGTGTTAATATCGTAAAAGGGCAACTGCCCGAACTTCCCGGCAAAGAGTGCGCCGATGACTACCTTCTTCCCGCTGCCGTCCGGCAACGATCCGACCGCCTGCGGCAGCCGGTTATCAAAGTCCGCGCTGTACAGGACCAGCCCGACCCCGATCTGTTGGAGCCGCGAACCGCACGTCGAGATCTTCGCGTTGGTCCGCGCCCTCCCGAGCGCTGGGATGAGGATGCCGACAAGCAGCGCGATGATCGCGATCACCACCAGCAACTCGATCAGGGTGAAGCCACGCCGAACCGTTGGTTTGAGCATCACGAACAATAGATACCACGCCGCGTCCGCGACGCCGCCCTGACGCATGCCCCGGATCGTCGCGATCACCGCCCATCTGACTCGGCTGTTCCCGATCCGCTGGTTATTGAATCGGGTTGTTGAAGTGCCGCTCCTGAACCGGTACGACCGCTTCCAGGATGTGCTCGAGCACCCGCGCCGGCGAACCGAACGCGTCCACAGTGCTGATGATCTTCTTGTCGTAGTACTCGAGCACCGGGAACGTCTCGTTCTCGTAGATATCCCAGCGGCGGCGGATCACCTCTTCCTTGGCGTCGTCGACCCGGTTTTCCTTGAGCGCACGACGCCGCAGACGCTTGATCATCTCCTCCTTGTCGCTGCACACCAAATGAACGATCAACAGCACCTTGAGGTGCTGTTCGAGCAGCTTCGCCTGGTTGACGTTCCGCGGAATCCCGTCGAGCACGAGCAGGTCCGCTCGCGGCTTGTAATCGCTCAGCACGGTCCGCGCGTGCATGTTCTGTTGCCACATCTTCACCGTGATCTCGTCGGGCACCAATTCCCCGCGCGAGGAGTACTCAATAAACGTCCGGCCCAACTCCGAGGCCGTGTCGATGGTCCGGAACACCTCGCCGCACGAGAGGTGGTAGAACCCGGGAACGGCACCCAAGATCTTCCCCTGCGTGCCCTTACCGGACCCTGGAGCGCCGAAAAGCAGAACTGTCTGGTACCGGTGGGGCATACGATCATCCTCCTGGGTCGGATCCAACGCGCTCAGTCGCACGTCCAGAAAAAGGGCCGCGAGCGACGAGGCTTTCAACGGTAACCTAGTGTCGGGGAATTGGCAATCGGGATTGATGGACGGGCGGCTTTGGCTGGCGGTCTGGTCCGTTGGGGCTGGCTGCGGGGGTGTTTTCGGATGCTGGTCTGGCGCTTCCAACCCCGCATGACGCGAATCGCCGGATCTCGTGTTCGGGATTGACCGGCTCCTCTTGGAACTTTCCGATATCGTGATCCGAAGCCTTGTCCAACGCATGATCCGCTTATACCCCTTCTATTCAGGGGCGGGCACCGTCGCGCACGGGCGGATTCCAAAGTCTCTCACCGCAAGGCCCGAGCTCGTCGTGACTCGACTCAACGACGGTTCCAGCATCCTGGTCTACGCCCACGACCCCCTCGGACGCACCGTGTTCTACACGGGCGACTACGACCCCCGCGTCACCTGGGTGCTCCGTCGCCTCCTCCGACCCGGGGACTGCTTTCTTGACATCGGTGCCAACATGGGCGTGCTCTCCCTCATCGGGGCTCGTCTCGTCGGAGCCACGGGTTGCGTCCACGCATTCGAGCCCCAGCCGAGCCTGGCACGAAACCTCGCGGTGTCAGCCGACCTCAACGACTACTCCTGGCTCCACGTGCACGAGGTCGCGCTCTCAGACTCCGACGGCGCGGCGGAGTTCCATGTCTCGGACGAAGCGACCGTTTTCGGATCACTCGAACAGGACTGCGGACCCAACAACCGTTCGATCCGGGTCCAGGTGCGCCGGGCGGAATCGTTCCTCCACGAACTCCAACTCCCCAGCATCCGCTTGCTGAAGATCGACGTCGAACGCCACGAGGAAGCGGTCTTCCGCGGGGCCGGCGACTACCTCGCCAAAAACACCCCGGCCGCGATCATCTTCGAGTCCCAGAGCGACGGCACCCCGTTCCTCGAGCGCGGAACGGTCCGCCAGATACAACGGCTCGGCTACGACTTCTTCCGCATTCCCAAGCCCATGGTCCGCATGGGACTCGTGCCGGTCTCCGCCAACGGCCAGGGCGGGCACGAACCCGCCGGGGGGGGGCCGCACGGGGAGGACGGGTACGACTTTGTTGCGCTCTCGCTCGACCCGCGGCACCGAGACGCGCGGGCCGCGCTGGGGGTCCGAACGTAACAGCCCTACACGCGCTCGGGCTTTCGGATCTCGCTACCGGGTGTTCCTTCTGAGCCTTTCGAGTTCAGGCCGCCAATGAAGACGCCCGCCGGTTCTGACCGACGGGCGTCTTTCGATCGCTTTTGCTCGCGTGGAGCGTTGATCCGACTACTTCTTGCCGCCCGCCTGAGCTTCCAGGACTTCCTTCATCATGCTCATGGGCATCTGGCGGTATTCCAGGAACTCCATCGTCGAGCTGGCCCGGCCTTGCGACATGCCGCGGAGGCTGGTCGTGTAGCCGAACATTTCCGACAGCGGCACTTCGCAGGTGACGAGCTTGACCACGCCACGATCGTCGGTGTCGATGATCATGCCGCGGCGCGAGCTGATGTCGCCCGTGACGTTGCCGAGGTAGTCGTTGGGAACCGTGACGACGACCTTCATGATCGGCTCAAGCAGCACGGGCCCGGCCCGCTCGGTGGCTTCCATGACCGCCAAGCGCCCGGCCTGCTCGAAGGCGACCTGCGAGGAGTCGACCGCGTGCGAGGACCCTTCGACCACCGTCGCCTTGACGTTGATCATCGGGTACCCGTACTTCACGCCGGTCACGCAGGTCTGGCGGATGCCGTCCATCGTGGGCTTGATGAACTCCTTGGGGATCGAACCGCCCACGACCTCGCTGACGACGGCGATGTTGTCCTCGAACTTGACCTCGTCGATCTCCGCCTGCTCGGCCGTGTAGGGCTCGAGGTGGATCGTGCAGTCGCCGAACTGACCGCGACCGCCCGACTGCTTCTTGAAGAGCCCGCGGACGTACTCGGCCTTCTTGGTGATGGTCTCGCGGTACGACACGCGCGGCTTGCCGACCTCGACGTTGATCTTCATGTCGCGCACCAGCTTGGTGCGGATGATGTCCAGGTGCAGCTCGCCCATGCCGTGGATGATCGTCTGACCGGTTTCCTCGTCGAAGTTCGAGCGGAAGCTCGGGTCCTCGCGGCGAATGACGCCCAAGGCCTCGGAGAGCCGACGCTTGTCCTCGCTGGTCTTGGGCTCGATCGACATCGAGATCACCGGCTCGGGGAAGAACATGCGCTCGAGCAGGATCGGCTGGTCGGCGTCGCACAGGGTGTCACCCGTGTAGCTGTCCT
The DNA here is from genome assembly GCA_044221955.1 of Phycisphaerales bacterium. Lineage (GTDB taxonomy): Bacteria > Planctomycetota > Phycisphaerae > Phycisphaerales > UBA1924 > CAZCPB01. The sequence continues at coordinate 642 of JBGAOD010000038.1, read as the reverse complement.
TGATGCCGACGACGGCGACGATGTTGCCGGCCGTGACCTCTTCGAGCGGGATGCGGTTCTGGGCGTGCATCTCGAAGATGCGCGAGCAGTTTTCCTTCTTGCCGTTGCCGGGGTTCAGCAGACGAGTGCCCTTGGTGAGCGTGCCCGAATAGACGCGGATGTACGTGAGGTCGCCGTGCTGATCGCTCACGACCTTGAAGACCAGGCCCGCGAAGGGGGCCTTGGCGTCGTGCGGGCGCGTCATCTTGATCTCTTTGTCCTGCGGGTCGGTCCCCTCGACCTCGGGCTTCTCGGGCGGCGAGGGGAGGTAATCGACCACGGCGTCGAGCAGCATCTGGATGCCGATGTTTCGGAGGGCCGCGCCGCACATGACGGGGTTGCAGTCCCGGCGGATGGTGCCCTGGCGGATCGCCGACTTGATCTCGTCGATGCTCAGTTCCTTGCCGTCGAGATACTTCTCCATCAGCTTGTCGTCGAGTTCGACGACCTTTTCGATCATCTCGTGCCGCCACTTCTCGACGGTCTCGAGGAGTTCTTCGGGGATGTCCTTCTCGATCACGTTCTCGCCCTTGTCGCCCTCGAAGTAGAAGGCCCGGCGCGTGATGAGGTCGATGATGCCCTTGTGCTCATGCCCGGTTCCGA
>JBGAOD010000037.1:0-30578 GCA_044221955.1 Phycisphaerales bacterium | reverse complement strand
CCCGCCAGCTCGGGCGCGTGCTGGTACCCCGCGTAGCCAACACGGCTCCCGATGGACGGCGCGCTCAGCACCCCCGGCCCCGCGGGCTCCCCGCCTGCCGTGAACGCGTCGCTATACAGATCGAAGTCATCCCCCGTCACGAACCCATCAAAGTCCGCGTCAGCCCTGGGGTCGCCTACATCATAAAACGCGTTGAACGCGTCGTAATCGTCGCCGTTGACAAACCCGTCGCGGTTGAAGTCGGCCGGATCGATCCGTGTCGGCACGCCGTAGGCCGAGTACTTGACCCACTCCTTCACGATCCCGGCATCGGACAACACCGCCACCACGTCGGCTCTCCAGTTCTGGCACAAGTACAGGTGCTCGTCGTCAATTGTACCGGCCGCGGCGGTCCAGGCGGTCGCGGAATCTCGATCTCGCCTGCACAAAGTATCAATATACGAACTGTTGCCGAACCCGTTCATCCCCGCCGCGTGCCAGACGAAGCGTTCCTTGGGCGACGTATCGCTAGCCCGGAATGTGGCCACGATCCGCCAGCGCTCGTCGTAGCAGAAGAAGTACCACGGGTCGCTGGAATCGACCCCGTCGGTGAGGTTCGCGTTGTAGTGCCAGCCGGTGCGGTAGTTCAGGCCGTTGTACTTGTACTCGGCGACGAGGGCGACCGAACTGCCCCGCGTAGTGACCCTCACCAACCGGCCGAAACCGTCGTATTTGTATGTGTAGTTCTCGCCGTCATCGGTCAGCTCGCCCGCGTCGTTATAGGTCGGCGAGTACGTCGTCGAGCCGCGGGTGAGGGCCGTCTGCTCGTTCACGGCGTTGAACGTCGAACTTTCGTTGATGTCAAAGCCACCGGCTCCGTCCGTGTCGATGCTGTTGGTCGCCCAGTTGCCGGTCTGCGAGAGGGTCCACTGCTGGTCGCGGGCGGCGACCGAGATCGCCGAGCCGCTCCAGTGGCCTTCAAGCGTGTCGGTCAGGCGGTTGAGCCCGTCCATCGTGTAGGCGGCGCTGTAGAGCTGGTTGCCGGTGTTGCCGTAGTCGAGGTGCACCTTGATGTTGCTGTTGCGGTCGTATGCGAGGTTGACTCGGTAGAAGTCGCGGCCGCTCGGCTTGTTCCAGACGCTGCTGGCGACCCGTCCGAAGCGGTCGAGATTGCCGTATGTGCTAGTCCCGGTGAAGAGGCGCGACTCCACGCCCGGAACGGGCATGTCGGTCCCGACGAGCCTCGAAGCCCCGAGATACTGGTACTCGGCCAGGGAGTTCGTGCCGTCGGAGATGCTGCTCACGCGGCTGGAGACGTCCGCGAGGCTTGAGCTTGCATTGGAGTAATTGAAATACTCGATCAGCGAGGCGGGCAGGGTCTCGGTGGCACGGCGAACCGTATCGTGCCCCCCGGTCGGCGTTGCCTTGTCGTAGGTGTAGCTCACGCCGAAGCTGCCGCGGCCGGAGCCGCCGATGGCGCTGTCCACGTCCTGGGTGAACGATGCGACGTTCCCCCAATCGTCGTAGGTGTACTGAACCTCGTCGGTGACCGATCCGGAACCCACGGTGGCGTTGTCGTACTGCGTGACCTTGTCGGTCTGACCGCGCGAGGTGTAGGTCATGCCGATCCGCTTGATCGCGTCATCGAAGGCCGGCGTGACAATCGTCGTCGCTCGTTTCTGAACGATTCGTCCGGCGGTGTCGAAGTCCGATTGGACGATGTTGCCCGACTGGTCCTTGCGCCACATTTCCTGCCCGAGCGCGTTGTAAGCGTGCGTCACGACATCGGTCGAACTCGACGAGTCCGGGTAGGTCTCCTGATAAAGTAGGTAGTTCGTAGCAATCCTTGAATCGCCGGCCCCTGTGCCCTTGGGGGCGTTGTAGCTGTACGTCGTCACCTGGTCGCCCGAGTCCTCGGTGTTGTTGCCGTTCACGTCGACCCAGAGCTTGGTCTGGAGCCCGTTGCTGTAGACGTAGCGGACATAGGTGTCGTGATTGCGATTTGGATCGGTCAGCGCGCCATTCTGGAAGTTGCTGATCACGGCGGCGGTGCGGCCCGCGTCGTCGCGGAGGGTACGGGTCACGAGATTGCGAGGGTCGGTCACATCGAGCACCGTGCCGTCGATGCCGTAAGTGTTGCTGGTCACAAGCTCCGTGTCGGAGCGCGACGGGACGGTGCGCCACGCACCGCTCGGACGGCGATCAAAGTCGCTGGCGTTCCCGCTCCCGTTGGTCCCGTACTGAACGGTATCGGTGAGACGGTCGAGGGCGTCGTACCACATGGCCGTGATCGAGATCCGGCCCGAGATGTTCGCCGCGGTGAACTTGGTGGGGTTCGTATCGGCGTTGGTGTCGAGCGCCCCCGTCGTGCCGGAAAGCAGGTCGTCGTGGAAACGGCTGATCGTGGCCTGCATCATCACATTGCCGGTCTTGCTCCCCGCCTCGTCGTGGACGTTGTCGTAGACGGTCTGGTCCTCTTCGAGCACCGTGTCCCCGCCCACGTCGGTGCGGAGGTTGGTGCCGTCCCAGATGTTCGAGTACGAAGAATCGTTGTCCTTGGCGAGCGTCCAGCGGTGGGTGGCCCGGCCCAGCTGGTCGTAGCGGGTCTTGCTCAAGCCCGACTCGCTCTTCGTCTTCATCATTCGACCGGCTGGGTCGTACCAATTCATGCTGACGAGCGTGTCGTCATCGGAACCATCTGAGACATCGATCTTGTGACGGACGGACTTCCAGACCTGGCCGCGCGGGTCGTAGAACGTCTCGCTGAGGTTCAGCCGTCCACCGGTCACGCTTGTTGGATTGCTCGAACTGCTGAGGCCGGTTGTGGATGAATTGTACGTTCCGCGTGCGATCGCCCGACCCTCGTTGTCGAACTTGCTCACCACCTGCGGTGAGGGCGTATTGCTTACCACGATCGCACGCCCGCGAACGTCATTGATGAACGCCGTCACACGCTGGTCCGAGGTAGTTGTCGTCCAATCGCCGTCGGGGTCTTGCGTTCGCTTGGTGACGTAGCCGTTGCCCTTGTCGCTCCCGCCGTCGTACTCAGTAACAGCGACCTTGGTCATGTTCCCCGATGAGGGGAAGCCGGTGTCGTTGGTCCCGATCCAGCTCTCGGTCGCTCGACCGAGGCTGTCGAAGACGGTCCGCGAGATAGTGCCGGTGGCATCGACCGTTCGCCTACGTCGGCCCATATCGTCGTAGCCGTATGTGGTCGCGTCGTAGTTCGTTCCCGCGCTTCCCGTCCCCGACGACGGGATGCTGAAGTACTTCCGAGACTCCTCGACGCGTACGCCGGGGGTGTCGTAAACGGACGCCGACAGGCGCTTCAGCGAACCCACCGCCAAGGCCGTGATCGGATCGCTGGCCGTGGTCGTGATCCACGACGACAAGGCGGTCGTGCTGGAGCCCCCGGTGAGCCCGACGGTCGCGGAAAACTCGGTCCTTCCTGCGAGGTTGCTGACGCCGTACCCGACCGGCCCGTAATAGGTCGTCGGGCCCGTGGTCCGCCGCGGGATCGAGAGCATCGCAACCCGCCGGTCCGCCAAGCGCGAGTAGGAGTTCACCATCACGCGCCCGCTCGGGAGCTCGCTGGTCTCCAATCGACCCTGCGGGTCGTAGGTGGTCTTCGAGACATATCGAAGCGGCGAGCCAGTGCTCGAAAAATCAATCGGGCTGGCCGGAGTCGTCGGGATGGCGACTCCGTGTAACTCCTGCCCCGTGCCTGTTCGCGTCGTGTCCGCGTCCTCGATCCGAATCACCGGCAAGCCCGTCACGCTGTCGTAACCGGTATACGAGATCGCGGCCGTCGCCGATTTCGTGAAGGACACACGCCCGTCGGCCAGCAGGAACTGCGAGGACGCTTCCGCCGTGCCCGAACCGTTCTCGGTGGCCTCAACTTTCGGTGACTTGACGGTCCTCACCTTTGGCACGAGGTGCATCAGGTTGGTTTTGTCCGTGACCTCGTAAAACGTGTACTCGGTCAGGTACTCGTGGGAACCGGAGGCCGCGGTTGAGCCTGAGGTCGTCGTGCCTTCTTCCGCGTAGTCCCAGGTCGAATAGGGCATGATCCGGTAGAACCGCATCGGATAGCCGCCGGACGTTCCCAGTTCGTGCGCTTGGGCGAACGAGTAACGGGTCGAAATCAGATTCTCAGTCGTACCACTGCTCCCGAGTTTCCATTTGGTGTTGAAGAGCGTGCCGTCGAGCACACCGCCGTCGTAGTACTGGTAGGTGTACACCAGGCCGTCCGTGGCCCGTTCGGTCAGCGTTCCGACGGGCGTACCCGAACTAGAATGCACATACGCCGAGATCGCGGCCGGCGTCAGCATGGCGACGGTCCTTCCAGTGACCGGATCGCGTTTGTACTTCGTGGCCCAGAAATGCACCGTCCCGGTGCTCGTCGGGTCAACGTCCGTGCGGACCTCGGCCCAGGGTTGGTATCGTTCATCGACGTAGTAGGTGACGTACGTGCCGTCGGGCTGTTTCAAGATCGTTCGTGAGAACCAGCCCTCATCGTAACCATAGTTCGTAGGAGCGCTCGGGTTGGCTTCGTAGGTGAGCTCGAAGACGCCGTTCGACCCGCCGCCGCACCCGCACTGTCCATTGGAGAAGTATTTGCTGATGCGGATGTCGGTCCCGCTCGTGTACTCAAGGTATTTCTCGGCGTAGGGCTTGAGATTGTCGTCCGAGGTCAACGGGTTCGTGGTTTCGTCGTCCGTGTAAGACGCGTTGAACGTGCTGTCCCCGGTCCAGTCGAACTTCCGGGTGCCCTCGGCACCAAAGATCATCTTGAGCATGTGCGGAAGTCCGCTCGTGTAGTAGCGGTAGTACCTGACGCGCGTGTCTTTCACGCTGGGATCGCTCAGCGGAAGCTCAACCTTGACCGTTCTCAAATCTCCCGCGAGTCCTCGGCCATCGTCCGTGGTGGAGTAGTAGTCATAAGTCACGTCCGCGACACGGGTGACTCCGGTATAAGTACCCTCCCAGGTCCCGGCGGTCTTGGTATCGACGGCGACCGAGAGCAGGCGATTCATAGACCCAATGGCCGAGGTTGAATAGGTGTAGGTGTAACGCCGATTGGCGGGATCGACTGCCATCTTGATGCCGTCTGTGCCGTACCCCGCCGTCGTTGCGGTGATTGCGTTCGTGGGGTGCCCGATCCACGCCTTGTTCCCTCCCGCGTCGGTGATGGTCCAAAGGTGGCCCGCGGCGACGCCGGAGTTCGTGTCGTCGGGGTCAAAGAACACGCTGGTCGTACCCCTGAGATCGTAGTATTCGTACCGATTAGGGATGGTGCTGGTGCCGGTCACAAAGCGAGCGCCGCCATGCTGATTCCCGACGACCAAGAAGATGTTGCTCCCGTTCTCGGTCTCCAAGAACTGGAGCTCGCCGTCGGTGTGGTACTTGATCGTGAGCTGGCGGAGGTTGCCGGCGCCGTATGCCACCGTGAGCGTGGGCTCGGAGAGCTGCATCCAGTTGGAGCCCTGCGGGGTTTCGGTCGAAACGTTATACACGCCGCTGGTGTTCGCGGTATTCCTAGCGTTGGCTCGCGCGATCTTCCAGGAGAATCCGGGGGACGGCAAGGAAAGATCGATTTCGGTGGGCGTGAATGTGCCCTGCCCCATATCAATGCCGTCGCCCATCCAGGGGCCTGGGAACGGATCGCCGAGATCGTGCTGATCGATACCCCAGTCCAAGGTAGGCGGTGGGGGCGGTGGCCACCTTCGGTCACCCGCCCCGCCGCAATCGCACCCGGAGGCCTTCAACATCGCACACTTGTCGTCCGCGCTCATGCCCGTGGTGTGGTCGAGCACTTCCTTAAGCCGGACGCATCGATCTACGATTGGCTCTTCCCCCGGGGGACAATACTCGTTCGGGCGATCGAGCATGCACCCGTCCGGACACGCGTCGCGGAAAGCAGCGGCAGCCGCTTCCAAAATCTCGGGAGGAACAAAGCAATGGGTGGTGCTCGGCGGGATCGAGTCGCAGTAACATTCGATGACCGCGGCGAAGTAGCTTCCGGGGCTCCCACAGAAATCGGTCGGGTCGGGGGGGCAGGTCAGCTTGTCCGCATGGGCAATCGGCGTGGCCAAGATCGTCAGCAGGGTTAATGCGGCGACGCTCGTATGCCTGAGCCCCCGGATCAACGAACCAATGTTGAAACTCAATCCCCTGCCAGCGGTCGCCCTTGACAAAGACCTGGCTTCTGCGCGGGTGTCGCCTTGGAGAACAAGCCTTGATCCACTCTTCACCAAACTCAAAATGTTCATTGGTGAGCTCCCGGGTCGATTCCAACGTGCGATTCAGGAGAAAAAGAGAACCAAGCGAGGTGGGCGAGAACCTTGCCCATGGGGGGCGGCATAGCGACGGAAAGTGACGGACGTGAGTGTCTGCGCGGAGCGTTCAGCGCGTCAGAGCCGCGCAGGTCAGGCGGCGATAATCGGCAAATTCATTCTGAAAGTGCTGAGAAAACGAGCACCAGCGTGAGCGTCGCATTGGAACCTCCGTGAGTTGCAGACCACAAGGATCGTTCGATCACTCTGCCGTTCAACCGTGAACCTCGAATCGCTCTGCGTGACGTGGTGTACCAAGGCCCTTTCGAGGTGTCAATGGCGAAACGCACGAATCGTGCAGTTCGTCGGGGTGAGCATCTGAGCACGTCGGACCCGCTCGCATTCTGTACGCACATCTGTTCAGGTGGTTCTGGCCCGGTGATGAACCGTCGATGAGGCGGCGTGATTGTTTCGCCCCCAGTTACCACGCGGGCCCGTCCGAGTCACGAACATCAAAGCTGAGAAAACAAGACTTGCTCAGCCGGTTGATTGAGGGCATACTGGTGTCGAATCCCGTTCTCTCCTTGACCTGCCATCGTCGCTCGCGTCGGATGAGTCACCCGTGCCTGGAGAATGAACCATGTCGGAATTCCTGAAGAAACCCGGGAGCGTCCTCACCGTCATCGCGGCCGTGATCGCGCTGGCCGCGTGCGTCGTCGTCGGCATCACGGCGTTCCCCGCGCGTGTGCCCGTGATGGTCACGAAGACCTCGCTTCGATCGGAACCCACCACGAACTCGTTGCGTCTGGCCCTATCGATTTGCGGGCTCTCACCCGAGGCGCTGGCAGCCGCGGGGATCTCGGCGGAGCAGATTCCGGCCTTGGTGGCACGCACGAGCGATTACCTCGCCCACGATGGTCAGGGATTGAATGAACGAGCGGCCGCGGTTCGGACGCTGCGCACCGCCGTCGGAAAACTCGAATCGAAAGTCCGCTCGGGTCTGGCCTCGAAGGAAGAGATCGCCGGCCTGGACTCCAAGCGCGCGGAACTCGCTTCGGCTGAACAGGCGGTTCAATCGCTCGTGACCGGTTTTACGCGGGCGGGAACGACGGGCGTGAACGGCGAAGCCGTGCAGATGCTCCAGAACTTCGCGGCCAACCGCCCGCACGAACTGCCGATCGAGTACCTCGCGGTGCAACGAGAGAACAAGAATTGGAACGAGCTCCGTGACGCTCTGGCCAATGTTCGCGTCGCGGCCAAGACCGGCGTCGAACCCGACCCGAGGTGCCAGAAACTCGTCGAAGCCGCGAACGCGGAGCCGTCGGTAGCATCAGCCAAGCAGGGCTTGGCGAATCTCAAGGCCGTTGAAGCCGCGTGGAACGCTGCGGTGAAGGGCAAGTAGCGGAGAACCCCTTCTTCGTCTGTACGGGCCTCTGCCGTGTGAACAAACCGCATCCTGATCCTGAATGGACCTTCGGACCTCTCCTCGCGCGAACCGCCGGGATGGAGTCGTACCCTGATAGGGACTTTCAGCACAATGCCGTAACAGAACGCGCAGAGCTGGATTACTGAACAATTCGAGTTATCCACAGCCTCCGAATCGTCGGCAGTGGATCTTTTCAGCGGTGGTGCCAGCCGCCGCCGTCGCCAGCGCGCTGTGTCCGCGCGACGGCGGCGGGAGAGAGCAATGGGTTTTAGTATAAGAAAGGAGAACCGCGGAGAGCCGCGGGAATCCTCGGAACCCACCGTCAGGATCTGTCGGCCAACCGACAGGACCGGTCGGTCGAGCGTCACAAACCGCTTGCGCGTTTGTCGGTTGTGTGCCAGAGTGGTGGCAGTCAACTGACAATTCCGAGGGGAAAAAATGACGGAAGAACGACACGGTGAGCCGCGTACCGCAGTAATCAACTCTGCTTCGCCGGTTCACGCTACCACGAGAACCGGCGCCCTTGCCGATACTCCCGCAGAAGCACACTCCCGCGCGGTGGGCCTCCCCCCAAACCAGATCAGCACAAAGCGCGGCTTCCCGGTGTACCGCACGAACCCCAGCGTGCCGACGACGCGGGGGCTGGCGACCCGCACCAAGCCGCATCCATGTGCCGGGGGGCAAGGCTTCCGTGATCGTGGACCACAGCACGGGCGAACTCAAGGGCATCGGCGGCATGGGCTTCTGGTGGGAAGAAGAAGTCGATTCGAGCCGGTTTGTCAAGCTCTTCCTCGACGGCATCAAGCAGGCGGCCGACCTCTCGAAGACGGGCATGCAAGTCTTCGAGCTCGTCTACCACGAGATGCGGGCCAACCCGGGCTCCGACGAGATCAAGCTTAACCAGTACGTCGCCAAGGACCACGGGCTGAGCGACCGCACCTACCAGCGCGGCGTGCGCGAGCTGCTCGAAAAAGAGTTTATCTACCGCAGCCCCAGCGACGGCGTTTTCTTCGTCAACATCCGCTTCATGTTCAACGGCGACAGACTGGCCTTCGTGCGGACGTACCACCTCAAGAAGTCGGAGGCCAAGCAGGCGGAGTTGCCGTTTGAGGAAGCCGGGGCCTTACCAGAACCGTCGGACGCAGTGAATTCGGAGTGATTCGTGTTCGCGGTAGAAGCGGCCTGGGGTGTATATCGCGGAGGTATGCGTGAAGCGTGCACGCCGGTGCCTTTGGACGTCAGCGCCCGTTTGTCCTTCATCCAGAAACACCGCTCAAAAATCCGCGCATCCTTCTCGAAGACGGTGGCCCGGACGGTCGAGTGATGGCGTCAGCCCCCGGAAAGCAAAAGAAATGACCCGGCACCCTCTGTGGGTTCCGGGTCGTTGAAGAACACTCTTTACGTCAGCCCGACCTTGCCTCAGGGCACGGCTCTGGGAATTGCACGCCTACCAACTTATGACGCACCGCCGCACCCGCCACCGACTTTCGCTCCGGCAGCGGCACCGGGCGGTCCGGCGATCAGGAAGCCGATAATCGCGCACACGGTTGCGCCGACCACCGCTTTCACGCTGGTTTCGATGACTTTTTCCACGACCTTGTCGCCGAAGGCTTTCCCACAGTTTTTGTCTTGATTGTCGCTCACTACTCGACTCCTTTCAAAGCGAAGAGGTCCGCGGTACACTCAACCGTGGACCTATATCCGGTTCGATCAACTCGGTGCAAGTGTTCCCAGGACGGTAAGAAATTGGGCTGCTTTTCCGTTACCCGCGAGATGCTGGTTTGTCCTTAGAAACACGGTTTGTCCATTGTTTGCTTTGAGTGGGGCTTCCGTAAGTGTGTCCCCGGAGAGTGAAGTCCGGGAGTCGCACAGAGCTAACGGTTCGCTTGCGATCCAAGTCCGTAGCGATCAGCCCAATCTGAAATCTCCCTTCGGACGGGTTGTGTCCGGGGTTAGCGATGAGCATGGCGGGTTCGACGGTCTTCGGGCATTTGATCGCTAATCCGAGCGATCGGAGATCTGCATTCGCCAAACGAGCAAGGGCTTGTTTCTGGTCAAGCGTTTCTTTCGCCAGCCCGCTTAAATGGAGGTGGAATGGCGTAGCGAATCGGTCTGCCAGTGCGTTTTGGAAGGTCGCTTGTGCTTCTTTAATGCGTGCAAGCAGCACTAAGTAGTCGCATGGGGTCTCGTCCATCACCAACTCAACGGCGCGTTCCAGTTGGTCTCGTGTTCTGTTCTTACCGTCAATACCCACGGTATCCGCCGATCAGTGAACCTGCCCATCTCCGGTGGACGGGGATGTCGGCGAAGCTGGCCGCGAAGAGGTCGGGCTGAGCGTCGCCGGAAACGGTGGGGTGTTTCATTTTCAGAGCAACGCGGCTGAAATGAAGCGATCGGCGATCGTGTCGTCGTGTTCACGATTCGCCGTGGCTCTGGACTCACGATTGATCGTGGCGTCGCAACCACGATTCATCGTAAGGCCGCAATTTCGATCCGCCGTGTGCTCGTGCGTGCGATGAATCGTGCCGTCGTGATGGCGATTCCTCGCACTCACGACGGCCCCTCCCCTTGGTTCCCAGGGTTGATCTCCATTCACGCTCCCTCTCCCTCGGCGTGGACCGCAACGTGAGCTTTGACGTGCGCCGTGTCCTTCGGTTCGGCGAACCGCTTCTCCAACAGACCGCGTACCACGTCGGCGATGACGAGGTTCTCGATGGCGCAGGTCGTCTTGATCCGGCGGTGCAAGCGCTCCGGCACGTCGATCGTCAGCCGTTTGGTGGGTTCACGCGGCGGGTTGATCGTCCGATCGATCACCCAGGCGTCGATGTCGCCGGTGTTCGTGCTTGCGCTGGCTGTTGGCCTGCTGGCTCCGAAGGTGACTTTCTTCATGACGCGACCTTCTCGACAATCCGCTTCCCCGCGGCCATGCTCTCGGCAGAGCCCTTGTCGACGACGATGTTCACCCTGGAAGTGTTCCCGTCGACGGGGTTCGACAGTCCCAGCATCCTTTCCACTTCGATCGCCAGCTCGTTGATCTCCTGGCAGGCGAGAGTGTCGGGGTCGAGGTCGAAGACGGTCAGCCCGTTCGCGGCGCTCTCGGCGAAAGCAACACGCTGGCAGATCGCCGTCGGCAACACCGGGATCGGATACTGGGCCAGTGCTTCGGAGACATCGCGTCCGATCGCCGAGTTCACGATTTTGCGGTTGATGACGAAGGCCCGTTTGAGATCGGGCTTGTACACGTCGCCCTCGTTCAACAGGTCCATGATCTCCTTGGCCGCCCACACGTCGTACGGCGAGGGTTGAACCGGCACGAGCACGAGGTCGGAGGCCATGATCGCCGAACGCGCCACCGCGTACACCCGGGGCGGGCCGTCGATGACCACCACGTCGTACCCGGCGGCGAGCACCGGGAGTTCGTTGTGAATCGAAGGCTTGGGAATCCCGCCGACCGGGAAAAGCGGTGTCCCGGTCCGGGCCGCCGCCCAATCGAGAGCGCTCCCCTGCGGGTCGGCGTCAATGAGCAAGGCTTTGTACCCCCGGCGCGACAACGCCGTGGCGAGGTGTACCGAGAGCGTGGTCTTCCCAGCTCCCCCCTTCTGATTCAGAATCGCGATGACCTTGGGCATGGAACGGGATGACCTCTCTATGAAATTACGATGGCACGATCCGTCGTGAATACGACACCGTGATGGAAACGTCAAGAGGATTCGTTAGGGGCGATCCCGCGAAGCTTCAATCGATCCCATACCGAGAGGCGGCAAGGGGAACCTCACGACGGATCGTGACTACGGAAGCACGCCGCGTCGTGATTACGACGATGCGACTTGCCGACGACACGACCATTTGGCGGTACGGTTCGTCGTGTTGTCGTGGGATCGTGAATCAGGCTTTCCGACGAGCCGATCGCGCATCGCAGGATTTTCCTAAGCACCGCTTAGGGGTGATGTCTGCTCAAATTATTCTGCTGCCCGGCCGGGCGCTATCGTTTTCCGAAGTCGGCTTCAGCGGATTTTCAAAGTGCTCTTCAGCCGGTAGCCCATGAAGCCAACCCTGCCACTCTGTCAGGGTGGGGTACACCCCAGCCGGTCGTCAGGCGGTGCGCCGTGCGATCGTCCGGGTAGGGTCCTCGTGGTTCTTCATTGACACACCTTCCGCCGCAGGTGATAGAGCTCATCCTGACAGAATCATTTCGGGAGAGCTTGGTGCCGGGTCAGCGTGTTGGGTATGTGCGGGTCAGCAGCTTCGATCAGAACCCGCAGCGGCAGCTCGAGCGGGTTGCGGGTCGAGTGGGCGGCATCGACCGCCTCGGGCAAGGCGACGTGCGCCCTTGAGCTGGAGGCGTTGCTCGCCTTCGTTCGTGAGGGCGACACCGTGGTGGTCCACAGCATGGACCGCCTGGCCCGCAACCTCGACGACCTGCGCCGGGTCGTGCGGACGCTGGCCGGGCGCGGGGTGCGCGTCGAGTTCGTCACGGAGAGCCTGACGTTCACCGGCGAGGACGCGCCGATGGCCACGCTGCTGCTCTCGGTGATGGGGGCCTTCGCCGAGTTCGAGCGGTCCCTCATCCGCGAGCGTCAGCGGGAGGGGATCGCGCTGGCCAAGCAGCGCGGCGTCTATCGGGGCCGCAAGCGATCGCTCTCGGAGGCTCAGATCGCGGAGCTCCGTCGCCGGGTTGAAGGCGGCGAGGCCAAGGCCCGGGTCGCTCGTGACTTTGGCATCAGCCGCGAGACTCTCTATCAGTACCTGCGCCGTGCGGCGTAACCAACCCGGTCGCGTAGATTGGCCTCTTTGACCTTTCCCCAACACCAGGAGGCCATCGATGACCGCTCTGCGCCAACGCATGACCGAGGACATGCAGCTCCGGAACCTGTCGCCCCACACCGTTCGCGCGTATATCGACGCCGTGGCCCGGTTCGCCAAGCACTTTGGCGTGTCGCCCGACACCTTGGGCGTCGAGCACGTGCGCCGTTACCTGCTGGAGATGCACCGGGCGCGGCCGCACTCCTGGAGCCACTACAACATCACGCTCTGCGCCCTGCGGTTCTTGTACGAGACCACGCTGGGCCGCCGCGGGATGCTGGACGACGTGCCGTGCCCCAAGAAGCGGCTGGTGCTGCCGGTGGTGCTCAGCCAAGAAGAAGTGAGTCGGTTCTTCAGCGTCATCGTCAACCTCAAGCACCGGGCGATGGTGATGACCGCGTACTCGGCGGGGCTGCGGGTGTCGGAGCTGATCGGGCTGCGGATCGGCGACATCGACCGATCGCGGGGGATGATCCGGGTCTCCCAGGGCAAGGGGCAGAAGGATCGCTTCGTGAAGCTCTCGGTTCAGTTGTTGGAGGTTCTCCGCGAGTATTACAAGGTGTACCGACCGCGGCACTGGCTGTTCCCGGGCGGCGTCGAGGGCCGGTCCGTCAACAGCGGTGAAGTCCAGCGCGTCTGCCGGCAGTACGCGGCCCGGGCAAGGCTGGGCAAGGGCGTCTCCGTCCACACGCTGCGGCACAGCTTCGCCACCCACCTGCTCGACGCGGGCACGGATCTGAGGACGATCCAGGTGCTGCTTGGCCACCGGAGCGTGGCCACGACGGCGCTGTACACCTTCGTGTCGGAGAAGCGGATCGCGGCGACGCCCAGCCCGCTCGACCTGCTCTCCAAGAAGCCCGAGCCGCCCGTGTCATGACATCAACCCGACCGGCTCCCGCGTTGGAGCTGGCGGACGTGATCCGGCGGCACGGCCCCGTTCTCCAGGGCGTGACGGGCCAGCAGCGGCGTGTGCTCGCCGCGCTGACCGCGTGCCGCACCGCGGCCCTGGGCGGGCACGTCGAAGCCTGCGATCACTGCCGCCACCAGCGCGTGGCGTACAACTCCTGCCGCAACCGGCACTGCCCCAAGTGCCGGAGATCGGCGTGCGCGCGCTGGATGGAAGCGCGGGCGCGGGACCTGCTCCCGGTGGAGTACTTCCACGTCGTCTTCACGCTCCCCGACGCGTTCAACGCTCTGGCGCTGGCGAACCCGCGGGTCGTGTACGGCGTGCTCTTCGACGCGGCGGCGCAGACGCTGCTCGAAGTTGCCGCCAACCCCAAGCACCTCGGGGCGAAGATCGGCGTCACGGCGATCCTGCACACCTGGGGCCAGAACCTGCAACTGCACCCGCATGTGCATTGTGTAGTGCCCGGGGGCGGGCTGGCGCCCGACGGCACACGGTGGATCGTGTGCCGCCGCGGCTTCTTCCTCCCCGTCCGCGTGCTCTCCCGGGTCTTCCGCGGGAAGTTCATCGGGCTCTTGCAAGCGGCGTTCACGGCCGGGAAGCTCCGGCACGCGCCCGATCCTGAATCGTTCGAGCAACTCATCGCCGCGTCCGTGCGCACCGACTGGGTGGTGTACGCCAAGCGCCCGTTCGGCGGCCCCGAGCAGGTGCTCAAGTACCTCTCACGCTACACGCACAGGATCGCCCTTTCGAACCGTCGGCTCGTGTCGATGGACGAACGCACCGTGACGTTCACCTGGAAGGACTACGCCGACAGGTGTCAACGGCAGGCCATGACGCTTGCCGCCCCCGAGTTCCTCCGAAGGTTCCTCATGCATGTGGTGCCTACAGGCTTCGTTCGTATTCGGCACTTCGGCCTGCTGGCCAACCGCGTGCGAACCGCCAACATCACGCGGTGCCGGACGCTCCTGGGCAACCCGTCGCGTGAAGCCCGCATGACCGCGGCACACGTCACGACGGCGGGCGATCGGATCACGAGCGAGCGCAGACCGGATGGGTGTGACACACAGACGTGCCGCGATCAATGCCCGGCCTGCGGCCTCGGGCACATGCTCCGCATCGGGAGGGTCGATGCCCAACGCCGACTTGGCCCCCTTCTCGCGTGGAACGACACATCATGACCAAGGGACGGCCGCCAGCCTTGTCGCCATCCGCGTGCACGCAGAGTTGCGCCCGGTCGCGGTGCGCGCCCGCGCGGCCCAACGAGAGTCAGAACGCGCCGACGTCGGCGGTTCTCTACGGTCTGCGGAGCGGCGATGGCACGAAGACAGCCCGCCACGCACTCCAGCGGACAGCCGGCGAGCCTCTCCCCGAGGTGAGCCGTCCGATCCAATCCCCATAGCCTCCGCGCATCGGCCGCGGTTCAGTTCAATCAGTTTTATGCGAAGTGCGGGACAAGCCCTCTCACCCAACGAGAGCACCCCGCCGCACTCCGCATAAAACTCTCTGCATTATGTATCGCACGTCAAGCACTCTGTGTGAATCGACGTGCGATGAGCGATTCTGCTTGCGCTGTGGCCGAAGTGCAACACGGCCACGGATCGATCTGAACGGGCGTTCGTCCGCTCGATCGTGGTGTGATGTGAACGGGTTTGCAAATATTTTTTCACGAGGGCGTAAGAGTTGGCCTTCCTGTGTCAATGAGAGGTGGGCCCATGCGTGCTCGGGCGAATGCCGGCCGCGCACGCACGATCGAAGCCCGTCGCTCTTGATCGATCCCCATCACCCGCACTGGGAACCGGGCGTGTCGCCCGAGGCTGCCGGTGCGCCCTCACGGAGGTGTCTCCATGGATCACCGTCACGATCATCGTCATTCCACGCTCGGCGGGATGCTGCTCAAGGCCGCGATCATGCTGACGATCGCGGGCGTCAAGAAGCTGATCGAGAACTCCTCCGCTCCCAAACCGCCGCCGGAGGGCGGGGCTGGTGCGGGGGCAGGGGCGGGCAGAACAACACCTCCAAGGACGGGGGGTGCTCGATGAGCGTGCTCGACTACTTCAAGCGTTCACTCAAGCGGTCGCCGCGCTGCGTCAGCCCGTGGGACCCGTCCCGAGAGATTCTGAGCTTTGACCTGGGCGACGCGGTGACGCTGAAAGACCTCTACAGCGGCACGCAGATCTTCGGCAGCACGGGGTCGGGAAAGACCTCGGGCTCGATGGCCGCGCTCTGCAAGGGTCTGTTCTCGGCCGGTGCTGGCGCGTTGTGCCTCTGCGCCAAACGAGAGGACAGCGTGCTGTACCGCCAGTACGCCCGGGCCTGCGGCCGAGAGGGAGACGTGATGCGGTTCGGGCCCGACAGCGGCCTGCTCCACTACAACTTCATCGAGTCCGAGCTCTCACGCCGCGATTCGGGTGCGGGGTTGGTCGCCAACCTGACCGCGCTCTTGTCCACCGTCAGCGATCTGGGTGACAGCGGCGGCAAGGGCGGCGCGGGCGGCAACCGGGGCGAGGACACCTACTTCCGCAGGGCTTCGGAGCAGCTCTGCCGCAACTCACTGGAGGTCATCGTGCAGGCGAGCGGGAAGGTCACGATACCGGATTTACAACTCTTCGTGGCGACCGCGCCCAACTCGCTCGATCAGGTCGCCTCCCGCGACTGGCAGGCCTCGTCGTACTGCTTTCAGTGCCTGCGGAGGGCGGAGAAGGCGCTCAAGAACGAGAGCCAGCGGAAGGACTACGAGCTGGCGGTGTCGTACTTCATGAACGAGTGGGCACCCATGAGCGGCCGCACTCGCTCTTCCATCCTCAGCATGCTCACCAGCTCGCTGGACCAGCTCAGCCGCGGCGCAGCGCGTGATCTTTTGTCGAGTCCGACCAGCAACGTCTCGCCTGAGATGTGCTGGGACGGGGCGATCGTGATCGTGGACATCCCGGCCTTGTTGTACCACGACGTTGCCCGCTTGATCGGTGTCATCATGAAGTTCTGCTGGCAGCGTGCCGCCATGCGGCGTGATCTTTCCAAAGGCGATCGGCCGATGGCAATCATCGTCGATGAATCGCACCTCTTCGCGGCGGCCCCGGACTGGGAGTTCCAAGCCGTGGCGCGGGGGACCAACACCGCGACCATCTACGCGACGCAGAGCATCAGCAACTACTACGAGGTCTTCGGGAACAACTCGGACTCTCGGGTCCACAGCCTGCTCGGGAACTTGCAGAACCAGATCTTCCACCAGCTCACCGACACGAAGACGGTGTCCTATGTGCAGGAGTTGATCGGCCGCCGTCGTCAAACCTTCTTCAATGGCAGCATCTCCAACTCCGGCGGTTGGATGGACGCGATCCTCCCCGGTGGCGACCGTCAGAACGTCTCCGGAGGGTTCAGTGAGAGCTTCGAGCACGAGATTCAGGCTCGTGATCTGAACAGCCTTCCCAAGGGCGGCCCGGCCCACGACTGGCACGTCGGCGCGGTGCTCTACCAAGGCGGCAAGACCTTCAAGGCCAGCGGCCGGACCTGGATGAAGGTCTCTATCCCGCAAGGCACGCTGTAGTGGTTCGAACATCACGGGGCCGATGAGATCGGCCCGCTCGGGTCGAACAACACACCGCGTGATCTGTCGCAACATGCTCACGCGTCTTGGTCCTTCTGCGCTCGCGCCATCTGTGCGGCATCCTCAAAAGGAGTATTTGCCATGCCCAACGAACCGCCCCAGCAACAGACGAGTTTCCTCGAAAGTTTTCGCAACAGCGCGTACTGGATGGCCTTCCTCGCGCAAACCCTGGCCGTCTCGGTCGAAGTCATCCTGCACCGCCGCATGGGGTCCAGGGCAGTGGGCCTCCGGGGGTTCGCGGCCTTCCTCCTGATCCCGATGTGGATGATCTTCTTCCCGCACGACAACGTGGTCCCGCTGATGTTCTTCTGGCTGCTCTTCATTCTCGGGTGTGCCCGCCAGCGGCTCTCGTCCGTGCTCGGCGACCTGGGCCACTCGCGCTACACCGGCGTGCCGTCCTTGCAGCGGTTCCTGCCCTGGTGTAGCGAGATGTTCCTTAAGCGGACCGTCGAGCCGGTGCTGGTCATGGTGACCGGCGTGCTCTTCCTCGGTCTGAGCCAGTCGCTCGGGAGCTACCTGATCGTCGCCGGGGTCGGGCTCGGCATGTCGATCAGCCTCGGCGAGGCCGTGGAGAAGGCCAAGGTCCGCGACCTCTTCGACGCCCGCGCGGAACAGCAGAGCCTGATGGATCGTTTTCGTCAGGAGTACGGCGAGTGAGATCGAACAACACCGCGAACAAAGGAGATCATCGTGACGCGCAAACTCGGCAAGATCACCAGTAACTTGTGGAGCAAGGTCCCGAAAGCGGGCGTGGGAACGCTGAGCGCGATGGGGAGGCAGGGGTTCAAAGAGATCCGCGCCGCGCTCTACCCGGATAGCAACGTCGCACAACCGACCGAGCACGGTATCTACGGAACCGCCACGCAGGGTGAGATCGCGGAAGACCGCAAAAAGGATGAGCCCCACCGCTCCACTCTCGACGAGCACGTGGAGCGTGCTGAGTCGCGCGTCGAGCAGAAAGCACAGGATCGGGACAAAGGCATCGACGGCCCACAGGCCCAGCGCGACCGCGAAGGCCCCGAACTCGACCGGGAGTAACCCATGCCCGAGCACGCGACCCTGCTCGATGTCCTCGGCGTCCTGGCCATGTCCTCGGTCTTCGGTTCGATCGTCTGGGTAACTTCGGTCATCCGCAAACGCTCACGCCGGTAGCGGCCGACGCGCACGCTGGTCACTCAGTCGTTTCATCTGGAGTCAACCTCATGGGTACGGTCTTCACCGCGATCGTGATCGCGTGGGCGTTCTGCGCCTTTCTCCTGCTCGGCTCACTGACCTGGGCCATGTGGGACAAGCACGACCGCAAACCCGCAGCCGCTTACAAGCAGCGACGCTCGCGTCGTCGCGTCATACCTCGACCTCCGTGCCAGCTCAATCAGCGCGGAGCGCCTCGTAAACGACCTCGCCGCAGAACCGGCAAACGAGCCCGACCAACCTGACCACCAGATCGCGGCGGAGGAAACTCCGCCGTGACCCTTGCATCGGCTCGCGTGTGTCTCGCCCGTTCATCCCGAATCACAGCCAAAGGCGGTGCATGCCCAAGAACTCGCCGTCAAACTCGAAAACCCCTGCACCGGCCTTGGCCGTGGCGTCACCGCGGCCCACGCCCGCCACAACTTTGCCTTTCTGGGTCACTCCCACCCTGATCGCAGCAACCAAGCAGGTCTGGCAGCCGTACTACACACGGCCGCTGACCGAAGAGGAAGCAATTCAAATCCTCCTCTCCGTCGGTCGGCTCTTCGGTGCGTTGGCTCCGAAGCCGTCGTGACCTCGGTGCATGGGTGTGGTGCGTGGGGGGTGCTCATATGAAATCGTTCGTCGCCTTGGCTCGTGTCAGCTCGCGCGAACAGGAGCGTGAGGGTTTTTCGTTGGCCGTGCAGGAAGACGCGCTCAAGCGCTACGCCGCTTCGGTCGGCGGCGAGATCGTTCGTCTCTTCCGCATAGCCGAGACCGCGAGCAAGAGTGATGAGCGGACCGCGTTCCGCGAGCTGGTCGCCTACGCCAAGAAGCACGCTTGCGAGCTCGACGGGCTGCTCTTCTACAAGGTCGATCGGGCGGCGCGGAACCTGTTCGACTATGTGGAACTCGAACGGCTCGAAAGTGAGTACGGCCTGCCGTTCATCTCGGTGTCTCAGCCCACCGAGTCCAACCCCGCCGGTCGCATGATGCGGCGGACGCTCGCCAACATGGCCAGTTTCTACACCGAGCAGCAGTCGGTGGATGTGCGTGAGGGCCACGCCCGGCGTGTCCAAGAAGGTTGGTTCGTCAGCAAAGCGCCCTACGGCTACCGCAACATGCGGGAGAACGGCCGGAGCACGATCATCGTCGATAAACGCGAGTCGGCGATCGTCCGCAAGATCTTCCAGCTCTTCGCCTACGAACCGCTGACGCTCGACGGCGTGGTGCAGCGCCTCCGGGATGAGCACGTTGTCTTCCGTGAATCGACCCCGCAGTTCCACCGCAGCACCGTCCACGAACTGCTCCGCAACCGCTGCTTCATCGGCGAGGTGCAGTACAACGGCCAGTGGTACCCCGGCAAACACGAGGCGATCATTGAGCGAAATACCTGGGATCGCGTGCAAGCCCTGCTCGGCGGCCACGTCTACCACTCCCACGAACTGACCTACGCCGGCGAGTTCATGACCTGCGGTCACTGCGGCCGCGTCGTTACCGGCGAACGCATCCCCAAGAAAACCAAGTCCGGTGTGAAGCACTACGTCTACTACCGGTGCAGCGGGTACACCAAGCCCGACCATCCCCGCATCCGCATCACCGAGTCCGCGATGGACCAGCATCTTCTGGCGATCTTCGACGCCATGCGCGTCGAAGACCCCGAAGTCCGCGAGTGGTTCAAGACCGTCCTTGCCGCTCAGACCAAAGACACCCAGGCCGACACCACCGCCCAGCGCGCCGAACTCCAGCGCCAGCACGTCCTCCTGGCCGCCCAGCAGGACCGGCTGCTCAACATGCGTCTCGCCGAGGACATCGATCAGGCCACGTTCGCGTCGAAGCAGACCGAGTTCCGCGATCGGATCGCCTCGATCAAGCTCCAGCTCGATGTCTTGGACCGCTCCCAGGACGAAAACGCCGACCTAGCGGTCAAGGTGTTTGAACTCTCGCAAACCCTGCGGCAGCAGTGGTTTACGGCCGACTACGCCGCCAAGCGGCGAGTCCTCGAAATCGTCTGTTTGAACTGCGAGCTGCAAGCAGAAAAGCCTGTGTTTTCCCTGCGAAAACCCTTCGACGCCCTCGCGGATGGGTTGCTTTTGAAAAACAATCGGTGTGGAAGGATTTGAATCGCCAGTTAACCCCACCCATTCAAGGTGCCGCGCCCACCGTCACCGCCACTTGGACACAATTGCAGAAAGTTGTGGCCGACTGTCCGCGACGGAGGCACGAGTTCGACCGGACTGAGCGCGTCCCGCGGAGCGATGGATGCCGCAAACGCTTTCTCATCAATGGGTTGTGCGCTGCTGGCGAGGTGAGATGGCTCCGGAATGACGCGCCATGGTGCAAACCGGGGTACAAACGGAGCTGCGCGTGTTCCGTAAACCGCGGAACAACAAAGGGTTGGGATCGTGATCCCTCAGGTTCCCAAGCTGAATGTCGAGGGTTCGTGTCCCTTCGCCCGCTTTGATCTAAACCGTTTGCCGATCGCGACTTACGCGAACCCGCCAGTGTCCGGCGGAGCGGCTGATAGAGCTCGAAAAGTGGTAGCTACCACTTTTCGCCCTTGGAGCCGCCCATGCAACCGACTTCTCCAACGCGCGTCCCGAAGTACCTGCGCGGGCGATGATCGCCAGCGAATGACGGTGTAGACTGTGCTCGGACACCGGGCAAAGCAGTTCCGATCCGTCTGTGCGGCTCGCCTGGATTATCTCCCACAGCTCGGGATCTATCGGCAGCGGTCTTTCGGCCTTGGGCTTGGTCATCACTTTGCGCCGGCCCTGCTCGTCCTCCCCGCGCAGAACACGGATGGTCTTATTCGTGGCGTCGATGTCGCTCTACACACACCGAAGCGCCTCCCCCCTGCGGAGCCCTGCCAGTCGGCACAGCGCGAACAGTCGGACCCACGCGGACGTGGGGCACGCGGCAAGGATCTTCCCCAAGTCGCCCCGGCCGATCTCCTGCCAATCCCGGACCATCTGGGCTGGCGTGCCCCGGAGCGACGCGAGCGGGTTGCCCTTGATTGATGATGTGAAGCTCCCGCGCGTACCCGAAGATGTCCTTGGCGTCGCGCACGTGGCGGCAGCTCACTTCGCAAAGGCCACAGGATAAGGGGCACGCGCGGCGGTGCTCCGACTCTCATAGACTCATCGACACCAACGGACGTGATCGCATCGAGGCATAGGTGATCATCGTGTTGACCGGAATCGGGAGCGCCCATGAACGAGCACGTAGTCAGGCAGGGCGAACACCTTGCACGCATCGCCCACCGCGCTGGCTTCGAGGTGTCGCGTCCCATCTGGGAGATGGGTGAGAACAGCTCGCTCCGAAAACAACGTGAGAACGCCAACGTGCTCTTCCCCGGAGACGTGCTGGTCCTACCGCCGCGCGAAGTACGCCACGAACCCTGCGTGACCGAAAAACGCCACCGCTTCGTGAGGAAGAGCGAGAAGCTACTGCTTCGCGTAGCGTTGCAGGGGCCAAAGGGCAGGCCCCTGGCGGGCCATGAATGCACGGTAGCGGTCGATACGCAGAGCACTCCCAGCGAGTTGGTTACGGATAGCAAAGGGTTTATAGAGGTAGGTCTTCATCCTGATTCGGAATCAGGAAGCGTGACGGATCACGGAGCGGCGGGCTCTGTGACAGCGGATTCAAAGGGAATACGTTTCGAGCGGGAGATCGAGTTCCGGGTCGGGCACCTCGACCCTGTGACCGAGGTTTCTGGTCAGATCGCCCGGCTCAACAATCTGGGGTATGACGCCGGCGTGCTGCCGGATCACGACCTGACGGCGACGGAAAAATCCGACCTGCAGAACTCTCTCCAGTTCCGTTCGGCGGCGGAGGAGTTCCAGTGCGATCAAGGGCTTACGGTCGACGGCAAGTGCGGCCCAAACACGCAGAAATCGCTCCGCGACGCGCACGGGAGCTGACGGAGATTCTTGCTTGAGTCGGCACGCGGTCGGGGAGAGGGCTCGGCGAAGAGGGATTTCGGAGGACATTTCTCGAACTGGATCCGGCACGATGTCAACCAAACCCGATTCGTTGCACGCTATTTCCGAGGGCGGGATCGCGGGCGAGCACTTCGTGACGCCCGCTCCGCCGGTGTTTCTCGCCCCCACGATCTCGGGCAAAGAACACAACACGATCAAGCTGGCGGTGATCCCGTTCGCCTGCTGGCGAGCCGAGGACGTGCGGTTCGAGTTTGATTCGTCGTTTCTGAGACCCGAGATCGCCAAAGAACTGACGGCCTTGAAGACGCTGATCGAAGCGCACACTGTCGACAGCAGCACCGGCGGCGCGTCGCGGCGGCCTTCGCTCTCGGTCTTCGGGCACGCCGATCCGACGGGGAACGATGATTACAACAAAGCCTTGAGCGGTCGTCGCGCCCAGGCGATGTACGCGACCTTGATCCGCGACGTCGAACTGTGGAACGACCTCTTCGATCACCCCCACGGGAACGACAAGTGGGACCCCAAGGCCATCCAGATCATGCAGGCCGCCCTCGGGCGTTCCCCGAACGCGGCGGTCAGCGCGGGGGCGAGGCGTGCCCTGTTCCGCGACTACATGGACCTGATCTGCACCGAGCGTGATGAGGCCGGCGATCCGGTGCTGGACGCGGCCGGCGCTCCGAGGCGATTGCTCCTGAAAAAAGAGGATTTTCTGGCGCGCGGGGTCGATCGGCAGGGGAAGGGCGATTTCCAGGGGTGCGGCGAGTTCAACCCGAGTCTCATCTTCTCACGCAAGGAGAGGGAGGAGTTCGACGGCGAGGAGCAGAAGGCACCTCGGGACCTCGCCAATGCGCCGAACCGTCGCGTCGTGATATACCTGTTCCGCCCGGGGATTTCAGTTGCGCCGGCCGATTGGCCCTGCCCGCGCGTGAAGGAGGGGACCGGCGGGTGCCGGAAGAGGTTCTGGTCCGATGCGTCGAGCCGTCTCGCCAACTCGTCGGAGCGCCGCGAGTTCGCGATCTCGCAGGACACGTTCGCGTGCCGCTTCTATCACCGACTCTCGGACCACTCGCCGTGCGAGGGAAATAAGCCGACGCGCATCGGGCGGTTGTTCATGCAAGTCTTCGACGGCGATGGGCGGGTGCTGCTGGCCAAGCGCAAGTACAAGATCCGCCGGGTTACGAGCGATCGCGTGCTCTTCTCGGGCGTCCTGAGCGATGATGCCACGCTTCTGCACGACTTCGTGCCCGACGGCGACTACTTGCTGAAGGTGGACGGGTGCGCGGAAGAGTCACCGATGATCGTGCAGGAGCCCACCGACGACGTGCCGACGGTGCGGTACCTGGAGACCAGCGCGCTGGCGGTGTTCGTGCGCACCACCGACGGGCAGCCGATCGAGAACGCAACGGTCTCGGTGAAAGGGCTCGGGTCGCAGCGGTCGGACGCCGACGGCGTCGCGGCGTTCGGGCTGGTGAACCCGGGGGAGTTTGAGTTTACGGCGACCAAGGCGGACCACGTGCCGGTGACCGCGTCGTCGGATCGCTCGGCCCTGCGCGACCTGGTGTCGCTCAGCGACAGCGCGAACGGCAAGGTCAAGGTCGGTTTCACCAAGGCCCGTCCGATCGCGCAGCTCAATGCCAAGCCGCCGCCGACCGTGACGCTGAAAGAAATCCGAGGTACGCTCCCGGCGACCAGGAGCCTCCAAAACCCCGCGCCGCGCACACTCGCGGACAACATTCTGAAGCCCAGCACGTCCAACAGCGCCGATCCCATCGATCATGTGGTGCTGGTGCGGCATAAGGCCGATGTGACGCTCGAAGCGATCACCGATCCGCCCGGGCAAACGGTGACGTGGAGTGTTGTGCAGAACAAGAGCACCGCCGCGCTGCCACGCTTCGTCCCAGACGCTTCGGGCACGAAGCTTGGGATTACCCTGAACGCCGCGGGATCCTTCTCGGCGATCGCGACGACCAAGACCGGCTCCGCGTTGCGATGGAACTTTGTGATCGTGAGTGTGGAGGTGAACGAGGGGTCCGCCAAGGTCAACACGCGGAATGTCTTCCAGGACGCCGCCAAGCAGTTGGCCGCCACTCCCAATTCTCAGTTCAACGTCCCCCCGACGCACGTCGCGGCGATGTGCGGCGAGTTCGTCTTCGGGAAGCACGCGTGGGACTCGGAGCTGGAAATCAAACTCGTCGGCGGTGGTCCAAAAGGTGACGTCGGCGTCGATCGCGTGACGCCTCGGTACCTCCAGAACCTGGAAGGTTCCAACGTGGTCGGCGAGTACCCGCAGGGCGCTCTGGGGCACAACGCGGCCAACTCGCTCCAGCGGCGAGTCCTTGACGCGGCAGGGACGGCGGGAGTAGAGCCGGGTCCGGTCATCGGGCTTGTTCCCGCAGGCCCCCCCGGGCAGTTTGCGCCCATGTGGCCGGTCTGCAATGTGCCCGGGATGGTCGAGGTGACCTTCCCGAACCCGAGCGACAAGACGACGATCCGCATGAAGATGGGTGACAGCCCGGCCAGCGGCGCCTTTGTGGCACACCTGACGTACCCCGACGGGAAGTCACGCGATATCTTCAAGATCTCGGGGTTCCTCAAGTTCGCGGCGACGGTCGCGTCCTGGAGCACCGACGCCCCCAACAGCGTCGCGATCCACGCCGCCCACGAGTGGCTCATTGACTACGCCGGGATCGTGAAGTTTCCCAACGGCACCAGCAATCGTGCAGAGTACTCACCTGCCGGTGCGCATGTGACCAACGTCACGCCGTGGCACCGCATGGACCCGGCCAACGGCGGGGCGGGCGCGACCGAGGCGGTCATGGAAATCTTCGGCCCGCTGCTCACGACCGTTTCCAACCAGGCGCAGGTGAACAAGTTCTGACCCACCATCCCGGAGCGCCCCGTGCCAGACCGCATTCGAGTGAAGCTCACGACGACCACGGTCCACCTCACGCCCACCGGCACCGGGACGTTCACGTCGGCTGCCAGACCGGGCAAGGGCTCGTTCCCGGTCGTGGTGGGTGTGAATGTTTCGCTCGAGGATCGCGGAGCGGGGGTCATGCCGCCGGGGATGGTCGCCAACACGCGCCCGCGAGCCCGGCTCGAACTCCTTGCCCGCCAGCGTGCCAACGACCCGGCGGCACCGTACACGCTCTGCGGCACGTTCAACGGGACCATCGCGCTCACCGGCGCGGCGCGAACCCCTCTCATGGTCGCAAAGAAGCCCGGGACGGCGGTCGGGCAAGCGTTCGTGACGGATTTCACACCCAACACCGCGCCGGGTGCCCCGGACATCATGCAGCGATCGGACTGGACGCTCCCGCTTACGGTTGACGGCACGTCGGTTCAGATCCGCGACGGCGATACCCTGACGCTCAACCTCCCGTGGATTTTCGACGCGACGAACGCCTTTCTGCAGCTCAACGCGCGCCTCACGGTGGACAACGTGGTGGAGACGGACGTTACCGGCGCGGCGGCGAACATGCCGATCGAGGTGCCGCTCCAGCACGATAAAGTCCCTGACGAGGCGGTGGCCAACCAGGTCGCCCGACATCCCCTGCTGACGTACTTTGGCGTCCACACGCTCTCGACGATGTCGCGGGAGGGGACGTTCCCGCCGGGCCTGCGCTCGGCTGGCCTCACTGTGAACGTGTTCATCGACGACACTGTCCTGGCGCTGGTTCCGACCGCGAACCACGGCGAGCTGCGGACGCATGTGACGGCCGTCCTGCGAGCCGCCGGATTCGCGACGGTCAACGTTGAACTCGCCGGGGCTACGCCCCCAACGCCGCCGGGGCAGCCCGCGCCGCAGAACGTGCGCACCCGGTTCGCCACGCTCTTTGTGCAAGGACGATCCGCGGCGACGCAGGCGCTCTGGTTCATGTCCAGCAACGTTCCGGTCGCCAAGCGCAACCAGTTCGCGGCGAACATGGAAGGCAACCAGCGAGTCACGTTCCTCACCGGGGAAACGATCCAGATCCCATTCTTTGATTTCTACATCTGCGCCCAGAACGCCAACCCACCGGCCGGGGAGGTCGCGCACAGCGAACTCTTGGGACCGATCATCGGAGCGAACCCCAGCGCCACCCCGCCGGTGGTCGCGACCAAGGAGGTTCTCGCCCCCATCGTCCTCACCGCCGGGACCAACAGCCCAAGCGGGCTGCGCAGGATTCTCAGCGGGCTCGGCGGGGTGCAAGCGGCCCAGTTGGTGGCGAGCACGATCGTGCACGAGATCGGGCACACGTTGGGCTTGCGGCACGTGGTCAGCTTCAAAGAAGCGCTCCCGCACGTCTTTGCCGACGCGCAATGCAAGTGCGTGATGGGCGGCGCGGTGGCCCCGCCGCCGCCCCCGCCCCCGACAACCCCGCCGACTCCTCCTCTGCCGTCGGAGTTCTTCTCACCCGTGCAGATGGCGGCGATCGCACAGAACTACCTCTGAGTTTCTGGGGTCTAGACCCGCGCGAGGGGCACGCAGACGCAAGCCGGAGTTCTTTCGGCAACGCCGGGGTATCGCGCCGAACTCGCATCCCGCGCGAGAAACCGTTCGCCGTGCGATCCCCCGGTGTCGGCACCGCGCGGCGTTGGTTCCCCGGAGTGCGATGCGATCGAGGTGTGATTTGGTCCCTAGCACCCGCCCTCGAACGCGATCACAAAGGCGTCGTAGTCGTCACCGGTGACGAACCCGTTGCCGTCGAAATCGGCGTCGTCCGTGCCCGCGACGAACTCGTTGACGAAGGCATCGAAGTCGTCGCCGGTGACAAACCCGTTGCCGTCGAAGTCTGAGGCGCACTCCGGGAGCGTCACGGCCCAATAGCCTCCGATGATCTGGAAGTCTGCACCGCTGAGGCGTGAGGCGCGGCTGGAGGCGTCGGGTTGCCCGATGGTGCCGGAGATCTGGAAAGTTCCGCCGCTCATCGCTCCGCCGCCGCCGTCGATGGTGGACCAGTCGACGGTAAAGGCAGAAACCGGTGCGAACGTCATAGTGTTCTGGGCAGATCCGCCGAGCCCTCCCCCGGGGTTGAAGGCGGAGATGGTGCATGAGAGCGTGTAGCGACCGGGCGCGAGCACGCTGTCCTCGAAGGTGCCGAGGAGGCGGTCCACGCCGGGGCCGACAATTCGAAACAGACCGGAAGTTCCCGTGCTTGTGTAGGGCGTGGGCGCGACGACGTCGAACACAACCTGGTACGAGGAGGTGGCGGACGACCCGCTCAGCGGGGCGTTTCCGCCGGCCCCTGCCGACATCTGCACGTCGAATCCTGTGGGCGTGAGTGTGGAGCGTTGGGTCGCGGTGCCGTAGTCCGCTCCCGGGCACTGCACGGTGAGGCTTTGGTCAAAGAGAGCAAATCCGGGCGCGTTGATCTGGTTGTTCTGGTTGCACGTCGGGATGTTGTAGTAAGAGCTGGCCTGGACATATCGGTTCTGGGAGACGAGGGAAACCTGTGACCAGGCCCGCGGAGCGGTCACGGCGGCCCCAAGGGTGATGAGCACGATGGTGGGGTTGCGTGTGTTCATGGTAAACCTTTCGTTACGACCGGAGCGCTCCGGGGGAGCCACGCCGAGCCGGTGGTGAGTGGGGAGGTGGCGCGATCACTTCGCTGCTGTCTGAGCGGCGACGAGAGCTTCGAGCTTCTCAAGGCGAGCCTTGAGACCATTGATTTCAGTGTCCTTTTCGTTTCGAAGGTCTCTCATCGCTTCGACCATGAGCGCGGTTGTGGAGCGTTCGTTGACAACCTTGAGCCCCTCGGGGCCGGCGGTCGTCACCCAGTCCGGGAACACGGTCTCGACTTCCTGAGCGACAAGGCCGATCTGTGTGCCGGGGAGGGCACGGCCCTTCTCGACGTACTCGGGCTTGTAGGAGTAGGAGTGGCCCTTGAGCTTGAGCAGGCGATCGAGCGTACCCGTGAGAGGTTGGATATCTGACTTGGTGCGCTCGTCCGAGAGGACGCCCCAACTTCCGCCGCCGGGCTTGTATGCGTTTCCATCGGCGAAGAACTGGAAGGAGTCGAAGGCGGGTCCGCGTTGGATGATGAAAGCGCCGCCGCTGCCCGCGCCCAGGTCCAGGTACATGTTGCTCACGCCGGGCGGGCCGTTGTAGCGCCAGAGAAAGATGGAGTTCCCGTTCTCGCCATCCTCGCCGAATCGGAGCCGGCCGTTGAACCGGCTATCGCCGATCACCTGGAGCTTCGCTGTCGGCGTCGTCGTGCCGATGCCGACGTTGCCGGTGGGGCTGAAGTACATCCGGTGCGCATCGAGGCTCTTCTGATAGATCGAGAAATCGAGGTTTCCCGTGCCGGTGATGTCCTGGACGGTGGCCCAGTTCCCGACATCGATCGCGGCGCGACGAGACGCCGCGTGCGTGCTGGGAAGCACCGCCATCGCGGCCGGAGGAAACTGAGCGGTTTCACCCCCGAGCGTGAGTCGGTTGTTCGTCGGGGCGGTGCCGATGCCGACCTTGCCGTCGGGCAGGCTCATCTTGATTCCTCTGTCCGTTGTTGCGGTGGTGAGGTAGAAATTGTTGGCAAGATCCTTGCCCAAGCCCCACTGCTGAACGCCCCGATCAAAGAAACCGACCCCGGCGTATTGGTTGACCGCCCCATCCCCCCCGTCCAGGCGAATCACGGCCTGCTTGATGGTGTTGTCCTTGCCGCTGACATAGACGTACCCATCGCTATCCACGCGGATCCCCCGCGTTGCCAGGCTGTACGGCGCGGGCGTCAGCTTCTGGCGCGAACCCATCGCAACGTAGGAGCCCGAGCCCGCCGGGTTGCGGACTTCGATCAGCAACCAGAGGTCCATTCCCTGCGTGTACGGGTTGAACCCGAAGTCGGGGTTGGCGTTGAAGAGCCCGTTCGAGACCGGAACGGTGAGGATTGTCACCGGCCCGCCGACTACGTTCCCGGCCGTCGCAGCGTCGAACAGCGTGAACCGCATGTCGGTGTCGGTGTTCACCACCTGACCGGAGTTCTTGAGCTGGCCCTGGTACGAGATCGCGGTGCCGACCTGGGCGTCGGCGACTGAGGTAAGGGCACCGGCGGAAAGCACGATCGCGGCGAGCAACGATGAAGCACTGGACCACGGGCGGATTGAACTCATGACCTTCTCCTTTTCCAAGCTTGATCTGTTCCGCGGCGGGTCGAACATCGTCCCGCCGTTCCCTACACACACGAGGGCCATGTAGGGTGCGCTAAAGCGAACCTGAGAACGCGTGCGAAAAAGTGCGAACCGCTCGGGGCAAGCCCGCCGATCAGTGGTGAGGGGTGAACTACTTCGCGGCACCGGACTGCGCGGCGACGAGCGCCTCGAGCTTCTCGAGGCGTGCCTTCAGAGTGTCGTTCTCGGCCTTCAACTGCTTGATCGCCTCTACGGCAACGGGCGCGATCTTGCCGTAGTCAATCCCGATGGGCTTGCCGTTCTGGTCCTTGGCGACGATGTCGGGCAGGACCTGGTTCACCTCGTCGGCGATGAACCCGATGTCGTGCTGGCCCTGCACGTCGGCGGGTGCCAGATTGTTCCATGCGTACGTCACGCCGCGGAGTTTCGTGATCGCGTCGAGCGCGTTCGTGAGCGGTAGGATGTCTTGCTTGAACTCGCGGGCGGAGGTCTGGATGAGCGAGACACAACGCACGTTTCCGTTCACGTCGAGCTTCTCGGTCTGGCTTGTCGTGCCGATGCCGATGTTGCCGGCGGTGTTGACGTGAAGTCTGGTGACTTGCAACGAGCCGTCCACGATTTGGAAGTTCCCCGGCCCGGACGCCGCGGTCGCCCCCGTGGTGGCGAAGTACCAGTCGCGTCCGTTGGTGGAAGTGTTCTGAATGTGGAAGCGAGTGGAGGCGGTATTGGAAGAGGCGATGCGTGCCGCGTCGATATCGGGCGAGAGCACGGACAGGCGCTCCGTCGGTGTAGTCGTGCCGATACCGATGTACCCGTTTGGGCTGAAGTACATCCGGTGCGCGTCGACATTTTTCTGATAGATCGAAAAATCCAGGGTTCCTGTGCCGGTGATGTCCTGCACGGTCGCCCAATTTCCGATGTCGATCGCCGCGCGTCGGGATGTCGCGTGGGCGCTGGGGAGCACTGATAACCCCGCCGGCGCAAACTGGGCGGTCTCGCCCCCGAGGGTGAGCCTGTTGCTGGTGGGTGCCGTGCCGATGCCCATTCTGCCGCTGAAGAACGAATCTCCTTCGACGTGAAGGCTTGCGATCGGGATGTTGGTTCCGATGCCGACTTTCCCATCGGTGCGGAGCACGATCCCCGGCTCATCGTACGGGTGGCCGTTCGCGAAGAGCTTGAGGGGGTGGTCGGTGAACGTCCCGTAATAGCCGGCGGAACTACTGATAAAGGAACCAACCTCCACACCGTCCGCGGGGTTGATATGAACAAAGGCGCGGTCGTTTCCATTCGTCGTTGCGGTGACACGCCAGAACGTTGCGTCCCCGCCAATCCCGATGTTCCCGTTGTTGTCGACCTTGATGCC